>CANRIF010000134.1 GCA_947630645.1 uncultured Oscillospiraceae bacterium | reverse complement strand
GCAGTACGACCTTGATCCTTGCGTCTGCTGCCATATTTTCGGCACCTCCTTGTCAAATTGCCTCCCTATTCCGGCCACAACGGTTCGACCCGTCCGGACGGCAGGTAAAAGTTATCTTATCACGACAGGGGAGAAAATGCAACCTGTTTTTTCAATTTCTTTGTGTATCTTTTTATACCTATTATAATTATGACCGCCCGGGGCGTTTTTCGCCGTTGCCAAGGGCGGGCAAGTGTGGTATGCTCGGTGGGACAGAGTAGGGTCGGCCGCGTCACGCCGCCGGAAGGCGGCGGCCAGTGCCGGGGGGACGGGAAGTTGTCCCCCGGACGAAACGGCGGCGAAGGGCAGGCGGAAAATCTCTTTCCATTCCGCGCTCCCCTCGCCAATGCCTGCGGTGGCCGTCCCGCATTCCGCTGGAGGTAACCGAATATGAAAAAACTATCCCTGCGAAGCATCTGCCACCTGGCTATTTTGGTGGCGCTGGAGGTGGTGCTGAACCGCTTCCTGTCCATCCAGACGCCGTTTCTGAAGATCGGCTTCTCCTTCGTGCCTGTGGTGATGGGCGGTATGCTCTACGGCCCCCTGGGAGGCGCCCTGGTGGGCGGCCTGGGGGACATGATCGGGGCGCTGCTGTTCCCCTTCGGGCCTTACCACCCGGGCTTTTCCGTCTGCGGCGCGCTGATGGGCGCGGGGTACGGGCTGTTTCTGTACATGGGCTCCGCCCGCTTCCCCAACCGGGAGCGGCTGCAGCTGTGGCCCAACGTGATCGTGCCGGTGGCCTTCGCCTGCTTCGCGGTGGGGCTGCTGCTGAACACCCTCTGGGTGTCCCAACTCTACGGCAGCCGTACCTATTGGGGATGGTTCGTCTACCGCGTTCCCGACGAGCTGGGCATGGCGGTGGTCAAGACGGTGGTCATCCCCGCCCTGGCGCCCCTGGCCCGGCAGCTATACCGGCTGGGCGTGATCCGGGCGGAAGGATAAGGTGTAGATATTTATGAGAGTGATGGCCATTGATTACGGCGACGCCCGCACCGGCGTGGCGGTGTCCGATGCGCTGGGGATGCTGGCGGGGGAGACTTTCGTCATCGCCGAGTGGGACGCCGAAAAGCTGGCGGACCGGCTGGCGGCCGAGGCCGGCGCGCGGGGCGCTTCCCCCCTGGTGCTGGGCCTTCCAAGGAACATGGACGGCACGGAGGGTCCCCGGGCGGAGAAGTCCCGGGCGCTGAAGGCGCTGCTGGAGCAGCGGGGCTGCGCCGTGGTCCTGTGGGACGAGCGGCGCACCACCGTGGACGCCCACCGCATCTTGCGGGAGAACGGGAAACGGGAGAAAAAGCATAAGGCCACCGTGGACGCGGTGGCGGCGGCCCTGATCCTGGAGGGCTATCTCGGGTCTTTGTAAAACACAGAATAAGGGCCTGCTGCGTCGGCAGCAGGCCCTCGTTTTTTATTCCTCGTCCTCCGGCGGGGCGGCGTCCCGCTCATGCTCCTGGATGACCAGGGCCACCCGCTCCGCCGCCCACCGCGCCCGGCGCCGGCGGTGCAGAAACCGCCACAGCACCGACAGCGCCGCCAGCAGCACCAGCGCCGTCCACATGGCGGTGCCCGCCCAGGGCGGCAGCGGCGACGTGCCGCGGACAAGCACCAGGGGCAGCCCCTGGCCCACCGGTTCCTCGCCGCAGTACCAGGTGACGGCGCCCACCTCGGCCCCCGCGGGCTGGGGCGCCTGCACGCCCTCCGCCACCTCCACCCGGCGCGTCACCGCGGCGGCCTGCGCCTTGGGCAGAACGGCGGTGACCGGGCCGTCCAGGGCGGCCAGGGCGTACCGGGCCGTGCCCTCCAGGGCCACGGGGATATTCTCCCGGCCGTCGTACAGCGTCACCCGGGCGAAGGTCTCGTTGGCCCATCTGATGAACTTCCGCCCCTCGGCCAGCGCCGGGTTGGGGGTGGCGAAATTGCCGTACCGGTCCCGGGGCGGGACCCCGGCCACCACGCAGAGGGTACGCAGGCCATCCTTCTCCGCCGCGGAGACGTAGCAGGCCCCCAGCGACACGGTCCCAGTCTTGCCGCACACCACCGTCGGCTCGTAGAGATCGCTCTCCGGGTCCAGCAGCAGGTCGGAGCTGCGGACGGTCACGTCCTCCCTCTTATTCGTGGAGAAGGTGTACTCCAGCGCCCCGGCGATCTCGACCAGCTCCGGCCGGGCCAAAAACGCCTCGGCGATGCGGGCCAGGTCCCAGGCGGTGGTGTACTGCTCCTGGCCGGCCAGGCCGTGGGCGTTGACGAAATAGGTGTCCGTGCAGCCCAGCTCCACCGCCCGCTGGTTCATGATCCAGGCGAAGGCGCTCTCGCTGTCCGCAAGGGCGTTGGCAATGACAAGGGCCGCGTCGTTGCCGGAGGGCAGCAGCAGGCAGTACAGCAGCTGCCGCATGGTCAACTCCTCCCCGGCCTTCAGTCCTGCCAGGGAGTTTTTGTTGTCCGGCAGCTGGTCCAGCACCTCCTGGCGCACGGTGACCGTCTCGCCGTCCAGGTCCTCCGTCATCTCCACGGCGCACAGCGCCGTCATCAGCTTGGTGGTGGAGGCGGGGTAGAGCCGCGCCGCCGCGTTTTTCTCATAGAGCGCCTGCCCGGAGTCCCGGTCCACCACCAGCACGTTCTCGGCGGTCGTCTCTATCGACGGGGCCTGGGAAAAGGTGTTCACCAGCGCGGTCCCCGCTGTCTCCCCGTCCGCCAGGATGGGACAGGCCGGGGCCAGCAGCAGCGCCAGGCCCGCCAAAAGCAGGGCCAGCGGCCTCATGGCGCCCCTCATCCCACCGAGCCGGCGTCGTACAGCGCCAGGAACTCCTCCAGGCACAGGCCGTTCTCCATCATGTACGCCGCGGCCTCCTTGCCCACATACCGCAGGTGCCACGGCTCATACTCGATGGTGGTGATGGCCGTCTTGTCCTTGGGATAGCGGATCACATAGCCGTACTCGGCGCAGTGCTGCTCCAGCCACAGCATCAGCCCCGAGCCGCCGATCTCCGGGATCATCTTCTGGTCGCTGGACTCCAGGATGTCGGCGCACAGGCCGGACTGGTGTTCGCTGCACCCGGGGTACTGGACCGCCAGGAGCGTCTTGGCCTTGGCCTCCTCCTGGGTCATGCCCTCGGCGGTGTACTGGTCGATGTGCCGCTGGTAGATGGACAGCTGCGTGGCATAATCCCGGTAGCCGGAGCAGAAATAGATGGTATAGCCCGCGTTTTTCGCGTCGTTGATCAGCCGGTTCAGCATCGTCGCCACCCGGCTGTCCACCTGCTGCCCGTCGGCGATATAGGTCAGGCTGGGCGGCACGAAGTCCTCCCCCAGGGGGTGATCGATGTCCACCAGCCGCAGTTCCCAGCTGTTCAGGTCCACCGCCGGCAGCGGGGGCGTTGGCTCCGGGCTCACCGTGGGGATGGCGGTGGGGGTGACCTGGGCCTGGGCCGGGCCGGCCCCGGGGCTCACCAGCCGGAACAGCCCGGCCAGCAGCGCCACCGCGCCGCCCAGCACCAGCAGCAGCACCAGCAGCCGCCCGGCGGGGGACGGTCCCCGGCGCCGGGGGGCGGGCCGTCTGGTTCTTGTCTCGGGTGCGTTCATGCGTCTCTCCTGTCTCTATTCCTCATACAGTGCCAGAAATTCCTCCAGACACAGCCCATGCTCCATCATGTACGCCGCGGCCTCCTTGCCCACATACCGCAGGTGCCACGGCTCGTACTCCACCCCGGTGATGGGGGTCTTCCCGTCCGGGTAGCGGACCACGAAGCCGTACTCGGCGCAATGCTCCTCCAGCCACAGCATCAGCCCCGAGCCGCCGATGTACGGCTCCATGGGCTGAGAGGAACTCTCCAGCACGTCGGCACACAGGCCGGACTGGTGTTCGCTGCACCCCGGGGGATTGACCGCGAGCCGCGTCTTTGCGTGGGCCTCCTCCTCGGTCATGCCCTCGGCGGTGTACTGGTCGATGTGCCGCTGGTAGATGATCACCTGGGTGTCATAGCTGCGGTAGCCGGAGCAGACCCACACCGGGTTGCCCGCCTCCCGCGCGGCGGCGAGCATCTCCAGCATCGCCGGGGCCACCCGGCCGTCCATGGTCTGCCCGTCGCCCACGTCCGTCAGCTGCTCGGGCACGAAGCCGTCCTCCAGCGGGGAGCCGTCCCGGACCAGGCGCAGTTCCCAGCTGGTCACGTCCACGTCCGGCAGCTGCGGGGTGGGCACCGGGGTGGGGGCGGGGGTGGGCTTGGCCGTGGCAGTGGGCCGCGGGGTGGGGGTGGCCGTCTCCGCCGCCAGGCCGGTGCCGCCCATCAGGCGAAGGGCCGAGTACAGCGCGGCGCCCACGCCGACCAGCGCCACCACCAACAGCAGCAGCCGCAGCCAAATGGAGGAAAAATGGCGTCTGCGCCGCTTTTTCCGGCCCGGCTGGGCCGCGGACGGCGCAGGGTCTTTCTTGGTTTTCATGGCGTCCTCCCTGTCCCTGTTTTTCCCTCCCATTCTATCACCCCCGGCCGCCAGCGTCAATGCAAAGAGGCGGGGGAATGGGAGCAAAAAAGCCGCCCGGCTGGGGAGCCGGGCGGTGCTTTTTCGGTTTTCGCGGAGCTTACTTCTCCGAAACGCCGTTGAGCTTCTTGGCCATGGCGGATTTCTTGTGGGCCGCGTTGTTCTTGTGGATCAGTCCCTTAGCGGCAGCCTTGTCAACGGACTTCACGGCAGCTTTATAGGTCTCAGCAGCCTCTTTTCCGTCGCCGGCCGCAACGGCCGCGTCAAATTTCTTCAGCTCGGTCTTCAGCGCGGATCTTTCCGCCTTGTTCTTGGCGTTGGCCGCTTTCTGAAGCGCATCCCGCTTGGCCGATGACTTGATGTTCGGCATTCACTCGCACCTCCCTGATAAAGTCTGAACATGATGTCCGCAGATGGTGATTATATCAAGACTTTTCGGGAATTGCAAGTATTTTTTTCAATTTTTGGCAAGAATAAGGACAAAACCCTTGGGAGGGATGGAAATGGTAGGCTGCCGCACCGACCTGGCCGCCGAGGAACTGCCCCAGAACGGCGGCGAACTCGACGGCGTCAAGAGCCGGCAGTATGAACGGGACGGCTTCACCGTGACAGATGTGGAGGTGCTGGACGAGGCCGGGTCGTCTGCATTATGTAAACCAATCGGCCGCTATCTCACCGTGGACCTGGACAGCTTTTTCCGCCGGGAGGAGGACTCCTTCCCCCGGGCGGTGGAGCTGCTGGCCGCCTGCATGGGGCAGCTGCTGCCCCTGGCGCCGGAGGACGGGGTGCTGGTGGCGGGTCTTGGAAACGGCGCCATCACCCCCGACGCCGTGGGGCCGGAGACCGCCGCCGTCACCCTGGCCACCCGGCACCTGAAGGAGCAGATGCCGGAGGACTTCGCCCTGTTTCGGCCGGTGAGCGTGTGCCAGACCGGGGTGCTGGGCACCACGGGCATGGAGAGCGCCGAGCTGATCCGGGCCATCGCCGGGTCCATCTCCCCCGCCGCCATCGTGGTGGTGGACGCGCTGGCGGCCCGGTCCTCGGAGCGGCTGTGCCGCACCGTGCAGCTGACCAACACGGGCATCATCCCCGGCTCCGGGGTAGGGAACGACCGGGCGGAGCTGTCGGCGCAGAACCTGGGGGTCCCGGTGCTGGCGGTGGGGGTCCCCACGGTGGTGGACGCCGGGGGCGGGCTGATCGTCACCCCCCGGGACATCGACAAGTATGTGAAGGACGCCGGCCGCCTGATCGCCTACGCCCTCAATATGTGTTTTCACCCCAGCTTGTCTATTTCCGACATTGATATGTTCGTGGGGTGAAATGCCTGAAGGAGCGCCGCAGATTTTGAAAAATCATTCAGGGGTTTTGGTTCACCAATTAATTTTTGAAATCCGAAATGACCGAATTTCAAAGCAGTGCATATGTGGATACATATGCACTGCTTGCCACTCTAAAAAATAGCGAGGTGAACGAGACTTTGTGATTGATGATTTAAACCTGTGCATTTAATTTACCAACAGATTTTCTTTTGGCACGCTTTCTTATTTGCCTTTATGGCATCTAATTGCTTGCTTAATTCGGTAATTTTCTTCTCCTTTTGCTTGATTGTTGCCACAATTTCCTTTTGTTCATCAAGCGGAAGCAGAGGGATGAAGTAGTCTAAAACCTTTCCCTTGTCTGCCCTGGGCATTTTTACATTACTGCCGATATTCTGCATTTCATAATCAAAGAATTGATCTGTGGAAACCAGAGCAAAAACATATTCGGGGAGGGCCTGTCCCTCATCGACCACCAGGACCAGTACATCACCAGAAGCGCCGCCATGATTGTCAGCAAGCCATGCTTTCTTCAAATAAGGGCGGATATTGGAAAGTAATATGTTTTTGGGATGATATGCAGTTACTGTTCTGGTCGTTGGGCGGAATTCGGACATGCGTTTTCCACCTAGATTAGGGAGAAGATTATCAACGCCAACATAAGTGTCTTTGTTCAGTCGCTTTGCGTCGATCTTCTCTTTTGAATAAGATGCTACTGTGTGCAGTTTCACGCGACCAGCCTTATTTCTACATTTTTCGATAATTGTAGCTATTCCCGCCCGAACATTATATATGTCCGCTTGAAGGCGCTGTTCTTTCTTTTCATATTGCTCGATTTCTGCTACGATTTTTTGCTGTATATCCAGGGGCGGGAGAGGAATTTTGATATTCCCAAGAGTACCCCCCAAATTGTTGATGTTCATTCCTGTACTCTCTTGGGGCAACACCGCTCTATATTGATCGGAGGCAAGCACTGTCCATAGATATTTCATCAGAACATCATCTGAATTCTTCCGAAGTATTCCCATAAATCCGCCGGCATAGAAAGGAATGTTCTGCTTGATCATTGCACATTTTCCGACATGCTCCTTGCTGCCACTAGAAAGACAAATAAAAATGTCATCTTTGAGCAAACGCTTTTCGTTATTTGTGGGAAAGTCCTCTCTCAAGTAAACTTTTTTGACGATCTGCAATGTACATTCGCTCGTAATATTGTCAGCCGTCAAAACAGCATTGCTAGTTTCTTCCGTTACTTGATCCTCTTCATCAAAAGTCACGCCGTTGATTATACTGACCAACGCGTTCAAGGAAACCATAGGGTAGGAGGAACTGATCTTTATTAGTTTTCCTAAATTTACTTTCTTATCAAACTTAGACGTCCCATATTCGATAAAAGAACACAGTTTCCCATAAGACACATACTCTGACAAAGATGGAACGACTTGGGGCTTCTCGTCATTTAAAAAGGCATGATAAATGTAACTGCTGACTTTTTGGGGACTTAACAAATCATTTTCATCATAGAGCATCGTGCCGCCAGCGAGCTTATGTGGCCCCTCATGCCCACGGCGTTCACTGAATTCGTAGCCTAAAAATTTCTTTTCGGCCTTTCTCTTACCAGCCTTGACCAGAACAATCTCTTGATCACAAGTCAGGAAAAAGTAAAGCATTTTATCTTTCTCCGTTTTGATCGCACTGTCTACAAGCTCCTCGTCGTATGTATCTTTATAATCAAGGTAAAGCTCATGGGCTTTTACGGCCTCAGTAGGGGCACTAGAAAAAATGCTGAGGTAATCAGGCAGCGACAGCCCATCATACACACTCGAAACAAATGTTGAAAAAGCATTGTCCAAACCAGCCACAGAAACATCGTTTTTCGTGGCAAAGAATGTATCGATTTGCTGAATGATAATCTCATGATCTTCGTCCTTGCGGCGCTCCAGGAACAAGATGACCGTATTCGTTCCTGTTTTCATGAATGTACCGGAACCAAGTTCAACGACGGCTTTAACGTTAAAATATTTCAACAGGATCTCTCTTGCCCGCGCATGGATACCTCTGTTGGTCAAAATCGAACTGGGTAAGATAACCGCCGCCCACCCGCCAACTTTCAACAACTGTTTCATGCGCTCTACAAAGAGACACTCAATTTCGGAACTGTTATCTGTGAGATAACGATAGAGGGTAAAAGACTCTTCACCAAACTTAATGGTACTCTTAAACGAGTCGACCGAATAGGGTGGGTTGGAAATCAAAATATCAAATTGACGGTTATCCTGTCCACAAGCCTCCTTCAACTTATCCCTGTATGTTTCGCTGTTTTTGAAATGGTCCAAACCATTGGCCCAGATAATATTAGCTTCTCCATCACCATTAAAGAAAGCGCTGACTTTCGTTGTTTTGACAAGACGATTGTCCAAATCAATCCCATAAACAGTATCTCTTGCCCACTGAAACTTGATGATGCCTTGCCAAACCTGAAACTGACTTTTAACAGCAGGAGAGGCGTGACTCAAATCAATTTTGCCAGAGTCAATAATATTCTGCATCTGAGACATATATTCGGTAAGGAAGTGCCCGCTGCCACAGGCATAGTCAATGACAGCAGGTAAGGCCTCGTAGATATGTTCATTAACTCTTTTCTGAACAAGGTTCTGGAGAGGGAGGGCGGACAAAATAAACCGCACGATAGGGACCGGAGTAAAATATTGGCCGGCTTCCTGCTTCATGCTGGTATTGAGCAGCAATTCAAATAAGTGGCCAAGGAACTCATGCCTCTGAGCATACCTGAATTTATAGATTTGGAGCAACTCGACAATCTCGCGCACAACTTTTGCGTTAAGTGCAAATGTCCTCTCATCCTGTACCTCAACAAATGCAAAATTCGGACTTTTTTTCAGGCGTGTATTAGTATACATTTCCATGATCCACTGTTTAGTAGATGGATCGAGGCTGGCCAGCTTTTGCACAACATCATCCTGAGAGTAGTCGATCACCCGAATTTCAAGGAAACGCAACATACCCTCTTTGTAAAGATCATTCAGCCGCAGTTGAAAGGTTTCATCTGTATCACTTTCCCGCCACTGGAAATCCAGTTCATCTTCTGGATTTTTGTCCTCGTCGACTATTTTGCAAACAAACAGATTAAGTAGTTTGTTAAATGCATTCGGTTTGTCAGAAATAGCGTTATGGCGCAAAATCTCCATAATTTGGTTGTAGATTCTGCCGCTGTCTTCTTCTTTTAAAGTTTCCAGTTCGCCATAAGTGAGCGCCCTGTGTCTGATATCATAAGGGGCAGCGTAACTGTCAAAAATGCCATTGTCCTTAAAATTTTTGTTCCAGTGGCTGTATATATCTTTTACCTCAGATAGCCCAGCCCACGTATCCTCAACATCAACGATACTGTTGCGGTATTCAATCGCTGTTTCGACCCTGGAGGCATAAAGGCATAAATAGCGTGTAGCTCTGGCACTGCAATAATACGTAAACAGCTGGCCGCCATTTTTGGCCATTTTTGTTTTTTCTTTTTCGTATTCAGCACCCCAGGTTTTACACTCAATCATGAGGAAAGGAGTGCCGTCGGGTGCTTTGACTAATATATCAAGTCGTCCAGAGTGTCCCCGCCCGGAGGGATAAACTTTTTCCAATTCTATATTGGATGGAGCATATCCTTTTTCGAGCAAACGGTCAACGCATTCCAAGACAACAAGATTTTCTGCTTTAGAAAAATTGCTTGTTGTCTTCTCCCAAACTGTAATATTAGAATTTTTAGGATTTGTATCTGCATCATATGTGAATGTTTTTTGATTGAAATCAACAAAGATTGTATACCCATCATGAGAAGGATATACCTTGTGATAAATGCCGGTTTTTCCATTCTGTGGAGAAAAACCTATTGCTTTAATAAGAGTTTTCATCATGTCAGCATTTAGTTCCATTGTTACACCTCCCCATAATTATTCATAATGAGTATATCACATACCCATCATCCTTGGCAAGTGAATGCTGTGAATGTTCACAAAACTTTTGAAGAAGCAATCAACCGCAACAACTGCCGTGATATCATTCATTTGCACAGTCGACAAAGAATCTCACTATGCGGATGCAAACGCTGCGAGGCTGTTTCACGTGAAACGTTGGTTTGAACCATGTCGAAAATGTTTCATGTGAAACATTGCCTTTCCGGGGAACATCTGTTATAATTGCG
>CANRIF010000133.1 GCA_947630645.1 uncultured Oscillospiraceae bacterium | reverse complement strand
GATCTGGGCCTGGAGAGCGACGAGGAGAAGAAGGACGCCGAGGCCAAGGCCGAGGCCGCCAAGGAGCTGCTGGACTTTGTCAAGGAGAGCCTGGGCGGCGCGGTGGAGGCGGTGCGCCTTTCCCACAAGCTGAAGAGCCAGCCGGTGTTCCTCACCACCGACGGCGAGGTGACCCTGGAGATGGAAAAGTACTTCCAGAGCCTGCCCGGCGTGCCGGAGGCGGAGCGTATCAAGGCAAAGCGCGTCCTGGAGTTGAACGGCAGCCACCCGGCCTTCGCGGCCCTGGAGAAGGCATACCAGGAGGACAAGCCCAAGGCGGCCCGCCTGGCCATGGTGCTGCTGGCCCAGGCCCAGCTGATCGCGGGCCTGCCCCTGGACGACCCCGCCGCCTACACGGAACTGGTCTGCGGCCTGTTCTGAACCGAAACCGAGACCCCACAGCGGGGACAACGGAGGCTCTTCCTCCGCTGTCCCCGTTTTTTTACATAGATATTACAAAAGCCCGCTGGCGGACAGGCCATGAAAGCTGTATGATAGGGCTGACAGGTCTATATAAAGGAAAGGCGGCAAAATGCACGATATCTACTGTCTGGAGGATGATGACGCCATCCGCAATCTCATTCTCTACACTCTGAACGCCGCGGGTTTTCAAGCCCGCGGCTTTACCGAGAGCGGCGCGTTCTGGGCCGCTCTGGATGACCAAATGCCCCAGCTGGTGCTTCTGGACATCATGCTCCCCGGCGAGGACGGCATCCATGTGCTGCGAAAGCTGCGGGCCAGACCCGCCACCGCTTCCCTTCCCGTCATCATCACCACCGCCAAGGGCGCGGAGTTCGACAAGGTGGTGGGGCTGGACCAGGGTGCGGATGACTATCTTGTCAAGCCCTTCGGTATGATGGAGATGATCTCCCGCATCAAGGCGGTGCTGCGCCGTGCCGCGCCCCAGGAGGTACCGGAAGTACTTTGCGTCGGCGCGCTGACGCTGGACCCTGCCGAGCATACCGTCTGCGTGGACGGCCAGCGGGTGATGCTCACCTTCAAGGAATATGAACTGCTCCATCTGCTCATGGCCAATCCCGGCCGGGCCTTTGACCGGGATGCCCTGCTCCGGCAGGTATGGGACACGGAGTACGCCGGCGAGACCCGGACGGTGGATGTGCATATACGCTCCCTGCGGGCCAAGCTGGGTCCCGCCGCGGACTGCATCGAGACGGTCCGGGGCGTGGGCTACCGTCTGGAGGGCAGGTCATGACGAAACGGATATTCCGCGGCCTGTGCTGCGTGGCGCTGGCCGTGTTCCTGGCCTCGCTGGTGTTTATCATGGCGGTGCTGTATGGCTATTTCTCCCGCGTCCAGCAGACCCAGCTGGGGATGCAGACCCAGCTGGCCGCCCAAGGTGTAGCGCGGTGCGGGGCCGATTATTTTGATGAGCTGGACGCCCGGGATTACCGCGTCACCTGGGTCGATGCCGAAGGCGGCGTACTGTACGACAGCGGCGCGGACGCCAGTTCCATGGAGGGCCACCTGGACCGGCCGGAGATACGCCAGGCGCTGGCCGACGGTCACGGCGAGAGCCGCCGCCTGTCCGCCACGCTGACGGAGCGGATGCTCTACGCCGCCCAGCGTCTGCCGGACGGCACGGTGCTGCGCCTGGCCATCGCCCAGAGTTCCATCTTTGCCATGCTGCTGGGGGCGGGCCAGGGGCTGGCGGCGGTACTGCTGCTCGCGCTGGCGCTGTCCGTCTTTCTGGCCCGGCGGCTCAGCCGCCGCATCGTCCAGCCTCTGGATCAGATCGACCTGGACGCACCGCTGGAGTCCGAGGCATACCCGGAGCTTACGCCGCTCCTGCACCGGCTGGACGCGCAGCAGCGGCAGCTGCACGCGCAAAATGCCCAGCTGGAACTGGACATGGCCGAGAGGGCGGAGGCGGAGGCCATGCGCCGCCAGTTCACCGCCAACGTGTCCCATGAACTGAAAACGCCGCTGCATGTCATCTCCGGCTACGCGGAACTGATCGAAAACGGCATGGTCCAGCCAGAGGATGTGCGCCCCTTTGCCGGCCGGATACGGGACGAGGCCCAGTTGATGGTGAAGCTGGTGGAGGATGTCATCCGCCTGTCCCACCTGGACGAGGGCGCCCGGGATATGCAGTTCGAGCGGACAGACCTGGCAGCGGCGGCGAGGCAGGCCGCGGAGAGCCTGGCGGACGAGGCGGAAAAGGCGGGCGTCTCGGTGTCCTTCTCCGGGGAACCGCTGTATGTGGAGGGCATCCCCTCCCTGCTGCACAGCATCGTGTTCGACCTGTGCGAAAACGGGATCAAGTATAACCACAGGGGCGGCTCCGTGACCGTGTCTGTAAAGCCGGAGGACGGCGCGGCGGTCCTCACGGTCAGCGATGACGGCGTTGGCATCCCCCCGGAGCAACAGGAACACGTCTTTGAGCGGTTTTACCGCGGCGACAGCAGCCGCTGCAAATCCATTCCCGGCACCGGCCTGGGCCTGTCCATCGTCAAGCACGCCGCCCTCGTCCACGGCGCGCAGATCGCCCTGACCAGCACCCCCGGCCAGGGTACCACCGTCACTGTGCGCTTCCCTTGCCTTGGGCAGGCACATACATAAGGAGCCTGCCGCAACATCGCGGCAGGCTCCTTCCTGTCATTTCGCGTTCGCGGCTGTCACGCCGCTGTGTCCGCCCCATCGAAGCTGATGACCTGATCATACTGATCCTGAAGATCATATATCTCTTCGATGATATCCGAAAGATCCGAACTATATGTCCTTGCCATATA
>CANRIF010000132.1 GCA_947630645.1 uncultured Oscillospiraceae bacterium | reverse complement strand
GGCTGCGCCGCCATCGGCGGCAAGGACTCCATGTCCGGCTCCTTCATGGATAAGGACGTGCCGCCCACGCTGATCTCCTTCGCCATCGCCCCCATCCGGGCGGGGGAGGTCCTCTCGCCGGAGTTCAAAGCGGCGGGGGACCCGGTGTATCTGTTCTCCGGTGACGGTCCGGAGGGGACGAAGGCCGCCTGGGAGGCATTTCACGACCTGGCCCGGCAGGGCGGGGTGAAGGCCGCCTGGGCCGTGGAGGAGAGCGCCGCCGAGGCGGTGATGAAGATGTCTTTCGGCGAGAGCATCGGCTTCAAGGCCGACGGGGAACTGGCGGCCGAGGCGTGGCACCGGCCCATGGCCGGCGCCATCGTGGCGGAGCTGGCGGGCGATATCACGAACCCCTGTGCCCGGCGCATCGGCGTCACCACGGTCCAACCGGCCGTGGACCTGGGTACGGACAGCGGCGCCGTCGGCGAACTGCTGGCCCTCAATGAGGCCGTACTGGCGGACGTGTACCCCACCCGGACCGGGGAGACTGGGTCCGTGGAGGCGTTCACCTATCCCGTGTCGGAGCGGAAGGCCCCGGCGGTGAAATGCGCCCGGCCCCGGGCCTTCATCCCCGTGTTCCCCGGCACCAACTGCGAGTACGACACCGCCCGGGCCGTCACCGAGGCCGGGGGCGAGGCGGAGATATTGGTGGTGCGGAACCTGACCGCCGCGGACGCGGCCGAGAGCGTGGAGCGGGCCGCCAAGGCCATTGCCCGCGCCCAGATGATCGTGCTGCCCGGCGGGTTCTCCGGCGGCGACGAGCCGGAGGGCAGCGCCAAGTTCATCGCCGCCTTCTTCCGGAGCGGCGCTGTGCGCGCAGAGGTGGAAAAGCTGCTGGAGCGGCGGGACGGGCTGATGCTGGGCATCTGCAACGGCTTCCAGGCCCTCATTAAGCTGGGCCTGGTGCCCTTCGGGAAGATCGTGGACACCGACGAGAGCTGCCCCACCTTGAGTTACAACACCATCGGCCGGCACCAGTCCAAGATCGTGCGGGTGCGCGTGGCGTCCAATGTGAGCCCCTGGCTGGCGGCAGCGGAGCCGGGAGAAGTCTACTCCGTGCCCATCTCCCACGGCGAGGGCCGGTTCCTGGCCTCGGAGGACACGGTGCGGGCGCTGGCATCAAGCGGACAGATCGCCACCCAGTATGTGGATCTGGACGGCGTGCCGTCCATGGACACGGACTTCAACCCCAACGGCTCCTGCTTCGCCATCGAGGGCATCACCAGCCCGGACGGGCGGGTATTCGGCAAGATGGGCCACGCCGAGCGCATCGGCCCGGAATTATATAAAAACGTCCCCGGCAGGTACGACATGGGGCTTTTCCGCTCCGCCGTGCGCTACTTCCGGGAGAGCTGAAAGGAGAGACTGCAATGACCGACATCGAGATCGCCCAGGCCAACGTGATGGAGCCCATCGCCGCTATCGCAGAGAGGGCGGGTGTGGACGAGAAGTATCTGGAGCCCTACGGCAAGTATAAGGCCAAGGTGGACTACGCCCTGCTGGACGAGTCCCCCCGGCCGGACGGGAAACTCATTCTGGTGACCGCCATCACCCCCACCCCCGCGGGGGAGGGCAAGACCACCACCAGCATCGGCCTGGCCGACGGCCTGCGCCGCATCGGCAAAAACGCCGTCCTGGCCCTGCGGGAGCCGTCCCTTGGCCCCGTGTTCGGCGTCAAGGGCGGGGCCGCCGGCGGCGGGTACGCCCAGGTGGTGCCCATGGAGGACATCAACCTGCACTTCACCGGTGACTTCCACGCCATCGGCGCGGCCAACAACCTCTTGGCCGCCATGCTGGATAACCACATCTATCAGGGCAACAGCCTCAACATCGACCCCAAGACCGTCACCTGGAAACGCTGCGTGGACATGAACGATAGGCAGCTGCGCCACGTCATCGACGGCATCGGCGGGCGTGTCAACGGCGTGCCCCGGGAGGACGGCTACGACATCACCGTGGCCACGGAGATCATGGCGGTGTTCTGCCTGGCAAGCTCCATCCACGACCTGAAGGAGCGGCTTGGCCGCATCGTGGTGGCCTACACCTACGACGGCGCGCCGGTGACGGCGAAGGACCTGAAGGCGGTGGGGGCCATGGCCGCCCTCTTGAAGGACGCGCTCAAGCCCAACCTGGTCCAGACCCTGGAGGGGACCCCGGCTTTCGTCCACGGCGGGCCTTTCGCCAACATCGCCCACGGCTGCAACAGTGTGCTGGCCACCCGCATGGCCATGCGCCTGGGGGATTACGCCGTCACCGAGGCCGGCTTCGGCGCGGACCTGGGGGCGGAGAAGTTTTTGGACATCAAGTGCCGCTACGCCGGGCTGACCCCGTCCGCCGTGGTGGTGGTGGCCACCATCCGGGCGCTGAAGATGCACGGGGGCCTGGCCAAGACCGAGTTGGGCCACGAGGACCTGGCGGCCCTGGAGAAGGGGATGCCGAACCTGCTGCGGCACGTCTCCAACATCAAGAACGTCTACGGCCTGCCCTGCGTGGTGGCGGTGAACCGCTTCCCCACGGACACGGACGCGGAGGTCG
>CANRIF010000131.1 GCA_947630645.1 uncultured Oscillospiraceae bacterium | reverse complement strand
GGTGGTGGGCGTCACCGAGGGCTTTTCCAAGACTTTGGAGATCAACGGCGTGGGCTACCGCGCCGCGAAGGAAGGCAAGAACCTGGTCATGAACCTGGGTTACAGCCACCAGGTGACCGTCCCCGATACGGACGACATCACCACGGAGGTCCCCAATCCCAACCAGGTCATCGTCAAGGGTATCGACAAACAGAAGGTCGGCCAGTTTGCGGCCGATGTCCGCGGCAAGCGTCCGCCGGAGCCTTATAAGGGCAAGGGCATCAAGTACGCCGACGAGGTCATCATCCGCAAGGAAGGCAAGACCGGCGCGAAGTGAGGAGGTGTGCCTAAATGGTTTCAAGACCCGATACGAAAGCTAAGCGCGCCAGACGCCACTACCGTCTGCGCTTCAAGATCAGCGGCACGCCCGAGCGCCCGCGCCTGTGCGTGTTCCGCAGCGAGAAACACATCTACGCCCAGGTCATCGACGACGTGGCTGGCAAGACCCTGGCGGCCGCTGCCAGCAACGAGAAGGGCTTCGAGGGCGTCGGCTCCAACCAGGAGGCCGCCAAGAAGGTGGGCCAGATGGTGGCCGAGCGCGCCGTCAAGGCCGGCATCGAGAACGTGGTCTTCGACCGCGGCGGCTATGTGTACCACGGCAGGGTGAAGGCCCTGGCCGAGGGCGCCCGCGAGGGCGGCCTGAAATTCTAAGGGAGGAGGAAACGAAATGGCATATCAGAACGATCGGCGGCCCCGCCGCAGAGAGGAGCAGGAAGCTCCCGAATTCGTGGAAAAAGTAGTTTCCCTCAACCGTGTCGCCAAGACCGTCAAGGGCGGCCGCATCATGCGCTTCGCGGCGCTGTGCGTCGTCGGCGACGGCAAGGGCAAGGTCGGCTTCGGCACCGGCAAGGCCAACGAGGTCTCCGAGGCCATCCGCAAGGGCCTGGAGGACGCCAAGAAGAACCTCACCCACATCACCCTCAGCGGGACCACCATCCCCCACGAGGTCATCGGTGAGTTCGGCGCCGGCCGCGTCATCCTCAAGCCCGCCGCCCCCGGTACCGGCATCATCGCCGGCTCCGCCGTGCGTGCGGTGATGGAGGCCGCCGGCATCAGCGACATCCGCGCCAAGTGCCTGCGTAGCAACAACCCCGGCAACGTGGTGGCTGCCACCATGAAGGGGCTGACCAGTTTGCGCGACGCCCGCCAGGTGGCCGCCGTCCGCGGCAAGGCCCCCGAAGAGATCGTGGGTTAAGGAGGCGCACCATGGAAAAGAAACTGAGGATCGAACTCGTCAAGAGCCTCAACGGCCGTCACGAGAAGCACATCGCGACCGCCGCGTCCCTGGGCCTGCACAAGATCGGCCAGTCCACCGTGCAGCCCGACAACCCCCAGACCCGCGGCAAGATCGCCCAGATCGGCTATCTTGTCAAGGTCACGGAAGAATAAGGAGGGGTAGAAAATGCAGATCCATGAACTTTCCCCCGCTCCCGGCAGCCGGAAGGACGCCTGGCGGAAGGGCCGCGGCCATTCCACCGGCAACGGCAAGACCGCCGGCCGCGGCCACAAGGGCCAGAAGGCCCGCAGCGGCGGCGGCGTGCGCGTCGGGTTCGAGGGCGGCCAGATGCCTCTGGCCCGCCGCATCCCCAAGCGCGGCTTCAACAACATCTTTGCCAAGCCTCTGGAGTCCGTCAACGTGAGCGTTCTCAACGACCGCTTCGCCGACGGCGCCGAGATCGACGCCCAGGTCCTGCTGGACGCGGGCGTGCTGTCCAAGTGCCAGTACGGCGTGAAGATCCTTGGCAGCGGCGACATCACCAAAAAACTCACCGTTCGTGCCAAGGCCTTCTCCGCGTCTGCCAAAGAAAAGATAGAGGCCGCAGGCGGAAAGGCTGAGGTGGTGTAAGTGTTCAAGACATTCGCCAACGCCTGGAGGATCGCGGAGATCCGCAAAAAGATCCTCTTCACCCTGTTCATCATCCTGCTGTACCGGCTGGGCAACAGCGTGCCTGTGCCTTTCGTGGACGTGCAGGCGCTGGGAACGGTGTTCCAGCAGTACGAGGGTACCGTGCTTGGCCTGTATAACGTCATGTCCGGCGGCGCGTTCGCCCAGGCGACCATCTTCGCCTTGAGCATCCAGCCCTACATCAACGCCTCCATCATCATCCAGCTGCTGTGCGTGGCCATCCCGGCCCTGGAGCGGCTGAGCAAGGAAGGCGGCGAGGAGGGCCGGAAGAAGATCGCCTCCATCACCCGTTACTCCACCGTGGGCATCGCCCTTATCCAGGGCTTCGCCTACTATATGCTCATCAAGAACAACGGCGTCCTGACCGACGCGGGCACCAGCGTGTGGTCCGCCATCGTCATCATCGCCACGTTCTGCGCCGGCTCCGCCCTGATCATGTGGCTGGGCGAGCAGATCACCGAGTTCGGCATCGGCAACGGCATCTCCATGATCCTGTTCGCCAGCATCGTCAGCCGGTTCCCCACCAGCATCATCAACACGGTCACCAGCGTGGCCGGCGGTACGGTGGCCTGGTGGGCCGCCGCCCTGACGTTCCTGGGCGCCCTGGCCATCATCGTGCTGATCGTGTTCGTCAACGACGCGGAGCGGCGCATCCC
>CANRIF010000130.1 GCA_947630645.1 uncultured Oscillospiraceae bacterium | reverse complement strand
GCCCAGTTCTTCATGGCGGTCGCCACCACGGTGGCGATCTCCGGGGTCAGGCGCTCGTCGTTGTCGATGGCCTGGACCACCTGCTTGTAGGTAGCATGGGGCAGGCGGGCCTGCATGACCGCCCTGGAAAACACCATGCTGCCAAAGATCTCCGGTACGTTGCTCATAAGCTGTCCTCTCCTTCTATGATCCAAACTTTTTTGTGCGGACATAACAAAAAACGGCGCGGCGCACAGATACATATCCGCGACGCCATTGCCGTTTCAACGATATGATTTTACTCTTTTCCCGCCCCCGATGTCAAGGGCCGGAGGCTCGGCATTTCCCACAAAAAGCGGACCCCAGCGCGCCGGCGGTATCGGCATATGCCCCATTCTTTCCCAAGAAATTGACAAACGGGGCGATTGCGGGTAAAATCGGCATACATTAATATGTTCTATCCGCGCCATCCATGCTATGAGAGGGGGATCGAAATGGTGCAGCCGCGCCCTTATGCCTCGCTGCTGCTCATCACCGGCTCCCGGGACACCGCCGCCCATTTCGCCGCCTTTCTCCCCGCGGACCGGTTCGCCCCGGAGCTGAACGTGTGCGCCCCCCGGGAGGCGGCATATGTGCTGGGAGAGACGGTGTACGACGTGGTGGTGATCGACGGCGGCGGCTTGGCCGACGGCGAGGGCGATGGCATCGCGTCCCTGGCGGCGGCCAACGGCGTCACCGGGGTGCTGCTGCTGGCGCCGGCGGAACGGTTCGAGGCCGTGTCCCGCTTCGCGGAGGAGCGGGGCTTCATGGCCCTGTGCAGCCCCGTGGACCCCTCCCTCTTGAAGCAGAGCCTGGGCATGATGGCCACCGTGTCCCAGCGGATGCACGCGCTGGCCGACCGGGCCGAGGACCTGGAGCGCAGGATGGAGGAGATGCGCCTGGTGAACCGGGCCAAACTCCTGCTGGTGCAGCGGTTCAAGATGACCGAAAAGCAGGCCCACCGCTTTATCGAGAAAAACGCCATGGACCGGTGCGTCACCCGCCGGGCCATCGCCGAGAAGATCATCCGCACATACGAGATATGACTTGCGAGGTACAGCCATGAAACAAGAAGCCGTCCTGATCATCGACTTCGGCGGACAGTATAACCAGCTCATCGCCCGGCGGGTCCGGGAGGCACAGGTGTACTGCGAACTGAAGCCCTACACCATCACCCTGGACGAGATACGCGCCTTCGACCCCATCGGCATCATCTTCACCGGCGGGCCCAACAGCGTCTACGACGAAAAGGCACCCCAGGTGGACCCCGCTATCTTCCGGCTGGGTGTGCCCATCCTGGGCATCTGCTACGGCTGCCAGCTCATGGCCCACCATCTGGGCGGCCAGGTGACCCCCGCCCAGGACGACGCGGCCCGGGAGTACGGCAAGACCCATACCTGGTTCGACGCCTCCTGCAAACTCTTCCAGGGCCTGCCCACCGAGAGCGTCACCTGGATGAGCCACGGCGACTATATGGCCCGTGTCCCCGACGGCTTCGCCCTGGTGGCCCACAGCGCCAACTGCCCCAACGTGGCCATATGCGACGAGAGCCGGGGCTTTTACGGCGTGCAGTTCCATCCGGAGGTGAACCACACCGAGTACGGCCAGGCCATGCTCCGCAACTTCCTGTATGAGGTCTGCGGGGCCAGCGGCAGCTGGACCATGGGCGATTATAAGCACGCCGCTATCGCCCAGATACGGGAAAAGGTGGGCGGCGGCAAGGTGCTGCTGGCGCTGTCGGGGGGCGTGGACTCCTCGGTGGCGGCGGCGCTGATGGCCGAGGCGGTTGGCAGCCAGCTGACATGCGTGTTCGTGGACCACGGCCTGATGCGTAAGGACGAGGGCGACGAGGTCCAGGCTGCCTTCGACCCCTGGCCCATCCACTTCGTCCGGGTCAACGCCGAGGCGCAGTTTCTTGAAAAGCTGGCCGGCGTGTCCGAGCCGGAGCGCAAGCGCAAGATCATCGGCGAGCAGTTTATCCGCGTGTTCGAGGCCGAGGCCAAGAAGATCGGCAAAGTGGACTACCTGGTCCAGGGGACCATCTACCCCGACGTGGTGGAGTCCGGCACCGGCAGCGCCGCCGTCATCAAGAGCCATCACAACGTGGGCGGCCTGCCGGACACGGTGGATTTCAAGGAGATCATCGAGCCGCTGCGGCTGCTTTTCAAGGACGAGGTGCGGCAGCTGGGCCGGGAACTGGGCCTGCCGGAGTACCTGGTGACCCGCCAGCCCTTCCCCGGGCCGGGCCTGGCCATCCGCGTCATCGGCGAGGTCACGAAGGACAAGCTGGACACCCTGCGGGAGGCGGACTTCATCTTCCGGGACGAGGTGGCCAAGGCCCACCTGGAGGGTGCCATGAGCCAATACTTCGCCGTGCTGACCAATATGCGCTCCGTGGGCGTCATGGGCGACGGCCGGACCTACGACTACACCCTGGCCCTCCGCAGCGTCACCACCGACGACTTCATGACCGCCGACTGGACCCGCATCCCCTACGAGGTCCTGGACGCCGTCTCAACCCGCATCGTCAACTCCGTCCCCGGCATCAACCGCGTGGTCTACGACATCACCTCCAAACCCCCCGCCACCGTGGAGTGGGAAT
>CANRIF010000129.1 GCA_947630645.1 uncultured Oscillospiraceae bacterium | reverse complement strand
GCCAAGATGGAGGACAACATCGACGTGGACGCTTCCCCCATCATCTACGGCACCAAGACCGTGGAGCAGCTGGGCGACGAGCTGTACAGGATGATCCAGGAGGTGGCCTGCGGCAAGCAGACCAAGGCCGAAGCCCTGGGCTTCACCGAGATGGCCATCGCCCGCGTGTGCAACTATGTGTGAGAAATAAGCAGAAAGGGAGTCTTCCATATGAAGAAAAGATATGAAGTAATGGACGGCAACGGCGCCGCCGCATACTCGGCATATGCCTTTACGGAAGTCGCTGCCATCTATCCCATCACACCCTCGTCTCCCATGGCGGAAAAGGTGGACGAGTGGTCCGCCAAGGGCAGGAAGAACCTGTTCGGCTCCACGGTGGACGTGATCCAGATGCAGTCCGAGGCCGGCGCCGCCGGCACCTGCCACGGCTCTCTGCAGGCCGGCGCGCTGACCACTACCTTCACCTCCAGCCAGGGCCTGATGCTGATGATCCCGGCGATGTACGCCATGGGCGGGCAGTTTTTGCCCAGCGTCATGCACATCGCATCCCGCGTGGTCACCAGCAACCACCACTCCATCTTCGGCGACCACACCGACTTTATGACCTGCCGCACCACCGGCTACGCCATGCTGATGAGCTCCTCTCCCCAGGAGTGCATGGACCTGGCGGCGGTGGCCCATCTGAGCGCCATCCACGCCAAGTACGCCTTCATGCACTGCTTCGACGGCTTCCGCACCTCTCACGAGATGCAGCGCATCGAGGCGCTGGACTACGAGGACCTGCGGGGCCTGGTGGACTACGACGCCCTCAAGGCCTTCCGTGCCAAGGCCCTGAACCCTGAACACCCCACCAACCGGGGCAACAACGTCAACCCCGACGTGTACTTCCAGTGCAAGGAGGGCGCCAACGAGAAGGCCGCCGCCGTGCCCGAGACCGTGCAGCACTACATGGACGAGATCGGCAAGCTCACCGGCCGGGAGTATAAGCTGTTCAACTACTACGGCGCTCCCGACGCGGAGGAGTGCATCGTCATCATGTGCTCCGGCTCCGAGACCGTGAAGGAGACCGTGGACTACCTCAACGCCCACGGCCGGAAGGTGGGCATGGTGCAGGTGCACCTGTACCGCCCGTTCTCCGTGGCCCACTTCTCCGCCGCCATCCCCGCTACGGTCAAGCGCATCGCCGTGCTGGACCGGTCCAAGGAGACCGGCTCCGTGGGCGAGCCGCTGTACCTGGACGTGGTGACGGCCCTCAACCAGGCCGGCCGCGGCGATATTCGCGTGGTGGGCGGCCGCTACGGCCTCAGCTCCAAGGACGTTACCCCCGGCCAGTTCGTGGCGGTGTACGATAACCTGAAAAAGGCCGAGCCCAAGAACAGCTTCACCATCGGCATCGTGGACGACGTGACCCACACCTCCCTGGACTATGAGGACATCGACCTGTCCCCCAAGGGCCAGATCAGCTGCAAGCTGTGGGGCTTCGGCGGCGACGGTACCGTGGGCGCCAACAAGAACGCCATCACCACCATCGGCCTGATCGCCGGCAAGTACGCCCAGGCGTACTTCTCCTATGACTCCATGAAGTCCGGCGGCCTGACCCAGAGCCACCTGCGCTTCGGCGACGAGCCCATCCGCTCCACCTACCTGGTGTCCGCGGCCGACTTCGTGGCGGTGCACGCGCCCACCTATGTGACCAAGTACGACACCACCGAGGACCTGAAGGAGGGCGGCATATTCCTCCTGAACTGCCCCTGGTCCGCGGAGGAACTGGAGACCCGTCTGCCCGCCAAGATGAAGCGGGACCTGGCGAATAAGCACGCCCAGTTCTACATCATCGACGCGGCCAAGCTGGCCGCCGGCATCGGCCTGGGCAACCGCACCAACAGCATCCTGCAGGCCGCCTTCTTCGCCCTGACAAAGGTCATCCCCATCGAGATGGCCGTGGAGGACATGAAGAAGAACAACTATAACTCCTACTTCAAGAAGGCCGGCCAGAAGATCGTGGACCTGAACAACCAGGCCGTGGACGTGGGCATCAGCGCCGCCGTGAAGGTGGACGTGCCCGCCGCCTGGGCTGACGCCCAGGACGAGCCCGCTGCCGAGCCGGACGTGACCCCCTTCGTGCGGGACATCGTCATCCCCATGACCCGCGAGCAGGGCAACAAGCTGCCCGTGTCCGTGTTCAAGAAGTACGGCGTGCTGGACGGCACCTGGGAGAACGGCACTTCCGCTTACTCCAAGCGCGGCGTGGCCACCAAGGTGCCCAAGTGGAACGGCGCTGCCTGCGCCCAGTGCAACCGCTGCGCCATGTGCTGCCCCCACGCGGCCATCCGCCCGGTGCTGCTGACTGCGGAGGAGAAGGCCGAGGTGCCCGCATCCTTCGAGACCGTGCCCGCCAAGGGCCTGGGCAAGGACGCCCCCGCCTATCAGTACCGCATGCAGGTGTCCCCCTATGACTGCCTGGGCTGCGGCGTGTGCCTGACCCAGTGCCCGGCCAAGGACGCGCTGGTGATGACCCCCTTCGAGCAGATGAAGCCGGAGCAGGAGAACTTCGACAAGGTCGCCATGAACGAGAAGTACCTCAAGCACGACGTCATCAGCGACAAGTCCGTCAAGTCCATCCAGTTCGCCAAGCCCTACTTCCAGTTCTCCGCGGCCTGCGGCGGCTGCGCCGAGACCACCTACCTGAAGCTGGTCAGCCAGCTGGTGGGCGACC
>CANRIF010000128.1 GCA_947630645.1 uncultured Oscillospiraceae bacterium | reverse complement strand
GAAAAAGTGGAAGTCGTTCTCCCGGGAAATATGAGCGAAAGAGGACCTGCAAGCAGGTCCTCTTTCGTCTTTCATGCCCGGCCGCCTCACCGCACGGCGAAGCGGTAGGCAGTTTCGCTGTGCAGGGCCTGGCCCGCCCGCAGCACCGGGGATGGGAAGCCCCAGCAGCTCATAGCATTGGGCCACAGCTGTGTCTCCAGGCACACCGCGTCCCGCGGGCCCATGACCGCGCCGCCCTTGCCGGGCCGGGCGGACAGGCCGTTGGCGGTATAGACCTGCACCCCGGGCAGGTCGGTCCGCACCGTCATCTCCACGCCGGTGTCCGGCCCGTACAGCACCGCAGCCTCCGTCCCGGCCAGGACGAAGTTGTGGTCGTAGCCCCCGCCCCGGCGCAGCTGTTCGCAGTCCGCGCCGATGTCCCGGCCGATGGGCTTGGGCGCGCGGAAGTCGAAAGGCGTCCCCGCCACGTCCAGCAGCCGGCCCGTGGGCAGGCAGCCGCCGTCGTTCTCGCAGAACCGCCCGGAGAACACTTGCAGCTCATGGCCCAGCGCGCTGCCGCCGCCGTGGAGGTTGAAATAGGTGTGGTTCGTCAGGTTCACCAGGGTGTCCCGGTCCGACACCGCGTCGTAGGCGATGACCAGGGCCGGCTCGTCGGTGAGGGCAAAGGTGACGGTCACGGACAGCGCGCCGGGGTAGCCCTCCTCCCCGTCCGGAGAGACGCGGCTGAACCGGACGGCGTTCTCCGCCGGCTCGGCGCGCCAGATATACTTATCGAAGCCCCGGACGCCGCCGTGCAGATGGTTGGCGCCGTTGTTCTTCGCCAGCTCATAGGTCACGCCGCCCAGGCTGAACCGCGCCCCGCCGATGCGGTTGCCCACCCGGCCGATGGTGGCGCCCAGGTAGCCGTCGCCCGCCTCGTACTCCGCCACGGTGTCGTAGCCCAGCGCCACGTCGGTGAAGCCGCCCGTCCGGTCAGGCACGGCCAGGGCCTGCACCGTGGCGCCGTAGTCCAGCACGGTCAGGGACGCGCCGGCGGCGTTGGTGATGCGCCAGGCGGTGACGGCCTCGCCCGCCGCCGTGCGCCCGAAGGGATAAGAGGAAACAGCCATGGAAGATGCCTCCTTATAACATTTCTCCCCCTATCTTACCATGTTGCGCCCGACCTTTCAACATGATACAATGTGATTATATAGGAGGTGCGCCATGAGCTATATCGAGGTGGAATATCCCGTCGAGAAGACGGCCTTTTATGAGATGCTGGCCCGGCAGCTGGAACTGTACATGGGCGGCGAGCGCAATCAGACGGCCCGGCTGGCCAACGCCTCGGCGGTGCTGGCCCAGGCCTTCGGCGACACCAACTGGGTGGGCTTTTACCTGGTGGACGGGGACACCCTGGCGGTGGGGCCCTTCCAGGGCAAGCCGGCGGTGAGCCGCATCGGATACGGCAAGGGCGTGTGCGGCACGGCCTGGGCCCGGCGCGAGAGCCAGGTGGTAGAGGAGGTGTCCTGCTTCCCCGGCCACATCGCCTGCGACTGCGCCAGCCGCTCGGAGATCGTCGTCCCCCTGTGGCGGGACGGGGAGATATGGGGCGTGCTGGACATGGACAGCGCCCTTCCCGGCCGCTTCACCCAGGACGACCGCGCCGGTCTGGAGCGGGTGGTCCGGCTGCTGTGAGGGAGAGGCCATGAAGATACGGATCGCGTTTTTGCAGCTGCTGCCGGCCGGCAGCCTGGAGCGGCAGTGGGAAAAGGGCGCGGCGGCCTGCCGGGAGGCCAAGCGGCTGGGGGCGGACATCGCGCTGTTCCCGGAGATGTGGAGCGACGGGTACGCCATCCCCCAGGACGCCGGGGCGCTCCGGGCGCTGGCGGTGCCCGCGGACGGGTCCTTCGTCCGGCGGTTCGGGGAACTGGCCGCGCAGCTGGACATGGCGGTGGCCGTCACGTTTTTGGAGCGATACGAGCCCAAGCCGCGCAACAGCGTGGTCCTGTTCGACCGGCACGGCGCGGAGCGGCTGCACTATTCCAAGGTACACGTCTGCGCCTTCGACCAGGAGAAGATGCTGTCCCCCGGAGAGGGGTTTTGTGTGACGGACCTGGACGTGGACGGCGGGACGGTGAAGGCGGGGAGCATGATCTGCTTCGATCGGGAGTTCCCGGAGAGCGCCCGGCTGCTCATGCTCCAGGGGGCGGAACTCGTCCTGGCGCCCAACGCCTGCCCGATGGAGATGAACCGCCTGGCGGCGCTGCGGACCAGGGCCTACGAGAACATGATGGCCGTCGCCACCTGCAACTACCCGGCGGGCCAGCCGGATTGCAACGGCCGCTCTACGCTGTTTGACGGCGTCGCCTGGCTGCCGGACGAGCCATGGAGCCGGGATATGTGCGTGTTCGAGGCGCCGGAGGCGGAGGGCGTGTACGTCGCGGAACTGGACCTGGACCGGCTGCGGGCCTACCGGGCCCGGGAGGTCATGGGCGATAAATACCGCCGCCCGGCAACATACGGCCCCCTGGCGGAGGGGAAATAAACAAGACGCGGTGCGTTCGATAACGCACCGCGCCGTTTTATTCGTCCAGTTTGAGGACGGCCAGGAATGCCTCCGTCGGTAGCTGGACGCTGCCCAGGGAGCGCATCTTCTTCTTGCCCTCCTTCTGCTTTTCCAGCAGCTTTTTCTTCCGGGTGATGTCGCCGCCGTAGCACTTGGCCAGCACGTCCTTCCGCAGGGCCTTCACCGTCTCCCGGGCGATGATCTT
>CANRIF010000127.1 GCA_947630645.1 uncultured Oscillospiraceae bacterium | reverse complement strand
TGGTGGGCTACGGCCTGGACTACGACGAAAAATACCGCAATCTTCCCTATATCGGCCTTTTGAAGCCGGAAATCTATACATGAGGTAAGCAGATGGAAAACAAGCCTGGCAACAACAAGAATACCCAGGGACCTGGCCCCGGACCCGGCGGACCGGGCGGTCCCGGCGGCGGGAACAACCGGCGGGCGCGTGACATCGGGTTTTACGCGCTGATCCTGGTCATCCTGCTGGCCACGGTGTTCTCCCTGACGGGCAGCGGCCGGACGGTGGATCTGACCTACTCCCAGATCATCGACCTGTTCGAGGCCAAGCAGGTGGAGTCCTTCGTCATCTCCGGCAACGAGCTGCAGCTGTATCTGCGCCAGCCCTATGAGGGCCAGCGGGAGATCACCCGCAACCTGCGGGATGTGGACCAGTTCTACAGCGATCTGGGCGGCCTCATCCGTCAGCAGAAGGACGCCGGCATCCTGAAGGAGTACGACGACAACGAGGGCTTCGTGGCCCCCTGGTGGCTCAGCTTCCTGCCCTACCTGATCGTGGTGGGCGTGTTCGGCGTGCTGTGGTACGTGATGATGAGCCGTGCCACCGGCGGCGCCGGCGGCGGCGTGGCCAAGTTCTCCAAGGCACGTACCCGCGTGGCCCAGGACGGCCAGACCAAGAAGACCTTTGCCGACGTGGCCGGCTGCGACGAGGAGAAGGAGGAGCTGCAGGAGATCGTGGAGTTCCTCAAAAATCCCGCCGCCTATACCGCCATGGGCGCCCGTATCCCCAAGGGCGTGCTCCTTGTGGGCCCTCCGGGCACCGGTAAGACCCTGATGGCCAAGGCCGTGGCCGGCGAGGCGGGCGTGCAGTTTTTGTCCATCTCCGGCTCCGACTTCGTGGAGCTGTACGTGGGCGTGGGCGCCAGCCGTGTGCGCGACCTGTTCGACCAGGCCAAAAAGGTGGCTCCCGCCATCATCTTCATCGACGAGATCGACGCCGTGGGCCGCCAGCGCGGCTCCGGTCTGGGCGGCGGCCACGATGAGCGCGAGCAGACCCTCAACCAGCTGCTGGTGGAGATGGACGGCTTTACCAACAACGAGGGCGTCATCGTCATGGCGGCCACCAACCGGGCCGATATCCTGGATAACGCCCTGCTCCGGCCCGGCCGCTTCGACCGCCAGGTCTATATCGGCCTGCCCGACGTGAAGGGCCGCGAGGAGATCCTGAAAGTCCACGCCAAGGATAAGCCCCTGGGGGACGACGTGGACCTCAACTCCATCGCCCGTGGCACCGCCGGCTTCTCCGGCGCGGACCTGGAGAACCTTCTAAACGAGGCCGCGCTGCTGGCCGTGCGCCGGCACCGCCGGTTCATCGTCAACGACGACATCGACGAGGCCATTTTGAAGGTGGCCATGGGCCCGGAGAAGAAGAGCCGGGTCATCACCGAGAAGGAGCGGCGGCTGACTGCCTACCACGAGTCCGGCCACGCCATCGCCGCCAAGTACCTGCCCCACGTGGACCCGGTGCACTATATCACCATCATTCCCCGTGGCCAGGCCGGCGGCTTTACCCTGATGCGGCCCAGCGAGGACAAGTCCTTCCACGCCAAGAGCGACATGTTCGAGCAGATCGTCATGGCCCTGGGCGGCCGGGTGGCGGAGAAGCTCTTCCTGGACGACATCTCCACCGGCGCATCCGGGGACATCCAGCAGGCGTCCAAGATCGCCCGCGCCATGGTCATGCAGTTCGGCATGAGCGAGCGGCTGGGCCCCATCAGCTTCGACGACTCCGGCCACAGCCTGTTCATCGGCCGGGACTTCGGTACCACCAAGAGCTACTCCGAGGAGACCGCCGGCATCATCGACGAGGAGGTCAAGCACATCTTCGACGAGGCCATGGCCATGTGCGAGAAGCTCCTCACCGAGCACAGGGAGCAGCTGATCGCCGTGGCGGAGTACCTGCTGGTGCACGAGTCCATGGACGGGGCGGACTTCGACTACTTCTGCGACCACGGCGAGCTGCCGCCCAAGCAGCAGAGCGCCCCCGCCGAGCCGGGGAAGCCGGCTGCGCCCGCCGCCGACAGCGCGCCCGCGCCGGAAGGGGAGCAGCCTCCCAAGCCTCAGGGCTCTGACGAATACAAGGGTCCCGATGAGAAGCCCCCGTACTGGGTGGACGATCTAAGGAAATAAGATTTTCGCAAGCCGGGCACGTCCCGGCTTGCTGATTGGAGAGGACATATGAAATTAGGCATCGTGGGGCTGCCCAACGTGGGCAAGAGCACCCTTTTCAACGCCCTGACCAACGCCGGCGCGGAGTCGGCCAACTATCCCTTCTGCACCATCGACCCCAACGTGGGCGTGGTGGCCGTGCCGGACGAGCGGCTGGACTTCCTGGCCCAGATGTACCACCCGAAGAAGTTCACCCCCGCCGCCATCGAGTTCGTGGACATCGCCGGTCTGGTGAAGGGCGCGTCCAAGGGCGAGGGCCTGGGCAACAAATTTTTGGGCAACATCCGCAGCACCGACGCCATCGTGCACGTGGTGCGCTGCTTTGACGACGCCAACATCGTCCGCCACGAGTGCTCCACCGACCCGGCGGGGGATATAGAGACCGTGGACCTGGAGCTGATCCTGGCCGACCTGGAGATGGTCCAGCGGCGGCTGGAGAAGGCCCAGAAGTACGTAAAATCCGGCGATAAGAAATACGCCAGGGAGGCCGAGCTGATGGCAAGGCTCGCCGACTGGCTGGGCGCCGGCAAGTCCGCCCGCAGCTTCCCCTGCGAGGGGGAGGAGGCGGACATGGTGGCCCAGTCCGACCTTCTCAGCC
>CANRIF010000126.1 GCA_947630645.1 uncultured Oscillospiraceae bacterium | reverse complement strand
GCCAGCACGCACTTGCAGGAGGTGCACCAGTTCACGGGCATGGTGGCCTTGTAGGCCAGGCCCTTCTTCCACAGCTGGAGGAATATCCACTGGGTCCACTTATAGTATGTAGGATCCGTGGTATCCACCATCCGGTCCCAGTCGAACCCGAAGCCCAGCATCTTCAGCTGGCTGGTGAAGTTCGCCACATTGCGGCGGGTCACGTCGTGGGGGTGCATATGGTTTTTGATGGCGTAGTTCTCCGTGGGCAGGCCGAAGGCGTCGTAGCCGATGGGGAACAGCACGTTATACCCCTGCATCCGGCGCTTGCGGGCCACGATGTCCATGGCGGTATAGGGCCGGGGATGGCCCACGTGCAGCCCCTGGCCGGAGGGGTAGGGGAACTCGATCAGGCCGTACCACTTGGGACGGTCATCGCCGGTGACGGCGGCGTAGGGCTTCTCCTTCTCCCAGATGCCCTGCCACTTTTTCTCGATGCGGTCAAAATCGTATGCCATGACTTATCCCTCTGTGATCTCCTTGATGTCCACGTCCAGCGCGTCGTTCCAAAGCCGCTCCAGACTGTAAAATTCCCGAGCCTCCCGCTGGAAGATGTGTACCACCAGGCACCCGAAGTCCAGCAGCAGCCAGGTGCTGTTGCGGCTGCCCTCCCGGCGCAGCGGGGGCATCCCCGCCTCGGACAGGCGCTTGTCCACCTCGTCGTACAAGGTACGCACATGGGGCGTGGAGTTGGCCGTGCAGATGCAGAAATAGTCCGCCAGCACGGTCAGGTCGGTGGTCTTCAGAAGGCGGATGTCCGTGGCCTGCTTGTCCGCCAGGGCCTTCACCGCCAGCTTTGCCGCTTCAAAAGGTTCCATAGTTTTTCTCTCCCCCGTTTATTCATCCGGCGCCGTCCATACGATAGGCGAGGCGCCTTTTTCCTCCAGCTTCTTTTTGTAATACGCCTGGGTCGCCGCCGTGTCCGGGTGCAGGGGCAGGCCCCGCGCCGACACATACTCCACCGTCCGCCGGGCGCACAGTTCCACCGCCGCGTCCAGGTCCTCAAAGGCCGCCTCCCGGATGGCCGCCAGCGCCGGATAGGGCTTGCGCCCCTCCTCGATGGCGTCCGCCAGGTACACGATCTGCTCCAGCGGGGTCATCCCCGGCCGGCCGGTGGTGTGAAAGCGGATGGCGTCCGCGATAGGCCCCGGCGCGCCGAACTCGTCCGCCGCCCAGACCGCGCCCGTCTTCGCGTGCAGCAGCTCCAGATTGGCCAGCTCCCATCTATCCGCCATGATACCATATTTTTCGCACAGGCGCAACTGTTCCTCCCGGTCCAGCTTTTTGGTGCCGTCGTGCAATATGGCCGCCTCCGCCGCGTCGTCTTCCTCGGCCCCCCAGCGCCGGGCCAAGGCCCGCGCCATGGCCTCCGCGCCCCGGACGTGGGCCACCCGGGTGGGCTTCAGGCAGGCATACGCCTTCTCCCGCAGCCACCCAAGGTCCGGCTTCGCCCCGTAGAGCCGGCGGCGGATGATGTAGCCATACACGCCCTCGGCCAGGTACTCCCGGCCCTGCCGTTGGGGCAGCAGCGCCCGTATCTGGGTGGAGGACGCCGCCACCGGCTCCCCCTCCAGCACATACACCGTCGCGCCGTATCGCTCCCGCAGCCGGGCCGCCTGGGCGGCGATCTCGCCCTCCCGGCCCTTCTCCCGGGCGAACACCGCGAGGCTCGCCAGGGCCATGATGGTCTCCGGCTCGTGCCACGTCTCCAGGCTAAGCAGCATATCCGTCCCCATGAGGAAGATAAGTTCCGCCTCCGGGTACATCTGCCGCAGCCGCCGCATGGTGTCGGAGGTGTAGCTGGGGCCTTCCCGCTCCAGTTCGATGTCCGACGCCTCGCACCCGGCCAGTTCCTCCGCCATCAGCCGTGCCATGGCCAGCCGATGCTCCGGCGCCGGGCTGTTCGCAGCCAGGTTTTTGTGGGGCGGGATGGCAGCCGGGACGAGCAGCGTCCGGTCCGGGCGCAGGGCCTCCGCCGCCGTCTGTACGGAGCGGCCGTGGCCCAGGTGGGGCGGATTGAAGCTGCCGCCGTAGATCAGTACGCGCATCGTCAGCCCTTCGGCAGTACTATCTTCGCCCCGTCCGGCCGCTTTTTATACAGCACGAACACCTTGCCGATGACCTGCACGCCCTCGGCCTGGCAGGCCTGGCACAGCGCCTGCTGGGCCTCGGCGGCGGTGAACATACAGTTTTCCAGCACCTTGCCCTTCACCAGTTCCCGGGCGGCCAGGGCCTCGCTGGCCTGGGCGATCACCGGGTCGGTGACGCCGGCCTTGCCGATGTGGAGGATGGCCTCCTCCTTTTGCGCCAGCGAGCGCAGATACGCCCGCTGCTTCCCTGTCAGCATCGTTTCTCCAACTCCTTTGCGAATGCGGCCAGCGCCCTGGCCCGGTGGGATATCCGGTTCTTCACGTCCTCGCCCAGGCTGGCGAAGGAGCCATCGTACCCGTCCGGCGAGAACACCGGGTCGTAGCCGAACCCGCCGGACCCCACAGGCCCGTCCAGGATGCGCCCCGGGCACTCGCCCCGCGCCCGCAGCACGGTCCCGTCCGGGAACACGCAGCAGATGCAGCTGACGAATTTGGCCTCCCGGTCCGTCACGCCGTCCAGCTTTTCCAGGAGGTATCTGTACTTCTGCTCGTCCGTCCAGGCCTTGCCGCCGCCGAACCGGGCCGAGTGGACCCCCGGCCCCCAGTCCAGGGCCTTCACGCACAGGCCCGAGTCGTCCGCCACCGCGGGCAGGCCGGCGGCGGCGCAGATGGCGCTGGCCTTCA
>CANRIF010000125.1 GCA_947630645.1 uncultured Oscillospiraceae bacterium | reverse complement strand
CCCGGCTCGGTGAATTTCAGCGCGTTGGAGAAAAGGTTGTTCCACACGAGGCTCAATAGCTCCGGGTCGGAGCGGATGCTCACGCCGTCGGCGATGTCTGTCTCGATGCCGATGCCCTTTTCCTCCCAGGTGTTCTCAAACCCCACGAGGCACTGACAGAGCTGCTCCCCCAGGTCAAAGGTCTTCTTGTCCGGGTATATCTGCTGATTCTCCAGGCGGTCCAGCTTCAGGATGTTGGTGACGAGGTCGGCCAGGCGGCGGCTGGCGGCGGTGATGGCCTTGGCGTATCCCACCCGCTCGGCCTCGGTCAGCCCCGGCTGCTGGAGCATGGCGCCGTAGTTTTGCATCACGGCCAGGGGCGTTTTCAGCTCATGGGACACATTGGCGATGAAATCCGTCCGCAGGGTCTCCACGCCGGCCAGTTCCTCCGCCATGCGGTCAAAATAGCGGATCACATCGTCAAAATCCCCCGCCGGCCCCGTCCTCTCCACGCGGGCGGAAAAATCCCCCGCCATGATACGCCGGGCAGCCGCCTCGATCCGCCGCACAGGCCGCTCCACCATGTAGTGCCGGCGCACCACGTCGATGGCCGTACAGAGAAGGCTCAACCAAAGCACGTTGAAAAACGTGTATATGGCCGCGAGGCGGATGTTCTCCTCCGTGAAGACGATGCCCGTGGCGCGGGAAAACTGGGTCAAAAACAACTCCAGGCAGCAGGTGATAAGAAACGCCATCAGCAGAAAAAACGCCAGATACCGCCGCAGCGCCGCATAAAGATGCCGTTTCCCACTCATTTCACCACCGCCTTGTAGCCCAGGCCGTGTACGGTCACGATCTCGAAGGCACCGCACCGGGCGAACTTCTCCCGCAGCTTCGTCATATACACATCCACCGCCCGGGGCGCGGTGTTGGTGTCCGCGTCCCAAAACTCGTCCATGAGCTGTGTGCGGGTAAAGGTCTTTTTCGGATAGGACAGCATCTTATAGAGGATGTCGAACTCCCGGCGGGTCAGGGGGATATCCTCCCCGTCCAGCACGGCGGTGCGCTCGTCCGCGTCCAGGACAAGGCCGCCGATCTCCAGACGGCGGGAACTGGCGATCTTCGCCCGCCGCAGCAGCGCCCCGATACGCAGCAGCAGTTCGTCCAGGTCGACGGGCTTGACCATATAATCGTCGATGCCCGCCCGGAAGCCCCGCTGCTTGGAGGCCAGGTCGTCCCGCGCCGTCATGAAGAGGATGGGGATGTTGCCGTCCAGTTCCCGGACGGTGGCGGCGAACGCAAAGCCGTCGATGCCCGGCATCATGATGTCGGACACGATGCAGTCGAAGGCGTCGGCGTACAGCGCGTCGTAGGCGTCCGTCGCGTTCAGGCAGCCCGTGGCCTCATAGCCGCCGCGGTCCAGAAACGCGCACACGGCCTTATTTAGGTCCTTGTCATCCTCTACCACCAGTATCTTGAACATCGCCATCCCTCCCTTTCGCCATCAGTATAGCACCCAAATGTTAAAGTTTTGTTTGCGTTTTTGCAAATATAAGAATTTTCTCGGCCCACATCGTCCAATGTGGGCCGATCAGGGTGTTTATTCGTCTTTCGCGGATTCTTCCCGTTTCCTCTGCTCCTCGGCCAGCCGCTTTTTCGCGTCCTCCACCGTCTCGCCCTCGTGGGTCAGGAACTTGCCCACGAATTTGTCCTCCATCTTTTCAAAGGCGCCGACTACACCATTTTCGATCTTCTTGTAGCCGCCCATTACGCCGTCCTCGATCTTCTGGAAGCCTGTGGTGACCTCCTGGGCGATCTTGTCGTTCGTTTCCTTGATAGACATTTTAAAAATACCTCCGTTTTTTGTTGGATGGCCGTATCGTAGCGGAGGGATGTTTGCGAAATGCTAAGGTTTTGTTTGAGAAATATTAAAAATGTGCAAAAACCGTCGATATGCCCTATTGACACGGCCCCGGGAAATGGCTATGCTTGGCGCTAAGCAAAAGAGGTGCGTGCAAATGAAGTTCAAGGCATTTCTCACGAGAAAGAACATCGAGATATCCGTCCGCCGGTATCTGGTGGACGCGCTGGGGGCCATGGCCCAGGGGCTTTTCTGCACGCTGCTGATCGGCACCATACTCAACACGCTGGGCCAGCAGCTGCACATCGGCGCCCTGACCGCCGCCGTGGCGAACATCAACGGCACGGACTACACCGTAGGGGGCCTGGCCTCCGCCATGGTGGGTCCGGCCATGGCGGTGGCCATCGGCTACGCGCTGCAGGCCCCGCCGCTGGTGCTGTTCTCCCTGATCCCCGTGGGCGCCGCCACCAACGCCCTGGGCGGCGCGGGCGGACCGCTGGCGGTGCTGGCGGTGGCCATCGTGGCGGCGGAGACGGGCAAGGCGGTGAGCAAGGAGACGAAGGTGGACATCCTGGTGACGCCTCTGGTGACCATCCTCATCGGCCTGGGGGTGGCGTGGCTGATCGCCGCGCCCATCGGCGCCGCGGCCAGCTGGTGCGGGAAGGTCATCATGATGGCCACGGAGCTGCAGCCCTTCTGGATGGGCATCATTGTGAGCGTGACGGTGGGCGTGCTGCTGACGCTCCCCGTGTCCTCGGCGGCCATCTGCGCGGCCCTGGGCCTGACGGGGCTGGCCGGGGGCGCGGCCGTGGCCGGGTGCTGCGCCAACATGGTGGGCTTCGCGGTGCTTAGCTTCCGGGAGAACCGCTGGGGCGGCCTTGTGAGCCAGGGCCTTGGCACCAGCATGCTCCAGATGGGGAACATCGTGAAAAATCCCCGGATCTGGCTGCCCGCCATCGTCACCAGCGCCGTCACCGGCCCCGTCGCCACCTGCCTTTTCAAGCTGGAGATGAACGGCGCGGCGGT
>CANRIF010000124.1 GCA_947630645.1 uncultured Oscillospiraceae bacterium | reverse complement strand
AAGGCCGACAAGCACTCCACCGGCGGCGTGGGGGACAAGACCAGCCTGGTGCTGTGCCCCATGGTGGCCGCCTGCGGGGTGAAGATGGCGAAGCTGTCCGGCCGCGGCCTGGGCCACACCGGCGGCACCATCGACAAGCTGGAGAGTTTTCCCGGTTTTACCACCGCTCTGGCGGAGGACGCGTTCATCCGGCAGGTGAACGAGGTTGGCTTCGCCATCGCCGGCCAGACCGCCCAGGTCTGCCCCGCGGACAAGAAACTCTACGCCCTGCGGGACGTGACGGCCACGGTGGCGTCCATGCCGTTGATCGTCAGCAGCATCTTGAGCAAGAAGCTGGCGGCGGGCGCGGACGTGATCGTGCTGGATGTCAAGTGCGGCTCCGGCGCGTTCATGCAGACCGAGGAGGACGCCTTCAGCCTGGCCCGGTCCCTGACGGAAGTGGGCCGCCGTGCGGGGAAGAAGGTGGTGGCCGTGGTGACGGACATGGACGAGCCGCTGGGCAACGCCGTGGGCAACGCCCTGGAGGTAAAAGAGGCCCTGGCCGCCCTGCGGGGCGAGTATCAGGGCGACCTGATGGACCTGTGCATGACCCTGGGCACCCAGATCCTGCGGGAGGGCGGCGCGGCCAAGGACGACGGCGCGGCCCGTGCCATGCTGGAAAATGCCATCCGCTCCGGCGCGGCGCTGGAGAGATTCGCCCGGTTCGTCAAGGCCCAGGGCGGCGATGCCGCGGCGGTGTACGATCCGTCGCTGCTGCCCCAGGCGCCCGTGGTGCGGGATGTCCCCGCCGACCGGGGCGGCTTCGTGGGCCGCATCCACGCCGAGGATGTGGGCCTGGTGAGTATGCGGCTGGGCGGCGGCCGGGCGCAGAAGGACGACACGGTGGACCTGGCCGTGGGCGTTGTGCTGCATAAAAAAGTGGGCGACGCGGTGGCCGCGGGCGAGAGCCTGGGCTGCGTCCACGCCCAGACGGAGGAGGCCGCAAGCCAGGCCGAGCAGATGCTCCGGGCCTGCTTTGAGATCGTGCCGGAGAAGACGGAGCGCCCGCCGTTCATCAAGGGCGTTGTGAAATAGGAGGACTCGGATGGCAGGCGAGAAACGGCGTGCGGTCATATTGGACGGGCAGGGCGGCGGCATCGGCGCCCAGCTGGCGCGGCTGGTGAGCCGGGAACTGCCCGCGGGCTGGGAACTGCTGGCGGTGGGGACCAACGTGTCCGCCACGGCCGCCATGCTGAAGGCGGGAGCCTCCCAGGGCGCCACCGGCGAGAACGCCGTCATCTATAACGCTGCCCGCGCCGATCTGATCCTGGGCCCCATCGGCCTCATTTTGGCCAACGGCATCATGGGGGAGGTCTCCCCGGTCATGGCGTCGGCGGTGTCCGGCTCGGGGGCGGTGAAGATCCTGATCCCCACCACCACCTGCGGCGTGTATGTGGCCGGCACGGAGGACCTGCGCCTGGAGGAGTATCTGCGCCTCGCAGCGGAGAAGGCCCTGGCGGTCATGGGCCAATGAACGGCGTTTTTGACGGGACCATGGGCGCGCTGGAAGGTCTGGCCGCCTCCGGAAGGCCCGTCATCGCCGCCATAGACGGCCGCTGCGGCAGCGGCAAATCCACCCTGGCGGCCCTGGCGGCGGAAAAGCTGGGCTGCGCCCTGGTCCACACCGACGATTTTTATCTCCCCTTTGAAAAGCGGCCGGACGGCTGGGAGCATATCCCCGGCGCCAACATGGACCTGGCCCGGCTGCGGGCGGAGGTGCTGGAGCCGTTTTTGGCGGGGGAGCGGGCGGTATATCGGCCCTACCATTGCGGCGAGGGGCGGTACGGCCCGGCGGCGGTCCTGCCCGCGGGCGGGCTGCTGCTGGTGGAGGGCAGTTACAGCCTGCACCCGGACCTGGTGGCGCTATATGAGTTGAAAGTTTTCCTCACCTGTTCCCGCGCCGTGCAGGAGCGGCGGCTGCGGGCGCGGGAGGGGGAACACTTCGCGGCGTTCCAGACGACATGGATACCCCTGGAGGAGGCCTATATCTGGCGGTATGCCGTGGACAAGACCGCCCTCCGCATCGACACCAGCGCATACTGACGCGTCAGGAAGACGCGCGGATATAAATTACCCCAGCACTCCGAAAAAGCCAGGAAGGCGAAGCCCATCCAGAAGGAGGGCAAAAAATGACTTTTTAGGAGGCCCCCAGCAATGCGAGAAAACAAGTCCCTGAAAAACATCGTTTTGTCCGCCATGTTCATGGCCATCGGCTTCGTGCTGCCGTTTATGACCGGGCATATCCCCCAGATCGGCAATATGCTCTGCCCCATGCACCTGCCGGTGTTCCTGTGCGGGCTGATCTGCGGCTGGCAGTACGGCCTGGCCGTGGGTTTCATCCTGCCGCTGCTGCGCTCGCTGGTGTTCACCATGCCGCCCATGTATCCCACCGCGGTGGCCATGGCCTTTGAGCTGGCGACCTACGGCTCGGTGGCCGGGCTGCTTTACAGCCGCTCCCGCTGGCAGTGCGTGCTGGCGCTGTATAAGGCGCTGGTGGCCGCCATGCTGGCCGGCCGGGCGGTGTGGGCCGTGGTCCGGGTCATCCAGAGCAGCATGGCCGACTCCCCCTTCACCTGGGAGATGTTCCTGTCCGGCGCGTTCACCACCGCCATCCCGGGCATCATCCTCCAGCTGATCCTCATCCCCGCCGTCATGGTGGCGCTGGATCGGGCCGGGATGGTCCGTTTCCGCCGGGAGGAGCGCCCCGCCAGGCAGAGCGCCTAAAAACCGAATAAAGACCGCGCCGCCCAGGAAGGGCGGCGCGGTCACAGGCCGTCAAAAAAGTATTTTTGACGGCCTGAAAACGCCGTGTTTTTCCCGGCGGCAAGCCGCCGCAAAAAACGCCGCTGCGCGGCCCAAACGCCTGCTCCGCAGGCGCTTGGCGGCTATTTATCCCATTCGAGGCGGGACTCCCGTCCCCCTCGA
>CANRIF010000123.1 GCA_947630645.1 uncultured Oscillospiraceae bacterium | reverse complement strand
GCCTCGGTGCGCTTGGCGGTCTCCACGATGGTCTCGGCGGCCTTGTCGATCAGCTGGTGGTCGTAGGCCTTGAGGCGGATGCGGATCATTTTCTTGTTGGATGCCATTGATTTTCCTCCGTTTTTTGTACGAGTTTTACGTTTTCCCGCACGGGCCGCGGTTTTTTCTGTACACTGTTCCGTGCGTATCAGACCCTGTCCCAAAAATGAGCCGGCCGAGCCGGTATCTTTTCCAGGCGATATACGCGGTACAGCAAAAGCCGCTCCGTCCGATTCCAGGGCCCTTCCCCAAGTCCAGGCCCCCGGACCTGCTCCCCGGAAGTTACCGCCCGTCGGCGCAATCTCCCGGTTCATCGCATGGCGCACCTGTCCCCGCCGGGGCAGCGCGCCTTAGTACTATAACAAAAATCCCCCTTTGCGTCAAGGGGGATTTTCCGTTTTTTGCAAAAATTTTTTGCATATGCATTTTTTGCCCCAGGAAGGGGGCGGTACGCGGGGGTCAGAACGAGCGCACCTCGAAGGGATGGGGCAGAAGCTGGCTCAAGCGGTAGCTGACATACCGGCCGCCGGACCGGGTGCAGAGGATCTCCATATCCCCGTCGGGCGCGAACTCCACCATCACCTGCAGGCAGGCGCCGCAGGGCATACAGTAACTCTCCCCCTCGCCGTAGATGGCGATGCGGACGAATTTCTGCCGTCCCTCGCTGACGGCTTTGACGATAGCGGTGCGCTCGGCGCATATCGTGGAGCCCAGCGCGGCGTTCTCCACGTTGCAGCCCGTGAACACCGACCCGTCGGCGCACTCCAGCGCGGCGCCCACGGGAAAGTGGGAATAGGGCACATAGGCGTTCTGCGCGGCCTCCCGCGCCATGTTGAGAAGGTCCCGGTCAGTCATTGGAGCATCCCCCGTTACATATATTTTTCGCCGCTGCCAGCGGTCGTTTTCTGTCTGTTCAACTCAGGTCCACGACCCAGTTCTGCATATCGCTGAACAAATCGTCCTGGTTGGGATTGATGGTCTTGAGAACGCCCCGGTGGTAGAGCAGCTGGTTGCGCTCGAAGCAGACCGGCGCGATCAGCGCGTTCTGGGCGATGTAGGTATAGAGCGTCTCCGCCGCGGCGGTCATGGCGGCGGGGTCGGCGGGGTTCGCGGCCAAAAAGCCCTGGATGCAGGAGGCAAGGGCGCCGTCCTGGTAGTTGGTGAGGTTGGCGGTGCCGCCGGCCAGGAGAAGCTGGCTCAAGTCCCAGTCGTTGCACAGCTTGATCTCGCCGTAGTAAAGGTCGTACCGTCCCTCTTGCAGCGCCGTGATATAGTCGGCGTAGGCCAGCTCCGACATGGTGACGGAAAAGCCCACGCTCCGCAGCTGGCCGGCGATCTGGCGGGCGGCGGACACCTTGGCGCCGCTGTCCGCGCACACCAGGAACACCGCCTCGCCCCGGAGGCTGCCGAACTCCAGCACCCCGTCCTGGTCCAGGTCCATGCCGCCCAGGTTGGTGACCACCGTTTGCAGGTCGTCGGGCGAGTACTCCAGGGTGGCGGCCAGGGTCTTGGGGTAATAGGGGCTGTTGGGGTGGATGGGCAGCGTGGCGGCCACGCCGGCCCCCTGCATGGCGTTGGACACGATGGTGTCCCGGTCGATGGCGTAGGTGACCATCTGGCGGTACGGCGCGTAAGAAAACAGGTTGCTCCGGGGGTTGAAGCCCACGAACTGCATATTCGAGGTCTCCACATATTTTATAAGGTTGGAGCGGGAATACCCCAGGCTGGACGCGTCGGCGGGATTGTTGGTGACCAGGTCCAGCAGCGAGTCCTCAAAGGCCTGGAGGATGTCCTCCGGGCGGGTGTAGTGCTTTAAGAATATCGTCCGCAGGGGCATCTCGTCCGCGTCCGGGTGGTCCCGGAACAGCGTCAGGGCCGTGCCCCAGTTGTTGAACTTATACGGCCCCGTCCCGGGCGGGATGCTCTTATAATAGGAGCCGTACTCGATGCAGGGGATGTTGAGCAGCTCATAAAACCGCCAGTTGACCTGGTCCAGTTCCACCGTGAACCGCTCCCTGTCCAGGGACGAGACGCTGGTCACGTGGGCCAGCCTGGTGGTGTACCGCCCGGAGTTGGCCCGGCACATCTCCAGGGTGTACACCGCGTCGTTGGCGGTCATGCTGCCGCCGTCGTGGAACTTCCGGGAGGTGTCCACCGTGAAGGTCCAGATCCGGCCGTCCTGGCTGTCCCAGCCCAGGATCAGGTTCGGCTCCGCCTCAAAATCGCCCCCGGCCTTCACCAGCGTGTCGTAGGCCAGCATCCCCACGATCTGGTTCCAGGCGCTGTTGGTGGTGAGGGGGTTGAAAGACGCCCCCTTCACGCAGTTGAGGGAGAAGATATGGTCAGCCTTGTATGTATCCTGCAGCGCCTCGCCGGTGCTTTCGCCCACCACCACCAATGGCGTTGGCTCGGGGGTGGGCGCGGCGGCGTCCGTGCCGGGCAGTTCGCAGCCCGGCAGGGCCAGCAGCAGCGCCGCCGCCAGCAGCAGAGATGATATCCTGGATGCGGTATGTCTCATAGTGCGATCACATTTGCCTGGGAGCCGCGCGCCGCGCCCATGGCCCGGTGAGACCAAAAGAGGTCCGGATGACACATGGTACAGACGCCCAACTCGTCGATGTTTTCCTCCAAAAGGCCCAGCTGGCACAGCCGCCGCCGGACCGCGCCGGGCAGGTCCACCCGGAACTTTCCGCTCTCGTTTTCATCCGGGGCGTACAGCCCCGCCCCGTCGCCGCCCAGCAGGGCGTCGATGGCCTCCGGCACCTCCGGCCCGGTCTGGAAGCAGCACTGGCGGATGCCGGGGCCGATGGCCGCCCGGATGCGGTCCGGCCGCGCCCCCAGGGACACCATGGCCTCCACCGCATTCTTCTCGATGTCCGCCACCGTACTGCGCCAGCCGCAGTGGATCGCGGCCACCACCCCCGCCTGCCGCTCCTCCATGAGCAGCGGCGTGCAGTCGGCGGTGAACACCGCGAGGGTCAGGCCCGGCACGTTGGTCACATACCCGTCCGCCCCGTCCCATCCGGCTGGCTCGGTGATGGCGTGGGCGTCGGCCCGGACCGCCACGCGCACCTCGGCGCCGTGGACCTGCCGGCCGTGGACGAA
>CANRIF010000122.1 GCA_947630645.1 uncultured Oscillospiraceae bacterium | reverse complement strand
CTGAAGGGCAGGTTGCTCACGCATTACTCACCCGTCCGCCACTAAGTCTACGTTTCAATTGGCCGAAGCCTCTATTCACGCAGCTTCGTTCGACTTGCATGTGTTAGGCACGCCGCCAGCGTTCGTCCTGAGCCAGGATCAAACTCTCAATAAATCGTATCTAAACAGGACCTCTCGGCCCTGCCTAAATCAATCATCGATCGCTATTACTAGCTCTCAAAGAAATTCTGGAAACCATTTCTGGTCTCCTTAAAGAACCCTCTTCTGGTGCTTATTTGCATAAGCTTGTTTGCATTGTTTAATTTACAAGGTACACCGCACCACCCGGGGTCCCCCGCGAGGCGCTTTGCTAATATACCATCTCAAAACCGCCTTGTCAACACCTTTTTTCGGAAATTTTTAAAAATTTCTTCATGAAATTTTGGAAACGGGGAATGATATCTGTATGTTGGATGATTCTGTAAAAAGGCCACAAGATGTAGACTGGCACCCGCCCGCAAAAACCCGCTGCCAGGACCCGGTAAGCCCTGGGAACACGGAAAAGCTCTTTGCCGACTGCGCGGACTTTGAGAGCCGCCGTGTCCTTGCCGGAGGGACAGGGGCGGCGGTGTACGCCTGCTGGCTGGACGGGGTGGTGTCGGGCGCGGCGGTGGCGGAGCAGGTCCTCAAGCCTCTCACCGCCCCGGCCCGGTTCGCCGCGCTGAAAAAGCCGGCGGAGGTGATGGCGGCCATCCAGGGCGGGGGCGTGTACGGCCCGTCCATGAAGAAAGTCACCGCCATGGACGAGCTGGCGGACGCCATCGCCTACGGCCACTGTGCCCTGGTGTTCGACGGCGCCGCCTTCCTGTTCCAGGTGAAGACGGACCAGCACCGCAGCGTCCAGGAGCCAACGGTGGAGAAATCCGTCAAGGGCGGCAAGGACGCCTTCGTGGAGGTGCTGCGGGTGAACACCGGCCTGGTGCGCTCCCGGCTGCACACCCCCCGGCTGAAGCTGGTCCAGACCACCGTGGGCCGCAAGAGCCGCTCCCTGGCGGCGGTGATGTGGCTGGAGGGGGTGGCGGCGCCGGATCTGCCGGAGCGGATGCTCTCCCGGCTTGAGGCGTTGGACGTGGACGGGGTGGTCCTGCCGGACACGCTGGACAGCGGCTTGGTGGATATGCCCCGCTCCCCCTTCCCCCAGCTGATCCACACCGAGCGGCCGGACAAGTTCGCCTCGCTGCTGCTCCAGGGCCGGGTGGGCCTCGTCGTGGAGGGCATCCCGGTGGGATTTTTGGCCCCGGCGTTCCTGCCGGAGTTTCTGAAGACCACCGAGGACGCCGCCCAGCACTACTGGGCCGCCTCGGTCATCCGGGCGCTGCGGTGGGTGAGTCTGGTGCTGACGCTGCTGCTCCCGGCTTTTTATGTGGCGGTGGCCACCTATCACCCGGAGATGCTGCCCACCAAGCTGCTCCTCTCTGTGATCGAGTCCAAGCAGTCGGTGCCCTTCTCCACGGCGGCGGAGATCCTGGGGCTGCTGATATCCTTTGAGCTGCTGCAGGAGGCGGGGCTACGCCTGCCCAACCCGGTGGGCCAGACGGTGAGCATCATCGGGGCGCTGATCGTGGGCCAGTCGGCGGTGGAGGCCAAGGTGGTCAGCCCCATCGCGGTGATCGTGGTGGCCGTGGCGGGCATCGCCGGGTACACCATGCCCAGCCAGGACATGGGCGCGGCGCTGCGTATCTTCCGGTTCGCGCTGGTGCTGGCGGCCACCTTCGCGGGGATGTTCGGCATCATCATGGGCGCGGCGGCGCTCACCTGGCACCTCTGCTCCCTGGAGAGCTTCGGCCGGCCCTATATGACGCCGCTTTCCGGCGGCGACGGCGGCAGCACCAGTGGCACCTTCATCCGCCACGCCCCGTGGAAGAACGTGCTGCGGGACCCCATCATCAACGGCGGCGACATCCGGAGGCGGAAATGAGGCGTTTGCTACTATTATTATATGTAGGGGCGCTCGCCCTGTGCCTGGCCGGGTGCGGCCCGGCGTCCCTGGAGGCAGACCGGCACGACGCGGAGCGGCTGCTGCTGGTGCAGACCATGGGCCTGGACCGGGAGAACGGGCGTCTGCGGGTGAGCGTGTCCTCGGGCCTGGGGCCGGAGGACCGCCCCGCCCTGGTCATGTCCGCCGAGGCCTCCGGCATCGAGGACGGCATCGCCCGGCTGCAAAACTACTCGCCGGAGAACCAGCTCTTTTACGCCCATGTGCAGTACCTGCTGCTGGGGGAGGAGGCCGCCCGCACGGACCTGAACGGCGTCATCCAGTGGGTCGACCGCAGCCCCACCCTGCGTATGGACACCGATATGCTGGTGGTCCGGGGCACCGCCGGCGGCGCGGTGGTGGACGCCTCCCGCCAGTCCACCGACATCACCCAGCGGCTGGCCTCCATGGACAGGCAGGCCCGGTCTATGGGCTGGACCATCCACACCTTGCGCCAGGTGGCCGCGGCGCTGGCGGAGGGGGACGGCGCCCTGTGTCTCGCGGTGGAGACGGTCCCCTCCAAGGGCGCGGTATTCACCGACGAGATGCAGTCGGACGCGGTGGTCCCCATCGGCTACGCCGTGCTGGGGCCGGAGGGGCTGACGGAGTTCTTGTCCCCGGAGGCGTCCCTGGGCGCGGAGATCCTCACCGGCGACCCCACCGGCCTGCTCGTCACCGTGGAGGGCTGCACCCTGGAGGTGCTGGAGGGCGCCGCGGATATCTCCGGCCGCCTGGCTCCGGACGGGAGGCCCCTGGGCGTGGACGTGCGATGCGCTGTGAGCGCCGGGATGCTGGAGCGGGCGCCGGGGGACGCCCTGCCGCCGGAGGAGATGGACGCCGCCCTGTCCCGGACCGTGGCGGCGTGGGTGAGCGAGGCCCTGGGGCGCGCCCAGGCTACCGGGTGCGACTTTCTGGGGCTGCGGCAGGCGGTGCTTGCCCGCGCCCGGGAGCGGGACGCCTGGGGCGGACAGTGGCCCGAACTGCTTCCCACGTTGGATATCACCGTCAGCGTAGAAGGAACAGTGGACCGCAGCTACGATCTGGTCGATTGAAAGGAGCCAGCGGGAATGGACGATAAGCTCGTCACGCAAAAACAGTTCGACGCGGCGATCCTGGTGTCGCTGCTCTCGCCGCTGCTGCGGCTGCTGCCAC
>CANRIF010000121.1 GCA_947630645.1 uncultured Oscillospiraceae bacterium | reverse complement strand
ATCGTGCTGCACCAGGGGCGCATCGCCGAGATGAAGACCGGCGAGGGCAAGACCCTGGTGGCCGTGCTGCCCAGCTACCTCAACGCCCTGGAGGGCAAGGGCGTGCATATCGTCACCGTCAACGATTACCTGGCCCGGCGCGACAGCGAGTGGATGGGGAAGGTACACCGCTTTTTGGGCCTCACCGTGGGCCTGATCGTCCACGGCCTGACCCGGGAGGAGCGGCAGGCGGCCTATGCCGCCGACATCACCTACGGCACCAACAACGAGCTGGGCTTCGACTACCTGCGGGACAACATGGCCCTGTATAAAAAGGACATGGTCCAGCGGGGACACAACTTCGCCATCGTGGACGAGGTGGACTCCATCCTCATCGACGAGGCCCGCACGCCGCTGATCATCTCCGGCCAGGGGGACGAAAGCACAGACCTGTACCGCCGGGCGGACGACTTTGTGCGCCGGCTGCGCCGGGGCGTGGTGGCCTCCGCCGACGAGAAGGCGGAGATCGAGACAGCCGACGCCAACGCCGACTACCTGGTGGACGAGAAGGCCCGCACCGCCACCCTCACCGCCACCGGCATCGCCAAGGCGGAGCAGTATTTCGGCGTGGAGAACCTGTCCGACCTGGAGAACACCACCCTGACCCACCACATCAACCAGGCCATCAAGGCCCACGGCGTGATGAAGCGGGACATCGACTACGTGGTGAAGGACAACGAGGTCATCATCGTGGACGAGTTCACCGGCCGGCTCATGCTGGGCCGCCGGTATTCCGAGGGCCTGCACCAGGCCATCGAGGCGAAGGAGGGGGTGGAGGTCCAGCGGGAGAACCGGACCCTGGCCACCATCACCTTCCAGAACTACTTCCGCCTTTACGGCAAGCTGTCCGGCATGACCGGCACGGCGCTCACCGAGGAGGAGGAGTTCACCGCCATCTACAACCTGGACATCATCGAGGTCCCCACCAACAAGCCCGTCATCCGGGTGGATATGCCCGACGTGGTGTACAAGAACGAGGCGGGCAAGAACCGGGCCATCATCCAGCAGATCCTGGACTGCCACGCCAAGGGCCAGCCGGTGCTGGTGGGCACGGTGAGCATCGAGAAGAGCGAGTACCTTTCCAAGCTGCTGAAGGCCCGGGGCGTGGAACACAGCGTTTTGAACGCCAAGCACCATGAGCGGGAGGCCGAGATCGTGGCCCAGGCGGGCAAGCTGGGCGCGGTCACCATCGCCACCAACATGGCCGGCCGCGGCACGGATATCATGCTGGGCGGCAACGCCGAGTACCTGGCCCGGCAGGACCTGAAAAAGGCCGGATATGAGGAGGACGTGATCGCCGAGGCCACCGGGTACGCCGAGACATCGGACGAGACTATCCTGGAGGCCCGGGCGCTGTTCGCCCAGCGCCAGGCCGAGCATAAGAAGATCACCTCCGCCGAGGCGGAGCAGGTCCGCGCCGCCGGCGGCCTGTTCATCCTGGGCACCGAGCGCCACGAGTCCCGGCGCATCGACAACCAGCTGCGCGGCCGGTCCGGCCGCCAGGGCGACCCCGGCCAGAGCCGGTTTTATATCGCCCTGACCGACGACGTGATGCGGCTGTTCGGCTCCCAGCGGATCATGAACATGATGGAGACTCTGGGCATCGACGAGGACACCCCTCTGGACAACAAGATGCTCTCCGGTGCCATCGAGCAGGCCCAGAAGACCGTGGAGAGCCGCAACTTCCAGGCCCGGAAGAACACCCTGGAATACGACGACGTGATGAACGTGCAGCGCAACATCATCTACGAGCAGCGCCGCAAGGTCCTGGACGGGGAGGACATCCGGGAGTATGTGCGTAACATGGTCTCCGACGTGATCCGCTCCGACGTGGCCAGCGCCCTGGGGCATACGGGCTATCCCGAGACGGACGAGCAGCTGGAGGCGGCGCTGGAGCCGTTTTACCAGACGTTCCTTGTCCGGGGGCAGATCGTCCCCGGTCCGGAGGGGCTGCGGGGCCTCACCGTGGACGAGCTGGCCGGCCGGCTGCAAGCCATCGCCGGGCAGGTGTACGAGCGCCGGGAGCAGGAGTTCGGCCAGATGCCCGACGGCACCCCCGTCATGCGGGAGCTGGAGCGGGTCATCATGCTCCGGGTGGTGGACGAGTACTGGATGGACCACATCGACGCCATGGACGACCTGCGCCAGGGCATCGGCCTGCGGGCCTACGGCAACGTCAAGCCCGTGGACGCCTACAAGCAGGAGGGCTTCGAGATGTTCGAGGCCATGATCGAGGGCATCAAGACGGAGGTGGTCCGCCGGCTCTTCACCGTCCGGGTCCGCAAGGAGCAGACCATCGAGCGCAAGGCCGCGGCCCGCGCAAACGTGAACAACGTGGGCGGCGACGGCACCGTCAAGCGCCAGCCCGTCAAGAAGATCAAAAAGCCCGGCCGCAACGACCCCTGCCCCTGCGGCAAGTGGAAGGCCGACGGCAGCCGCCCGCTCAAATACAAAGAGTGCTGCGGGCGCAACCAATAGTCGCTTAGTCGTTTGAAAGGAGCGGTGCTCCTTTCAAACCAAAAAGCCTCCCCTGTGCAAGGGGAGGTGGGCCGCCGCAAGGCGGCTCGGAGGGGTTGTTACGGGGCCCCCGCGGGAAACTAGCGCAGCGTTTCCCGTGGGGAGAGGAGGAACAGCGGAACGGACGAGCTCTGACGCTCGCACTCTGGGGTCCCCAAAAGGCACGCCTGCCTTTTGGGGAGAGGAGGAGCCGCGTGCTATTCGGGGTTTGCCGCTTGCGGCGAATCCCGACCTAGCTAAGCGAGCGACGACGAAGTGAGGGATGTGCAGCTTGTTCCGACGACAATCCCCCAGTCACGCTAACGCGTGACAGCCCCCTTTACACAAGGGGGCCAGTAAGGTAGCATCATGATCTGCCGCTGCGGCGGCAAACTCTGCGAGGCAGTTTGAGGACCAGTGGAAGAAGTACGATTTCTAAGATCGAGCCTGCTGGCCAGCCGGCACGGGTTCTCCACCCGGCTGGGCGGCGTGAGCCAGGGGAACTTTGAGAGCCTGAACCTGGGCGCCAACCGGGGCGACCCCATGGAGAACGTGGCGGAAAACTGGCGGCGCTTCGGCGCGGCGGCGGGGGTGGATACGGCCCGGTTCGTCCACGGCCGGCAGGTCCACGGCGCCGAGGTGCGCGTGGCGGTCCGGGCCGACGCCCACGCCATCACCGAGCC
>CANRIF010000120.1 GCA_947630645.1 uncultured Oscillospiraceae bacterium | reverse complement strand
ATCGCCATATTGCTGCCGGTGCTGTACTGCGTGCTGGACGCCGCCGGCACCTTTGCCGACAGCCTGGTGCTGGAGACCCTGGACGAGGACAGCGCCAACGTGGCCTACGAGCTGACGTTTCTGGCGGCGGGGGCGGTGTGCCTCGTCATCCTGCTGGCCAAGCGCCGGCCGTTCACCCTCCGGCAGGAGACGCCCAAGTACATCGGCGCCTGCTTCGAGACCGCCGGCCAGCTGGCCTACATCTACGCCATCGCGGACAGCGAACACGTGGCCCTCTCCGCGCCCATCATCTCCGGCTACTGCCTTGCGTCGGTGGTCTGGGGCCGGCTGTTCCTCAAAGAGAAGCTGAGCTGGAAGCACTACCTGATGATCGCCCTCGCGGTGGTCGGCATCGTCCTGCTGGGCCTGTCCGACGGCCTCGCCGGCGACGTGTGACAGGACGAGAGCTGCCGCTGAAAGCGGCACTATTTTGAACGGCCCCCTTGTGCAAAGGGGGCCGTTTTTATTTTTCCTCAAACTATCGGAATAGTGTTGACAAATCCAAACTATTGTGGTAGTGTATGACTGTAAACTATTGCAATAGTGTGAAAGGAAGGACACCACATGAAGCTGTTCGACTCGGAACTGAAGGTGATGGAGGTGCTGTGGAGCCAGGGGGACACCACCGCCAAGGAGATCAGCAACATCCTGGCGGGCACTGTGGGCTGGAACATGAACACCACCTACACCGTCATCAAAAAGTGCGTCGCCAAGGGGGCCATCGAGCGCCAGGAGCCGGGCTTCGTCTGCCGCGCCCTTATCACCAAGGACCAGGTCCGGGCGGAGGAGGCCCACACGCTGGTGGCGAAGCTGTTCGACGGCTCCCCAGAGCTACTGTTCGCGTCCCTGCTGGGCGGCGGCAAGCCCCTGACAAAGGAGCAGATCGACCGCCTGCGGGCCTGGATCGACGGGCAGGAGTGACGATATGAGCCTCGTTGAAATGACCCTGGGCGGCGCCTGCATCATCCTGGCAGCGGCCCTGCTGCGGGCGCTGGCGAAGGACCGGCTGCCCGTGGGCGCCTTCGAGGCGCTGTGGGCCCTGGCCTGGGCGCGGCTGGTGCTGCCGGTGCGGCTGCCCTTCCGGTTCAGCGCCTTCACCCTGGCGCGGCGGCTGCTCCCCCATGCCGCCGCGCCGGCCCCGGTCCCCGCAGCCATCGCGCCGACGGGAGAGATCACGCCGCAAATAGTTGACATAATTCAGAATCTCCCCCAGGCAAACCAGACCACCCCTTTTCCCACCGTGACCGCACTGTGGCTGGCAGGAGCGGCGGTGTGTGCGGCGCTGCTGGCGGTGCGGTACATCCGCGCCTGCCGCCGGTTCCGGGACGCGGCGCCGTTGGAGAGTAGTTATGTAAACCAATTCAAGGCCGCCCATCCCCTCCGCCGCACCCTGTCGGTGCGGGTGTCGGACCGGGTGGCCGCGCCGCTGACATACGGCCTTATTCGCCCGGTGATCCTGCTGCCCCGGTCCATGGACGGGGCGGATGGGGACGCCCTGGGGTATGTGCTGGCCCATGAGCTGGCCCACATCCGGCGGCTGGACGCGGCGCGAAAGCCGCTGCTGGCGGCCGCGGCCTGCCTGCACTGGTTCGACCCGGCGGCGTGGCTGATGCTGTACCTGGCCGGGCGGGACATGGAGCGGGCCTGCGACCGGGCGGTGGTCCGGTCCCTGGACGACGCCGGCCGCCGGGCCTACGCCCGGGCCCTGCTGGACATGGAGGAGCGGCGGGCGGGATTTTCGCCCTGCAGCGGCTTTGCCAAAAACGCCATCGAAGAAAGGATACATTCCATTATGAAAATACGACCCAGAACATTTTTAAGCACCCTTCTGGCCCTGGCCCTGATCCTCTCGGTGGGGGCGGTGTTCGCCACCGCCGCCGAGGACGACCCGGCCCCTGTGGTCGATACCGCGCCCACCGCGTTCAGCGGCGAGGTGATGACCGCCTCGGACGGGACCGTTTATGTGTTCACCGCCGACGGGGAGCCTGTGAGCATGACCCAGCAGGAGTATAAAATGCTCTTCCCGACCGCGGAGGTGGAGTGGTGGACCGCGGAGGAGTACGCCGCATGGCTGGAGCAGGAGAAAAAAGACCTTCAGGACTGCCTGGGCCAGCGGGCCTGGACACGATCCGACGGCTGGTTCACCTGGACCCAGGAGAAGATCGACGAGACCATCGAGATGTACGAGCAGGTGCTGGCGGATATCCAAAGCGGACTGCTGGTGTCCAAGACCGTGGACGGTGGAAACGACGTGGCCCTGATGCAGGGCAGCGGCGACACATTTTTCTTCTCCGTCGATCCCGCCACAGACACGGACAGCGGCTGGAGCGCTGCTGACCTGGACCGGGGCTACTACTATACCCTCGCCGACGGGGTCGACAGCGTCACCCTCGGCCCCTATGACACCCCGGAGGAACTGCTGGAGGCCCTGGAGGCCGAGGTGGACGCCTGGGTGGCGGACGGCCGATTGACGGAAGAGGAGGCCCAGGGCATCCTGGACCACTTCGACCCCGCCCCCGGCGCGGTGCAGGTCTATACGCCCGGCGGGGAGGTCGCTTACAGCTTCAACGGCGGCAAGAGCGTGACGCTGACGGAGGAGGAGCAGGCGGCGCTGGACACGCTGATGAAAAACCCCCAGCTGGCGGACGCCCTGGGCGTGGCGGCGGACCAGCAGCTATATACCATCATGGTCACGCCCACCTACGAGTTGGAGGAACAGCTGGCGGCGCTGGACAGGACCATCGAGCCATACCTGCCCTTCGGCCTGCGCTATACCTACGACAGCCCCACCGGCGAGCTGACCCTGACCTGGAACGGCCAGCAGGTCCGGGAGCTTTACGACAGCACGGCGGGGGTGTGGATCACCGCCCACGCCGGGGACGGCGCCTGGCCGGAGGGCACGCCGGAGCTGGTCGCCGTGTACGAGGGCGGGAAGCTCGCCGGCCTGCGGCTGGCCACGGAGGAGGAGCAGGCCCAGTGGGACCGGCTGCGGGCCGATGCGGGCATATATAGCAGCCCCACGTTCCTCCTCCTGTCCGCGGAGGAGACAGAGGACGCCCCGCCAGTCCAGGAGAGCGACGGGACGGTGACCGTCCCGGCCAAAGAAGAGGTCATCGAGTTCTTCCAGCAGGCGGACGGCGCCCCCTACGGTTCGGTGGAGCGCGGCGGGCGCGTCATGCTGGC
>CANRIF010000119.1 GCA_947630645.1 uncultured Oscillospiraceae bacterium | reverse complement strand
GGTGCGGCGCACCTCGGCCTCCACCACGGAGATGGGCAGCCGGTCCGTCTCGGCGCGAAGTTCATCGAAGACCTTCAGGCCGCCGTCTTTCACGTCCTCCCACTCCTGGGCGAAGGAGCCGTCCACGATGTTGTTGAACTGCTCCTCGATGAACCGGCGCATGGAGCTGTTGTCCACCATCTTGAACCGGGACATCTGGCCGTACTGGCTGGTGCGGCTGTGGAGGGGGAGCTGCTTGAACAGGCCCATATCGGCCATCTTCTCCATCATGACCATCGGCTCCTTGGACATATACATCTCCGTGAGGATGGCCTCGGCGGGCAGTCCCTTTTCCCGGAAGAAGTCGAAGGCAGTCACCATCACGTTCATGATAAGGGGCCAGATGGCCTGCTCGCTCATCAGGTCCAGGTACGTCTCCTCGTTGAAGGTCACCTCGATGGCCCCGGCCTTGGTGGAGCCAAGGGCCTTCGCCAGGGCGATGGCGGTCTGCTTGGCATGGCCGGTGGCGTCCTGGTGGACCACCAGGAAGGTGGGGAAGCCGGTGCCGTTCACGTAGGTCTCCCGCACGCCCTTGCCGATCATGCGGGGGGCGACCATGATCACGTCCAGGTCTTCGGCGGGCTTGATGAAGCCGTAGGTGATGTTGTAGCCGGAGGCGAAGTTCAGCACCGCGCCGGGGTGCAGGTTGGGCGCGATGTCCCGCTCATAGATCTCCGGCGCCACCTCGTCCGGCAGCAGCAGGAACAGGATGTCCGCCATTTTGGCGGCCTCCGCGATGGGGTAGGTTTGGAAACCGTCCTCGTTGGCCATGTTCCAGGAGGCGTCCCGGATGCTGCCGACGATGATGTGCTTCACGCCGGAGTCCCGCATATTCAGCGCCTGGGAGCGCCCCTGGTTGCCATAGCCCACGATGGCGATCACCTTGTCAAGGACGACGCTCAGGTCGCCGTCGCCGTCATGATACACTTTTCCCATGTTTTGTTCTCCTTGTGGAATGATTTGCAAATTATGACATCGGACATCTGATGTCATAATTATATAGAATTCTCCTTCTCTTGTCAAGGCCTTTCCGAAAAAAAGGGCGGCACAAGGTCGTGCCGTTCCCGTGCCGTCATTTGGTCATTGCAGGGAGAGGGACCACAGCCCCGCGCTGTCCTCGATGGCCTTCGCCGCCAGGTCGGGCCGGCGCTGGCAGATGGCCTGGTAGATACGCTCGTGGTCGGACAGGGCGGTGTCGGGGTGGCGCCGGATAGAAGTCTCGATGCTGTCCCGGAACAGCTGGTTGAGGGCCGCGCCGAGGGTGATAAGATAGGAGTTGTGGGTGGCGGCCAGGACCTGGTCGTGGAAGTGGATGTCGTCGTCCACGGTGAGCTGCCCAGCGGCCACGTTCTGGCGGAACCGCTCCAGTGCCAGGCCGATCTGCTCGATGTCCTGGTCGGTGGCGGCGGCGATGGCCTGGGCCGTATAGGCCTTTTCGATGATCTGCCGGAACAGGCGCAGCTCCTCGATGTTGCCGCTGTGCAGGTACATCTGGGACATGAGGAGGTTGAGGTAGCCCCGCTCGGAGCGTTCGCTGATGACCGTACACAGCCCCCGGCGGATGTCCACGATGCCCAGGGCCTCCATCATTTTGATGGCCTCCCGGACGCTGCTCTTGCTGACCTGAAGCTCCTGGGAGATCTGCTGCTCGGTGGGCAGTATGTCGCCGGGGACCAGCTTTTTGTCCAGAATGAGTTTTTCTATGGCCTCCATCACCTGCGTGGAGAGGTTTTTCCGGTGAGGCGCTTCAGAAAAAGCCAGCATAATCCTTGCCAAGACCTCCTGGATATCACGGATTTGCAATGTGCGGGTCGGATATTTAAGTACCTTTATAGTTATTCTAACACACTATATGGGAAAAAGCAAACGCTTGCGCTCAACATTTTGCCCCGATATATGGAAAACGCGCCCGGCATCCCGCCGGGACGGCCCCATGCGTTGACGGGAGGCGGAAAAAATGCTAAACTGATGGCGCCGGCCGTTAAAGGCCGCGCAGATCACATCGGGAGGTCCGCCATGCGCCCTGTCAAAGTCCTGCAAGAGTGGTCCCGGGAGGAACACAGCTTCTCCCGCGGGAAGAAATTTCAGATCCTCTGCCTGCTGCTGGTGATGGGCGGCGTGTTCGGCTTCATTTACGAGACGATCTTCTATCGCATCGACCTGGGCTATTTCGTCAAGCGGGGCACCACCCTTGGCCCCTGGATACCCATTTACGCCTACGGCGCGTTTTTCATCCTGCTGCTGGCCTATCGCTTCCGGCGGCACCCTCTGGCGGTGTTCCTGCTGGGGTCCCTCTCCTCCGGCGCGCTGGAGTACGCGGTGGGCTGGGCGCTGTGGCACTTCCGGCAGGTCCGGCTGTGGGACTACAACACGGAGATATGGAACTGGGGCAACATAGACGGCTTCATCTGCGCCCGCTCGGTGCTGTTCTTCGGCGTCTCCGGGCTGCTGCTGGTGTATGTGCTGGTCCCCATTGCCTCCCATGTGGCCGGGAAGATGAAGGCCCGGGCCTTCGCGCTGCTGGCCCTGCTCCCCGCCGGGCTCTTCCTGGCGGACATCCTTGTGAGTTTCTTCCGGTGAAAACAGGGGCTGGCCCCGCTTTCCTCCGCGCATAAACAGTTCTTTGCCGTTACGTTCCTCATGCTTTGCCACAGCTTGACAGATCGGCGGACGCATCGTACAATAAAGTTAAGGGTGTGTGGAGGGATGCGATTTGGTATTTGAGTGGGATGATGAAAAGGAACGGCAGAACATATTAAAACACGGGATCGACTTCCGCACGGCGTCCAGGGTGTTTTTTGATGAAGCGCGGATCGAAAACTATGACGAGGAGCATAGTATATCAGAAGATCGGTATATCGTCATCGGAAAAGTCCACGAAGTCTTATTTGTTGTCTATACGGAGAGAAAGGAAAACATCCGTTTGATATCCGCCAGATTGGCAACAGCCCAGGAAAGGAGGCTCTACTATGATAGTAACGTATTCCCCTTCCCAGGATGATCAACTCACGCCTGCTCAAATCGAAGCCATAGAGAGGGCCAAGAAGCTCCCTCCTGTTTTTGACGAGGACAGCCCAGCCCTCACGCCTGCGATGGAAAAGGGCCTTCTTGTGAGTGCCGCCCAGAGAAATAGACTGCTGAAAGCGAAACAGGCATAAGCTGCTTAGCTACAAGGGGATAAATGGTGCCGCGCAGAGGGTGATCGGATCTCTCTGCGCTTTTCTATAAA
>CANRIF010000118.1 GCA_947630645.1 uncultured Oscillospiraceae bacterium | reverse complement strand
ATCTGGCTGGCCATGCCCACGGCGATGCCCAGGTTGGCGCTGACCAGCACGTTGGGGAAGGTGGTGGGTAGAAGGCTCGGCTCCGTGGTGGTGTTATCGTAGTTGGGGACAAAGTCCACCGTGTCCTTGTCGATGTCCCGGAACAGCTCCGCGCAGATGGGGGCCAGCTTTGCCTCGGTATAGCGGCTGGCGGCGTAGGCCATGTCCCGGCTGTACACCTTGCCGAAGTTGCCCTTGGAGTCCACGAAGGGGGTGTTCAGGGCCTGGTTGTCCGCCGTCAGGCGCACCATGGTCTCGTAGATGGCCGCGTCGCCGTGGGGGTTATAGTGCATGGTCTGGCCCACGATGTTGGCGCTCTTGGTCCGGCCGCCGGTGAGCAGGCCCATCTTATACATACAATAGAGCAGCTTCCGGTGGCTGGGCTTGAACCCGTCGATCTCCGGGATGGCCCGGGATACGATCACGCTCATGGCGTAGGGCATGAAGTTGCGCTCCAGGGTGTCGGTGATGGGCTGGTCGATGACCTCGCCCCGCAGCCCCATCACGTTGGGGTCCGCGCCCCGCTTGGCGGGGGCGGCGTCCTTTTGTTTTTTTGCCATGTGTCTCCTGCCTTCAAGTGGGATCAGTCGTATCCGTGGTCCTGCTCGTAGGACAGGACCAGGGCGATGTTGTAGTTCTGGTATTCGTTGAGCATATCGCCGGTGAACTGGGCCGGCTCTACGGTGGGCTCATACCAGTCGAACTGCTCGAAGTACCGCTGCAGGTCCGCGTCCAGGAACTTGCGGCCGGAGCGGGCGTAAACGCCGTTTCGGGCATAGACGCACATCTCGGCGTCAAAGCCCTCGATGTCGGTACGGGTGAGGTATTCGCTGTCGCAGCGGTCCAGGAACCAGGCCAGCCGGTCGTCCACCGGGGCCTGCGCCGGCAGGCCGGCGGTATCGATGGTCTGGACCGGCAGGCTGCCGCGCTCCAGAACGGTCAGCGGCTGCTGGAACTGGCCGGCGCCCGCCAGGGCGTACACCGTGCCGATGGCGCACAGGTCGCCGTTTTCGCCCAGGTAGGGCTGGGCGGCGCGGATATTGGCCGCGGCGTTGTTGGCCTGGCGCTGCTCCTGCTTGAGTTCGTCCTCCGGGCAAAAGGCACAGGACTGCTCAAAGGCGTCGGAAAGCACCTGCCCCATCTGCGCGTAATACTTCGCCTGGTCGAGGCCCAGCGCGTCCAGCAGCTCGCTGTCGGCGATCTGCCGGCCGGAGGTCAGGGACACGTTATACACCGTATAGTAATCACAGTCCCCGCTGTAACTGCACCAGACCCACAGCGAAAGCACGTCCCCGTTTACCGCCCAGTCGTAGTTTATGGAATAGGGCTCCGCGGACCAGCCCTCGTGGATGGCGGTCAGCGGGCCGTATTCGCTGTCCATCACGTCGTCGTAAAACGCCCGCCAGATGGCGTCGTTCACCGCCTGGATGCCCGGTTCCGGCCGGTCGATCTTCGGGATGTGGTAGGCATAGGCGCCCCACTCGTCGCCGTAGTCATAGGTGAAGGCGTCGGTCACCAGCCCCTCCCCGGACAGGCCCGCCGGGGCCGCCACTGCCGGCTCCTCGCCGGACAGCCCCGACGCCAGGGCGGGCGCCCCGGCACACAGCGTCAGCGCCACGGCCAGAATGATGGAAATGTACTTTTTCATGACAGTTCCCCTCCGTTTGCAAGTTATTACGAGATGTCAGCCAGTTCCAGATATTTGTAGCCCTCCCGGGCGATGTGGTCCTTGCGGCCCTCCAGGTCGTTGCCCTCAAAAAGGTCGAAATAATAGGCGGTGCGCTCGGCGTCCTCCGGCATGACCCGGATAAGCCGCCTTGTCTCGGGGTTCATGGTGGTCAGCCACATCATCTCGGCGGAGTTCTCGCCCAGGCCCTTGGAGCGGTTGACGGCGAACTTCGCCTTGCCCAGCTCCTCCACGATCCGGTTCTTCTCCCCGTCGGAGTAGGCGTACCAGGTCTTCTCCCGGCAGGTGATCTCGTATAGCGGCGACTCGGCGATGTACACATACCCCTCCCGGATCAGGGTGGGGGTCAGCCGCCAGAGCATCGTCAGGATCAGGGTGCGTATCTGAAAGCCGTCCACGTCCGCGTCGGTGCAGATGATGACCTTGTTCCACCGAAGGCTGGCCAGGTCGAAGCTATTGAGGTCCTTGCCGTGCTTTTCCACCTCCACGCCGCAGCCCAGCACCTTCAAGAGGTCCGTGATGATGTCGCTCTTGAAGATGCGGCCATAGTCGGCCTTCAGGCAGTTCAAGATCTTGCCCCGGACGGGCATGATGCCCTGGAATTCCGCGTCCCGGCCCATCTTGCAGGAGCCGAGAGCGGAATCGCCCTCCACGATGTACAGCTCCCGCCGGTCCGCGTCCCGGCTGCGGCAGTCCACGAACTTCTCCACCCGGCTGACGATGTCCATGGAGCCGGTGAGTTTCTTCTTGATGTTCAGCCGCTGGCGCTCGGCCTGCTCCCGGCTGCGCTTGTTGATCAGGACCTGCTCGGCCATCTTGTCGGCCTCGGCCTTGTGTTCGATGCACCAGATCTCCAGCTTCTGCTTGAAGAAGTCGGTCATGGCGTCCTGGATGAACTTGTTGGTGATGGCCTTTTTCGTCTGGTTGGCGTAGCTGGCCTGGCTGGAGAAGCAGTTGGTCACCAGCACCAGACAGTCCTGCACGTCCTGGAAGGATATCTTCGACTCGTTCTTCTGGTACTTGCCGATCTTCTTGATGTAGGCGTCTATGGCGTACACGAACCCCAGCCGCGCCGCCTTGTCCGGGGCGCCGCCGTGTTCCAGCCAGGAGGAGTTGTGGTAGTACTCCAGGAGGTTCACCCGGTTGGAGAAGCAGAAGGCGGCGGTGAGCCGGGCCTTGTATTCGGGCTTGTCCTCCCGGTCCCGGCCCCGGCGCTCCGCCTCGATGAACACCGGCGCGGTGAGGGCGTTGTCCCCCGCCGTCTCCGTCACATAGTCCAGTATGCCGTGTTCGTACACATAGTCGGTCGTCTCGAACTTCGCCCCGTGCTGGATACGCAGCCGGAAGGTGACCCCGGCGTTCACCACCGCCTGGCGGCGCAGGGTGTCCCGGAACCACTCCTCCGGGATGAGGGTGTCCGTAAACACCGCCAGGTCCGGCTTCCACCGGTGGGTGGTGCCGGTCTTTTTCCGGTCGGCCGGGGCCTTTTTCAGCTCGCCCACGATCTCGCCCTTTTCAAAGCGCAGGTCGTACCGGCTCCCGTCCCGCCACACCGTCACGTCCATGTACTCGGAGGCGTACTGGGTGGCGCAGGCGCCCAGGCCGTTCAGGCCCAGGGAGTACTCGTAGCT
>CANRIF010000117.1 GCA_947630645.1 uncultured Oscillospiraceae bacterium | reverse complement strand
ACAGCAAGAGGACCTGCTTTTGAGCAGGTCCTCTTGCTGTGTCTCGGTCAGTTCGCGTCTGTGGTATCTTCCTTGGCGGCCAGGTGCAGCTGGCCGGCGTATTTGAGGTAATCCTCCCGGAACATCCGGCGGTAAGCGGTGTTATCGGAGTGGTGCAGTTCATGCAGATAGCGGTGTTCCTGGCCGGTGATGGCGGCGTCGTAGCGGCCCAGGATGTACACGCCCAGGTCGGAGCATTGGTCGGACACGCGCTCCAGGTTTTGCAGGATGTTCTCATACTGGATGCCGTCCATCACGTCGCACGCCCCCTGGGTCATGCGCTCCACATGGCGTGCCCGAAGCACCTCGATGATGTCGTCGATGACCTCCTCCAGCGGCTCGACCTGCCTGGCGAGGGCCTGGTCGTTGGTCTTGAACGCCTTCACGGTGAGCTGGAGGATGTCGTTGACCACGGAGATGCCGCCCTTCAGGTCCTGGGCGGCCTCGGGAGAGAGGGGCTTGCCCCGCTGCCGCAGCCGCTCGCAGTCGTGGTGGATGTTCTGGGCCAGGTCGCCGATGCGCTCAAAACAGGTGAGGGCCTTGATCTGGAAGTTCTGGGTGCGGGTGTGGAAGGCGGAGGTGACGTGGGGGGAGAGGCTGACGATGTACTGGTTGGTGGCGTCCGCCATCTGGTCCAGCAGCGCCTCCCGCTGGTCGATGCGCGTAGCCCGGCTGGGGTCGTAGTCGAAAAGCTGGGTGGTGGCGGCGTCGTAGTTGTGCATGGCCACGTCCGCCATGTGGCCGATCAGGTGGGCGGACTGGTCCAGGGCCAGGCCGGGGTTGGTGACCAGGTGGCTGTCCAGTTCCCGGAGGTTGTCCACAATGTCCTGATCCTCCCGGTCCAGGGGCTTGTCCGGGACCAGCTTCTCCGCCAGCCGGGCAAAGACGCCGGACAGGGGCAGCAGCAGCACCGCGGGGACGAGCCGGAACAGGCCGTGGACGTTGGCCACGCCGCCGGAGTCCAGCATGGTGTTCCAAAGCCCGTCGCCCAGCACCCCTGTCAGCCGCAGGACGACCAGTCCCGCTGTGAGCAGCAGGGCGGCGCAGATATTATAGATCACATGGACGGCGACAGTACGCACCTGTTCGGGCTTGGCCCCGATGCGGCAGACCACGAAGGCGGAGAGGCTGTCGCCCATGTTCACGCCCAGGATCACCGCCACGATGCCGCACAGCCGCAGGCCAAAGGAACTGGCGAAGGACTGCAAAATGCCGATGACGGCGGAGGAACTTTGGATGACGCAGGTGGCGGCGGCGCCGGTGAGAAAGCCCAGAATGTAGTTGCCCTCCAGCGCCAGCAAAAAGCCGCTCACCACGGAACTTAGGGAGCTGACCGCGTCGCGCATATAGATAAGGCCCATGAACAGGATGCCGAAGCCGGCGGCGATGGAGCCGGCGTTTTTGGCGCCGGAGCGGTCGATGAACATGATCAGCACCACGCCGGTGATCAGCGCCAGGGGCGCCAGATTCTCCGCGTTGAACATATAAAGGATGCCGCCGGCGCCAGACTCCACGTCCATCAGCCGGATGATCTGGGCGGTGATGGCGGTGCCTACGTTGGCCCCCAGGATGACGCCCACGGACTGGCGGAAGGTTAGGAAGCCGGCGCCCACCAGGCCTACCGTCAGCACGATGGTGGCGTGGGAGCTTTGGATCATGCAGGTGACCAGCATACCCAGGATGAACCCCAGGGCGGGCTTCGCCGTAACCTTGGCCAGGGCGGTCTTCATGGCGCCGCCGGAGCAGCTTTTCAGCCCGTCGCCCATGACGCGCATCCCGTACAGGAACATGGCCAGGCCGCCCAGCAGGGCGATGATCTGATAGAAAAGTTCCATAGACCCTCTCCTAAGCAAATGCTTTCATATAAGGCCCAAATTCTCCTAAATATATACTATGTCAAAACTGTCCGCCGGACAAGTTAAAATTGGGTATCATTTGGTAACGCATCGACGAAAATACGCCGCCGCCATTGACTTTGCGTCCGGCCTCATGTACAATACACTAAACATAAGAAAAAGGAAGGGCAGGTCATTCCGGACTGCCCCCGCTTGCTATACAGGAGGGCAACTTCATGGCGTTTTTTTACAGCGAACCGTCCCACACTTTCAGCGAATACCTGCTCATCCCCGGCTACACCTCCGAACAGTGCGTCCCCGACAACATCAGCCTGCGAACGCCCCTGGTGCGGCACCGGGCGGGGGAGAAACCGGCCATCAGCCTGAACATCCCCATGACCAGCGCCATCATGCAGTCCGTGTCCAACGACACCCTGGCCATCGCCCTGGCCCGTGAGGGGGGCATCTCCTTCATCTACGGCTCCCAGTCCATCGAGGACGAGGCGGCCATGGTAGCCCGGGTGAAGAATTATAAGTCCGGCTTCGTGGTCAGTGCCTCCAACGTGACCCCCGACGCCACCCTGGGCGACATCCTGGACCTGAAGGCGAGAAACGGCTTTTCCACCGTGGCCGTCACCGACGACGGCACGGCCAACGGCAAGCTTTTGGGCATCGTCACCAGCCGGGATTACCGGGTCAGCCGCATGGAGACCACCGAGCGGGTCCGGGACTTCATGACCCCCTGGGAGAAGTTGGTCACCGCCCCCGAGGGCACCAGCCTCAAAGAAGCCAACGACATCATCTGGGACCACAAGCTCAACGCCCTTCCCATCGTGTCCAAGGAGGGCAACTTGGAATACTTCGTGTTCCGCAAGGACTATGACAGCCACAAGGAGAACCCCGACGAGATGCTGGACGGCCAGAAGCGGCTGATGGTGGGCGCGGGCATCAACTCCCGCGACTACGCCCAGCGGGTGCCCGCCCTAGTGGACGCCGGGGCGGACGTGCTGTGCATCGACTCGTCCGAGGGCCACTCCGTCTGGCAGCAGCGGACTATCGCCTGGATCCGGGAACGCTACGGCGACACGGTGAAGGTGGGCGCGGGCAACGTGGTGGACGAGGCCGGGTTCCGCTTCCTGGCGGAGGCAGGCGCGGACTTCGTGAAGGTTGGCATCGGCGGCGGCTCCATCTGCATCACCCGGGAGACAAAGGGCATCGGCCGGGGCCAGGCCACGGCCATCATCGAGGTGGCCCGGGCAAGGGACGCATATCTCGCCGAGACGGGCGTGTATGTGCCCATCTGCTCCGACGGCGGCATCGTCCACGACCACCACATCACCCTGGCGCTGGCCATGGGCGCGGATTTCGTCATGCTGGGCCGGTACTTCGCCCGCTTCGACGAGAGCCCCACCCCCAAGCTGAACATCAACGGCACCTATGTGAAGGAATACTGGGGCGAAGGCTCCAACCGGGCCAGGAACTGGCAGCGGTACGACCTGGGCGGGGCGGAGAGCCTCTCCTT
>CANRIF010000116.1 GCA_947630645.1 uncultured Oscillospiraceae bacterium | reverse complement strand
CGCCTGCGGTGGTCCAGGAAAAGCGGTCTGATCTGACGGTCTCCGACGCCGATTCGGATGTCCTCTTTGACGCGGAAAGGGAGGCGTTGAGCCTCGCCGAGTACGCGGAACTGAAAGCCCTCGCTTTAAGATCGGCGCAGGATTTTTTGACGCTGTACCAGGCGATACCGGATAAGAACAAGAGCTGCCTGCCGGCCAGAGAGACGTTTTACGGCCAGGCCCCGCGCACGGCGTTTGAGATGTACGAACACACAAAGAACGTCAATGGGTACTATTTCGGTGAGATCGGCGTCCCCGCGGATAACGAGGGCACCATTTTGGAATGCAGAGAGCGCGGGTTCGCGGCGCTGGAAAGCCAGCCCGCTTTCTTGAAAAACACGGTCCTGCCCGGCAGCTATGACGAGGAGTGGTCGCTGAGAAAAGTGCTGCGGCGCTTTGTCTGGCACGACAGGATCCACGCGAAGGCCATGTACCGGATGGCGGTGAAGACCTTTGGCCCCGAGAGCGTGCCGAATGTGTTCATGTTCGATATATAGCACCCCCACCGGCGGGGAACAGGCAGAGGCATAAATACGATTTATAAGTATGATAGTTTGCGTTGATTTTCATGTATACTCTATATAAATCCGCCCCGGTTTATTCGTCCGTTCCCCTAATTTACATCGCCACGCCCCGCTCGTATAATAGAAGCATAAACGCATGAAAAGGAGAGCGAACCTATGAAAACAGCATTGATCACCGGAGGCGCGTCCGGCATCGGCAAGGCCTGTGTCATCCGCATGGCGCGGGAGGGATACGGCGTGGTGGTGGCGGATGTGAACATGGCAGCCACCGAGGCACTGGTCCAGGAACTGACGGGCGAGGGCCTGGCCGCCATCGCCGTCCACATGGACGTGTCCAGTGAGCAGGAGGTGGAGGCCGGCTTCGACCGGATGATGGAGGCCTACGGCTCCTGCGATCTGGTGATGTCCAACGCTGGCATCCAGATCGTCCATCCCTTCGACGAGTACCCCTTCGCCGACTGGAAAAAGATGATGGCCATCCACGCCGACGGGGCGTTCCTGGTGGCCCGGGCCGCCTTCCGCCGCATGAAGGCCGGCGGCAAGGGCGGCCGCATCGTGTTCACCGGATCGGTCCAGTCCTTTGTGGGGTCCAAGCTGAAGGAGCCGTACAATTTCGCCAAGCACGGCGTGGCGGGCCTGGCCAAGGCCGTCGCCCGGGAGGGCGCCGAGTACGGCATTTACACCTACACCATCTGCCCCAGCTTCATCAAGACCCCGCTGGTGGAGAAGCAGATCCCGGAACAGGCCCGGGACCTGGGGATCAGCGAGGAAGAGGTGGTGAAGAACATCATGCTCCGGGACACCGTGGACGGCCAGTTCACCACTGTGGAGGATGTGGCCGATATGCTGGCGTTCCTGGCCAACGACAAGGGCGCTCTCACGGGCCAGTCCCTGCGCCTGACCCACGGCTGGGCGATGATGTGAGGGCCGCGGCGATGGAGAAGATAGCCGTATACGGCGCCGGGACCATCGGCTCCTGCGAGGCCACGCTCATTATCGGCCACGGCCTGCCCTGCACGGTCATCGGTCACTCCGAGGCGGGGTTGGAGCGGTGCAAAAACGCCGTGGCGCAAAACTGGGACGACCTGATCGCCCACGGCCTGGCCACCCCGTCCAACAAGGCACACGCCATGGCGCTGCTGAAGGTCACCAACGACCCTGCGGCGCTGGCGGGACACACGTTCGTCTTCGAGGCGGTGGCGGAGGGCGCGCCGGAGAAGCAGGCGGTGTATCAGGCCATCGCCCGGTACGCGGCGGAGGACGCGGTGGTGGCCTCCTGTTCCTCCTCCATGGACGCGGAGATCCTGGCCGGGCTATCCCCTAGGCCGGAGACGCTCCTGATCGCCCATCCCTTCCAGCCCGTGCATATGCTCCCGCTGGTGGAGGTCGTCCGCCACGCAAAGACCGCCCCGGCCGCCATAGAGCGCACGCTGGCGCTGCTGGAGACGCTCCACCGGCAGGTGGTGGTCCTGGCGCATAGTGTGCCGGGGCTGCTGGTGAACCGCTTCGCCCAGGCGCTGTTCCGGGAGGCGATCTATCTCATAGAGCAGGGCGTCACCAGCGCCGCCGACATCGACCGGGCGGTGAAGTACGCGGTGGGGATGCGGTATGCCTCCATCGGCCTGCTGGAGTACTTCGACGCGGTGGGGTTCGGGCTGGAAAGCACCATCGCCGGGAACGTCTATCCCGACCTGTGCGACACAAAGCAGCTGCAAAAGACCGTCCTAGACGGCCTGGCATCCGGCCAGACCGGGCAGGCCGCCGGAAAGGGACTGTACGACTGGAGCGAAAAGGACAGCGACGACTTCCGCCTGCGAAAGCAAAGCCCCTATTTTGACGGCGTCAGGGAGTGGACCATGCCATAAACGCCGGACGTTTGCCCTCTGTGGCCTGTCGGCTGGGCAAAAACGATATGAAAACGGCGGGGACAGATACGTCCCCGCCGTTTGTTGTTTTCTTTTACGCCTTGGGCTTGAAGCTGTCCTTCAAGGCCACGGAGCGGTTGAACACCAGGCGGCCGGGAGCGGAGTCCTTGTTGTCCACGGCAAAGTACCCGGTACGCAAAAACTGGAAGCCCTCCGGGGCCTTGGCATTCTCCAGCGCCCGCTCCACCTTGCAGCCGGTCAGCACCTCCAGGCTGTCGGGGTTCAGGCAGGAGAGGAAGTCCTCCGCCGCGTCCGGCTCCGGGTCGGCGAACAGGTTATCGTACAGCCGCACCTCGGCGTCCACGCAATCGGCGGCATTCACCCAATGGAGGGTGCCGCCCTTCACCTTGCGGCCGTCGGCTGGGTCGCCGCCCCGGGAGTCCGGGTCGTACTCGGCCAGCACGGTAACGTTTCCGGCGTCGTCCTTCTCGTAACCGGTACATTTTATAAGGTATGCGCCCTTCAGCCGGCACTCCGGGCCGTTGGGGGTCAGGCGCTTATACTTGGGCACCGGCTCGGCCAAAAAGTCCTCCGCCTCGATCCAAAGTTCCCGGCTGAAGCTCACCGGCCGGGTCCCGGCGGCCTCGTCCAGGTTGTTGTTCTCGATCTGGAAGGTCTCGGTCTGCCCTTCCGGATAGTTGGTGATGATGAGCTTCACCGGCCGCAGCACCGCCATGCGCCGGGGGGCGGTCAGGTTCAGCTCCTCCCGCAGGCAATGCTCCAGGAAGGAGTACTCCACCGTGCTAGTGACCTTGCTCACGCCGATGCGGTTGATGAAGGTCCGCACGGCGGTGGGGGTGTAGCCCCGGCGGCGCAGGCCGCACAGGGTGGGCATACGGGGGTCGTCCCAGCCGGAGACGTATTTCTCCTCCACCAGCCGGCGCAGCTTGCGCTTGCTCATGACGGTATAGTTGATGCCCAGGCGGCTAAACTCGATCTGCCGGGGCTTGCTGGGCACGTCCACGTTGTTGATGACCCAGTCGTACAGCGGCCGGTGGTCCTCAT
>CANRIF010000115.1 GCA_947630645.1 uncultured Oscillospiraceae bacterium | reverse complement strand
CCCGAGGGCTGGCAGTTCGACGAGTACCGGCTGGGGGACGACTATGTGGCGGCGGTGTGCGCCCAGCAGGGGGAGATCATCCAGCCGCCGGTGGTGGTCGAGGCGGAGGAACTGGTGAGTGCCCTGGCGGACAGCCCGGTGAACCAGCCCGCCTGACGCGGCACAACGATGAAAGACCCGGTGCAAGGCTCTTGCACCGGGTCTTTTTATGCCGTGAAAAATTTTTGGAGAAAAATTGACCGGAAGGGGCCGGCCGGCGTGTACAGGGTGAAGGGAGGGATGCGGCGTGGAAAGAGCGGAGCGGTCAGACCGGGACGTGGAGAGGGCCGTGGAGCGGTACGGCGATATGCTGCTGCGTATCTGCTGCGTGATGCTGGGCGGCCGGGCGGACGCGGAGGACGCCGTGCAGGAGACGTTCATCCGGTATATGCTGCGGGCGCCTGTCTTTTTGGACGGGGAGCATGAGCGGGCCTGGCTCATCACCGCGGCGAAGAACCGGTGCCGGGACGTGCTGCGGGCCCGCCGCCGGCACCCGCAGGTGGACGTGGAGCAGCTGGCGGAGACGCCGGCCGAGGCCGCCGACAGCGGTATCCTGGAGGCGCTGGCGTCCCTGCCGGAGCGGTTCCGATTGGTCCTCACGCTGTACTATGTGCAGCAGCTGCCCGTCGGGGACATCGCCCGCGTCATCCGCCGGACCCCGTCGGCGGTGAAGATGCGCCTGCAAAAGGGGCGCAGGCTGTTGGAGGAGACGTACAGAAAGGAGTATATGTGATGGACATGGAAGAACTGAAGGCGTCGGTGGAGGGGATCACGCTGTCGGAGGCGGCCCGGGCGCGGATCGTCCGCGGCTGCCGGGCGGCGCGGACCGCCGCACACCGGGGGAGCAGGACCCGCCGCAGGCGGCTGGCGGCCGTCGCCGTGGCCGCGGCACTGTGCCTGGGGCTGGCGGCTGCGGCCTACGGCCTGGGCCGCTTCCGGGACGTGACCCGGTGGGACGGCGCCGTGGTGGGCACGGAGTACGTGCCGGCGGCGGAGGAACTGGATGTATGCGTCCTACCCGCCGAGGGCGGGATAGAGGTCATCGCGGTCATGACCTCGCCGGAGGCCTTCCCCTGGCGGGGCCTGGAGAGCCTGGGTCTGGGGGCCTACCGGCTCCTGGACGGGGCCGGGGAAACCCTCGCCGCCGGGGAGGGCGCGGACCCGGCGGCCATTGCCGATGGCGAGGCGCAGGTATTTCTCCCGGTGGAGACGCTGCCCGCCGGGGACTACACGCTGGTCATCGACAGCTTCGTGGGCAGCGCCAAGGGCGACCAGCCCCTGCCGCTCCTAGGCCCGTGGACCTGTCCGTTCACGGTATGAGCGCCACACGAGCAAAACGGTCATTTCGGCACACCGCCGAAATGACCGTTTTGTTTGTCCGGGCAGCGGCCCGATGACCCTGGCAGCCCGCGGGAAAAATACTTGCGCTCAAGAAAACAACGCGCTATAATAACAGCAACGGAATAACAAAGGCGGGACTTGGAGTGGTTGCGTCACCTCACGGCCTTATGCAGGAGTGACGGCTCCTACACAGCTTTTCAGCGCCCATGGCTCATTATACCTGTTCCCCTGTATTTTTACAAGGGCAGGTTGAACGGCTTTTGTGTTGTGTTGTGCGCGGTGTGGGGTTTTGCCCTGCGCCGCCTTTGTTGTTTCGGCGGGAAAGTTCGCGGGGCAGGGAGAAAAACCTGTTCCCGCGGGCAAGTACCGTTGGGACAGCGCAGCACCACACCGCCGGGATAGATGCGTTTCCTTTCTGACGGTGGCTGTAAAACTAGATCGAGAAAGGAAAGCAAAAATGAAGAAAAGAATGTTGGCGGCCCTGTTGGCCCTGTGCATGGTCCTGTCCATGGGGGCCGGGGCCTTCGCGTCGGAGGGGGAGGAAGGTTATATCCCGTTTTTGACGGAAAGCGGGGATGACTACTTTCACGCAGAGGAGCCCACCACCGTGACCATGACCGCCACCGTGCCCCAGGACGGCACATACGTGGTCATCACCATGCCCATGGGCCCGTCCGGGGACGAGGAGAACTTCAGCCTCTCCTCGGACAACGCGGCGCTCGCCTTCCTGGCGGAGCAGGAGCCGCATGACCTGTTGAACGGCGGCTACTGGTCCGTGGAGCTGACCGCCGGGGACTACGCCGTCACCGCGGAGAACGTCCGATCTCTTGGGGTCCATCTGGTCTATGTGGATACCAGCATCCTGCCCGCCAGCATCCCCGAGGCGGCGGAGCGGGTCACCGCCCACTTCCGGTATGCGCGGGAGGACGGGACGAAGACCTCTACTTTCCGCGCCGACGAGCCCTCCTCCTGCGAGATGACCGCCAATGTGGAGCAGGAGGGGCCGTATCTGGTGACGGTGGACGCCCAGGGGTCCGAGACGCTGTCCCTCGCCGCGGACGGGGACGCCCTCGCGTTTTTGGACCAGCTGGAGGCGGAGGACCCCTCCGGCCTGGGGATGTATGAGATCGAGAAAACGGCTCTGGTGGAACTGACCGCCGGGGAGTACACCCTCCATGTGGAGAACGCCGGGGAGTGCAGCGTAAGGATGGAGCTGGCCCACCCCCTGGACGCGGTGGACGGCGTGATAGGCGAGGGACTTTATGTCTGCCAGCTGGACGAGGCCGCGACGGTGAACTATACCGTCATAGGTCTTGGCTCTGTGGTCGCGTTCTACACCGGCGCGGAGCAGGCGCTGTCCAAGGCCGAAGAAGTGCGGCTCATCGACGAAAACAGCAAACAGCAGCCGGTGACCTTTGCGCCGGGCGCGGCGGTCATCGACTTTGAGGGCGGCCATGTGACCAGCGCGCTGGTGGGTGACGGGGCCGAAAGCCCGGCGGAGGGCGCGTCCGAGAGCGCGGTCCCGGAGGCCGTGCTGAACCACTACGGGCTCTCCGCAGAGGAATTTGCAGCATTGAAAGCGGCCATAGCCGCCCAAATTCAAGAGGAATGGACGGCGGACGAGCCCTATGATTCCAATTTGATGGGGCTGTACGACTGGACCTATATGACTGACTTTATTATAAGGATACACTCTGACGAGACCTCTGACTCCATACTGGGCGAGAATATCGGGAAAAACCTGATGACAGACGAATCCATGGATCGGTGCATCGAAGAGCTGGCGCAGTACTGCACCGGCGACGATGCGCTGTTCCAGCAGCGCGCCATGGTCCTGGGCCACGGGATCAACCGCTGGGCGGCGGACAACGGGGTAAGCTATGAGAGATGGCGCATGGTCTGGGAGGGCGTGATGACCGCCCTTAGCACCTATGTCAGCGGGAGTATACTGACGGACGGCAACCCCACGGACGAATATATCCGGCCGCTGTTCAGCCAGGAGAATTAAAATGTAAATAATTCGCATAAAACAGCGGATGGCGCTAAAAGGCGCCATCCGCTGTCTGTTGTTGCTAGCAGCAAAGGCAACCACTAGCTATGCTAGTGGGAAAAAAGAGCTTCCAGCGAGGGAAGGAGTAGACAAAAA
>CANRIF010000114.1 GCA_947630645.1 uncultured Oscillospiraceae bacterium | reverse complement strand
CACGCCTATCTCTTCAGCGGCACCCGCGGCACCGGCAAGACCACCTGCGCCCGCATCCTGGCCCGGGCGGTCAACTGTGAGCATCCGGTGGACGGAAACCCCTGCAACCGCTGTGCCTCCTGCCTGGGCATCCTGGACGAGAGCATCCTGGACGTGGTGGAGCTGGACGCCGCCTCCCACAACGGCGTGGACGACATCCGCTCCCTGCGGGAGGAGGCCATCTTCTCCCCCGCCACGGTGAAAAAGCGGGTGTACATCATCGACGAGGCCCACTCTCTCGCCACGTCGTCCATGGCGTTCAACGCCCTCTTGAAGATCCTGGAGGAGCCGCCGGAACACGTCATGTTCATCCTATGCACCACGGCGCCCCAGAAGATCCTCCCCACCATCGTCTCCCGCTGCCAGCGCCACAGCTTCACCCGCATCGAGCCGGAGGCCATCGCCGCCCGGCTGGGCTATGTGGCCGGGCAGGAGGGCATGGCGCTGGAGCCGGACGCCGCGGCGCTGCTGGCGCGGATGGCGGACGGCGGGATGCGGGACGCGTTGAGCCTGCTGGATCAGTGCGCCGCCTCGGAACACATCGGCACGGCGGAGGTCATGTCCGCCCTGGGGCTGGCCGGCAGCCGCCGGACGGCGGAACTGCTGGACGCCATCGCCACCGGGGACACGGCCCGGGCGCTGACGCTCTTCTCCCGCCTCTGGCAGGACGGCAAGGAGCCGGCGGGCATATTGGACGAGCTGTCCGGGCTGATGCGGGACGTACTTATTTTGCAAGTGGCCCCCAAGGGCGGCGAGGCGCTGCTCTCGGGGCTCTATGAGCCGGAGCTGCTGCGCCGGTTCGCCGGGAAACTCCCCGCTCCCCGGCTCATGGACGGCATGGCCGCCATCCGCGCCGCGGGCGTGGGCGGCAGCGACCCCCGCCGGGCGGCGGAGATGTGCCTGGTGAGCCTGTGTGTGCCGGAGACGGGCGACAGCCTGGCGGGGCTGAAAAGCCGTGTCTCCCGCCTGGAGGCAATGCTCCAGAACGGCGTCCCCGCTCCCTCGCCGGAGAGTACCCCACAGCCGGAGCCGGAGCCTGCTCCCCCGTCCCCGCCGGCCCAGGACTGCGCCCCCGCCAGGCCGGAGGACATCCCCTGGTACACGGACGAGGACGCCCCGCCCGAGGAGGGCTTCACCCCCGCCCCGCCGGAGAGCGAGCCGGAACCCACGCCGGAAAAGGCCCCCGCGCCCGCCGCGCCTGTGCAGGCGGAGCCAGCGGAGGCGGTACCCGAGGGCGGCCCCCTGTGGGATGCGTTCGTGCGGGCGTTGAGCGGAAAGATGGATATGGGCGCTTACGCCATGCTCATGACGCCCACCCAGGCCAGCGGCGCCTTTTCCGGCGACAGCCTGACCATCTTCCTCAAATCCCCCATCGCCAAGATGATGCTGGACACCCCGGCCAACTTGAGCCTCTTCCGGCAGGAGTTGCGCTCCGTCGCCGGCCGGGACATCCCCATCACCTTCAAGGAGAAGCCCTCCCAGGCCCCCGCCCAGCCCGACATGGAGAAGCTGGACGCATTGAGCCGCTTCGGGAACATCAAATTTGAATAGAACATAAGGAGAGTCCGATATGGGTAAGAACCAATTCCGCGGCGGCGGATACGGCGGCATGAACCAGGCCGCCATGATGAAGCAGGCGCAGAAGATGCAGCGCGACCTGATGCAGATGCAGCAGGAACTGGAGCAGCAGACCTACACGGCCGCCGCCGGCGGCGGCGTGGTGAAGGCCACCGTGTCCGGCAAGCGAGAGCTGACGGAGGTCGTCATTGACCCCGAGGCCGTGGACCCGGAGGACGTGGAGATGCTCCAGGACATGATCGTGGCCGCGGTGAACGAGGCCCTGCGTAAGGTCGAGGAAGCGTCCGCCCAGTCCATGAGCCGGCTCACCGGCGGGCTTGGCGGGCTGGGGAATCTGTTCTAATACCCGCCGCCGGATAGATGATAAGGAGGTACGATCATGGTCTGTCCCAACTGCAAGCATGAAGTCAACCCGCTGGCGAGGGTCTGCCCCACCTGCGGCACGCCCATCCCCGGCGCGGCCTCCGCGCCCACCGTGGCGGTCCCGCCCCCCGCGCCCCGGCCGGACCCGGTCCCCAAGCGGGGCGTCACCGGTCCCCGGGTGTTCACCATCCTCTTCTGCGTCATCGCGGTGATCCTCAACGGCCTGCTGGCCTGGTCCTGGTTCCTGCCCGCCATCCGGGCGGTGAACGACGCCAGCCCCGCCTCGGTCACGCTCTACTCCATGTATGAGATCTGCCAGCCCGCGCCGTACCTGACGTACATCGTGGTCGCGCTGTGCGTTCTGTCCGCGGTGTTCTGCATCCTGCCCCTGTTCGGCTACTTTGCCGACCGGCGCAGCCGCCTGTTCATCCCCAAGCTCTCCGCCGTGCTGTGCGCGCTGTGCTACGCGCTGCCCTATATCGGCGCCCGCGCCGTGCTGGGCATCGGGGTGCTGATCAACGGCGGCTCCGTCTCCCACAGCAACCCTTTCACCACCATCTGCCTGGCGCTGTTCATCCTCCTCTTTATCACCGGCGAGTTCACCATCTGGAACCGCCGTCTGGTCAACGAGCATAAGATCGAGGACCTGCGGGAGCAGCTGGAGAACCACGGCATCCGGCCTGTGGCCTGAAAAACATATAGCGCACCGGAGGGCCCCGACAGGCCCTCCGTTTTTTTGCCCTCTCCCCCTTGACAGCGCGGTATCTAAGTGATATCATTATGATATCGCAAGAACAAGGAGGTCACCCATGGAAAAGAGATACACCGAGGAGATCGTTCTGGGCAAGCGGAAAAACGGCATGGCCGTGCTGCTGCTGGTGGTGGCGCTGTATATCGCGGCGTTAGCGGCCATCATCACCGCCGCGGTCAATGAGATGGAGGGCCCCGCGCTGGCCATGGTGCTGGTGCCGTGCGTCGTCTGGTGCGCCCTTGGCTGGATACTGCTGCTGGGCCTGAAGGTCCTCAAGCCCCAGGAGGCGCTGGTGCTGACCCTGTTCGGCAAGTACATTGGCACATTGAAGGGCGAGGGCTTTTACTGGGTCAACCCCTTCTGCTCCGCCGTGAACCCCGCCGCCGGCACCAAGCCCAGCACCGGCAGCACCAACACCGCCGGCCGGGGCAAACTCTCCGGCGAGGGCGGCGTCAGCATCAACCTGGGCGAGCAGGGCGTCTCCTTCGCCAGCAAGAAGCTGTCCTTGAAGGTCATGACCCTGGACAACAACAAGCAGAAGATCAACGACTGCCTGGGCAACCCCGTGGAGATCGGCATCGTGGTGATCTGGCGGATCGTGAACACCGCGAAGGCCGTGTTCAACGTGGATAACTATGTGGAGTTCCTCTCCATCCAGACCGACAGCGCGCTGCGGAACGTGGTGCGGCTCTACCCCTACGACGTGGCCCCCAACGTGGACACCACCGGCGACGGCGTGGCGGACGAGGGGTCCCTCCGCGGCTCCAGCGAGGTGGTGGCCGAGCGCATCCGCAAGGAGATCCAGGGCAAGGTGGACATGGCCGGGCTGGAGAT
>CANRIF010000113.1 GCA_947630645.1 uncultured Oscillospiraceae bacterium | reverse complement strand
CCGGATGGGGCTGTCGTAGGGCACCAGCGCCGCCTCCCCCAGGTAACGGGAGCCAGCGTCCAGGTCGATGGAATGGCGCAGGATGTCCTCCCCCTGGGCGGCGTGTACGTCCACGATGCGGCCGTCCTTGAAGTCCAGGTAAAAGTCCCGCACCAGGTTCCCGTCCAGGGCCAGAGGCATGGCCGCGTATACCCGGCCGTCCACCCCGTCCCACTTGGGGGCGGTGAATATCTCCTCCGTGGGGATGTTGGCCACGAACTCCACGCCCCCGGCGCTTTTTTCGCTGCCGCCCTGCCAGACATGGTTTTCCGGCAGCTGCACGGTCAGGTCCGTGCCAAGAGAATTGGTATAATGCAGGCTCTTGAAGGCATACTCGTTCAGCATCCCGCACCGGCGGGCGGTGGCGGCGATATGCTCCCGCCAGCGGGCCACGGCCCGGCCGTCCCCGGTGATCCGGCACACGTCGAAAATGGCGTCCCACAGCGCGTCCATGGCCGCCTCACCGGAGAGGCCGGGAAAGGCCTTCTCCGCCCAGGCGGGGACCGGGTGGGCGCCGATGGACCACTGGAACTGGCTGGCGGTGACGGCATCGTGATAGGCCCGGGTGTTCTCCCGGCTGACCCGCTGCCAGGCCTGGATGCGCCCCGGGTCCACGCCCTTCAAAAGCTCCGGGTCCTCCCCGATGATGGATAGGGCGGGGGCCTTCTTTTCCAGCAGCCAGTCCGACTCCGCCTTCCGGTGGGCGGGGAACTCGGAGAACACCGCCCCGTCCGCCCGGAGATACCGCTCCCGGGTCACGAAGTCGTCGTACCACCGCATCACCACGTCCCGGGCGCCGCAGTCGTAGCAGGCCGCCACGCACTTTCTCGCCAGGGGCGCGCAGGCCACCGGGGCGGACACCTCCGCCGTCTGTCCGGGCTGTACGTTCAGGCCGATCTCTACTAAAAGGTGGGCGTATTCGTCCAGCTTCGCGTCAAAGTTCTCCACCATGATAAACTCCCTCGTATCCGATCTTCACGAATTCTATCCCCGCCACGGCTTCCGCCACCAGAGCGTCCACGTCCAGGGCGGCCTCCGCCTCCCGGACCTTCGCCACCTTGGGGTGGGTGCAGGGGTGCCGGGGGGTGAACACGGTGCAGCAGTCCTCGTAGGGCAGGATGGAGGTGGCGAAGGTGCCGATGCGCTCGGCGATGGCGATGACCTCCTTCTTGTCCATCCCCACCAGGGGCCGCAGCACCGGCACGGCGGCGCAGTCCTCGGTGGCGGCCACGGCCTCCATGGTCTGGCTGGCCACCTGGCCCAGGCTCTCCCCGGTCACGATGGCGCCGCACTTGTTGTCCGCCGCCACCGCCGAGGCGATCCGCATCATCATCCGGCGCATGACGAGGGTGAAATAGTCCTCCGGGCACTTGTCCCGTATCTCCTCCTGGATGTGGGTGAAGGGCACGATCTGCACGTTCATCCGCCCGCACCAGGGCACCAGCAGCTTTGCCAGGTCCAGCACCTTCTGCTTGGCAAGCTCCGAGGTGTAGGGGAAGGAGAAAAAGTGTACCGGGATCAGGCGCATCCCCCGCTTTGCCATCATCCAGGTGGACACGGGGCTGTCGATGCCGCCGGACAGGAGCGTCACCGCCGCCCCGGCGGTACCAACAGGCAGGCCGCCGGCCGCCTCGATGGGCGCGCCGTGGACGTAGGCCGCCCGGTCCCGCACCTCCAGGTGGACGGTGAACTCCGGGTCGTGCATATCGGCGGTGAGGCCGGGGAAGGCGTCGTTCAGTTCCCCGCCCACATACTGGCTCAACTGCACGCTGGTCATGGGGAAGGACTTGTCCCCCCGCCGGGACTCCACCTTGAAGGTCTTGGCGGTCGAAAGTTCGTCGAAAAGATACTCCTTGGCCTTGGCCAGGATGGCCTCCGGCGTCTTCTCGCAGGCGGCGGCCCGGGTCATGGTCATGATGCCGAACACCTGCCGGAGGGCCTGGAACGCCCCGTCCACGTCGCAGTCCTCGCCACGGGGCTCCACATAGATGATGGACTGGTGGGCGATCACCTCGAAGCGCCCGAATCGCCGGAGACGCCGGCGAATGTTGGAGAGCAGCTTCTGCTCAAAGGCCCGCTTGTTCAGGCCCTTCAGCACCACCTCGCCCTCCTTTAAGAGGATCATATCGGTCATAGCAAAACTCACTTTAACTGGAATGTTCTATATTGTATGGCCTCGGCCAGATGGACGGCCTGGATGCGCTCACACCCGGCCAGGTCCGCGATGGTCCGGGCCACCCGCAAGATGCGGTCGTAGCTGCGGGCGGTGAGGCCCAGGGCCTCGTAGGCGTTTTTCATCAGGGCCGAGCCGTCCGCGTCCAGGGCGCAGTATTTTTCCATGGCGGCCGGGTCCATCCGGGCGTTGTCCAGGATGGCCGTGCCGGAAAACCGCTGCCGCTGGATGGCGCGGGCCGCGTCCACACGGGCCTTGATGGAGGCGGAGGTCTCCCCGCCGGGGCGGGCCTCCAGCTCCTCGTACTCCAGGGCCGGGACCTCCGCCATGATGTCGATCCGGTCCAGCAGCGGGCCGGATATCTTTCCCTGGTAGGCCCGGACGGACTGCTCCGAGCAGCGGCACCGGCCACTGGGGTGGCCGTACCAGCCGCAGCGGCAGGGGTTCATGGCGCACACCAGCATGAACCGGCTGGGGTAGGTGACCGAGCCGGACGCCCGGCTCACCGTGACCTCCCCCTCCTCCAGGGGCTGGCGCAAGAGGTCGATCACGTCCCGGTGGAACTCCGGCAGTTCGTCCAGAAACAGGACCCCGTTGTGGGCCAGGCTCATCTCCCCCGGCCGCAGGTCCGCCCCGCCGGCGAGGGCCTGGCGGGAGGCGGTCTGGTTGGGCGCCCGGAAGGGCCGCCGGACCACCACCGGGCTGGCCGGGCTGGTGAGCCCCGCCACGGACCAGATGGCCGTGGTGTGCAGGGCCTCGTCCCGGGTCATGTCCGGCAATATGCCGGGCAGGCGCTTGGCCAGCATGGATTTGCCCGCCCCCGGGGGACCCACCATCAGCACGTTATGGCCCCCGGCGGCGGCCACCTCCAGGGCGCGCTTGACATTCTCCTGGCCCTTGACCTCGGCAAAGTCCGGCACGGGCACGCTGCCCGGGTCCAGCACGCCGGGGGCAGCGGGCGCGATGGCCGTGCCGCCGGCCAGGAAGGACACCAGCTGCCCGGCGCTCTCCACCGGGTAGACCTCTACCCCCTGGGCGAAGGCCGCCTCCGCCGCGTTGTCCTTCGGCACGAACAGCCGCTTGGCCCCCGCCGCCTCCGCCGCCAGGGCCATGGGAAGCGCCCCGGAAACAGGCCGGAGCTGCCCCGTCAGGGACAGCTCGCCGAAAAACATATCGTCCGGCCGGGGCGCCTTGCACTGGCCCGTGGCCGCGAGCAGCCCCAGCAGCACCGGCAGGTCGTACACCGTGCCGGCCTTTTTCGTGTCCGCCGGGGCGAGATTGACCGTGACGCGGCTCACCGGGAAGTCCCAGCCGTTATACTTGATGGCGGCCCGGACCCGGTCGGCGGCCTCCTTCACGGCGGCGTCGGGCAGGCCCACCATGTCCAGCCGGGGCAGCCCGG
>CANRIF010000112.1 GCA_947630645.1 uncultured Oscillospiraceae bacterium | reverse complement strand
GTATTATGAACATCGCACTCATGGCACACGACGGCAAGAAAGAGCTGATGGTCCAGTTCTGCATCGCCTACTGCGGCATCCTGGCCGAGCATAACATCGTGGCGACCAACGCCACGGGCAAGCTGGTCAGCGAGGCCACGGGCCTGCCCATCCACCTGTACATGGGCTCGGCCCAGGGCGGCATCCAGCAGATCGGCGCCCGCATCGCCTACAACGAGATCGACCTGGTGCTGTACTTCGCCGACCCGTACCACCCGGAGCTGTTCGGCCCGGTGAACGAGATCGCCCTCCTGTGCGCCACCCACAACATCCCCTTCGCCTCCAACGTGGCCACGGCGGAAGTGCTGATCCAGGGCCTGCGCCGGGGCGACTTCGCCTGGCGCGACATCGTCAACCCCAAGAAAAAGTGATCGGAAAAGAAACGGTATGGAGAGAATAAAGCCCCGGACCCTGTCCGGGTTCATGGAGCTGCTGCCCGGGCCACAGGCCCAGATGGACGCGGTGATGGACGTGCTGCGCGAGACTTACCAGCTGTACGGCTTCGCCGCCATCGACACCCCGGCCATCGAGTCAGCCCAGGTGCTGCTGGCAAAGGGCGGCGGCGAGACGGAAAAGCAGATCTACCGCTTTTCCAAGGGCGACACCGACCTGGCCTTGCGCTTTGACCTGACGGTGCCCCTGGCCAAGTATGTGGCCATGAATTACGGCCAGCTGGCCTTCCCCTTCCGGCGGTATCAGATCGCCAAGGTCTACCGGGGGGAGCGTGCCCAGCGGGGCCGGTTCCGGGAGTTCTACCAGGCGGACATCGACGTGATCGGCGACGGCGCGCTGGACATCGCCAGCGACGCGGAGATGCCGGCCGTCATCTGCGAGGCTCTGCGGAGGCTCGGCATCGAGCGGTTCTGCATCCGCATCAACAACCGGAAGATCCTCAACGGTCTGTTCGCCCTGCTGGGCGTGGGGGAGCAGGCCGCCGCCGTGCTGGGCGCGGTGGACAAGCTGGAGAAGATCGGCCGGGACAAGGTGGCGGACATCCTGGCTGACGAGCCCATCGCCATGGCGCCGGAGAAGGCGGACCAGCTCCTGGACATCCTGGCCTCGGCCGACCCCATGGGGACGCTGGCGGCCCTGGAGGGGAGAAACGAGACGCTGGACGCCGGCCTGGCCGAGCTGCTCACCGTCGCCGGGCTGCTGCCAGGGCTGGGCGTGCCGGAGGACAAGTGGCGCGTGGACCTGACCATCGCCCGGGGGCTGGATTACTACACCGGCACGGTGTACGAGACGCAGCTGCTGGACTGCCCGGAGGTGGGGTCCATCTGCTCCGGCGGGCGGTACGACGACCTGGCGGGGTACTACACCGACAAGAAGCTGCCCGGGGTGGGCCTGTCCATCGGGGTGACCCGGCTTTTCTACATTTTGCAGGAGAAGGGCCTGCTGGACCCGGCGCTGGCCACGGCGCCCTGCGATGCGCTCATCATCCCCATGGGGGAGGAGCAGGTCGCCTACGCCATGGGCTGCGCCACCGCGCTGCGTGCCGAGGGCGTGCGGACGCAGGTGTACACGGAGAGGAAAAAGCCCAAGGCCAAGTTCGCCTACGCGGACAAGCTGACCGTGCCCTACGCCGTGGTGGTGGGGGAGAGCGAGGCCGCCTCCGGCACCGTAGGCCTGAAGGACCTGCGCTCCGGCCAGCAGGTGACCGTCACCCCGGCCGATGCCGCCGCCATCATCAAAAAGAGTTTGGATAATCCGGTACGTCCGGTGAAGGAGAAATAAGACATGACACAGATGCGTACCCATACCTGCGGCCAGCTCCGCATGGAGCATATCGGCCAAAAGGCCACCGTCGTCGGCTGGCTGGAGAACGTCCGGGAGGTGGGCTCCGCCCTGGCCTTCGCGGTCATCCGGGACTTTTACGGCGTCACCCAGGTGGTGGCCGAGACGGAGGACATGGTCAAATGCTTCCGGGCCATCACCAAGGAAAGCACCGTCTCCGTCACCGGCACGGTCCGGGAGCGGGACAGCAAGAACCCCAAGCTGCCCACCGGGGACGTGGAGATCGTTCCGGAGAAGGTGGAGGTGCTGGGCCGCTGCCACTATAACGAGCTGCCCTTCGAGGTGAACCGCAGCCGGGAGGCGGACGAGAGCCTGCGGCTGAAATACCGCTACCTGGACCTGCGTAACCCGGCGGTGAAAAAGAACATCGTCTTGCGCTGCAACGTGGTGGCAGCCCTGCGCGCCGCCATGCTGGCCCACGATTTTCTGGAGATCACCACCCCCATCCTCACCGCCTCCAGTCCGGAGGGGGCGCGGGATTACCTGGTACCGGCCCGGAAGCACCCGGGCAAGTTCTACGCCCTGCCCCAGGCCCCCCAGCAGTTCAAGCAGCTGCTCATGACCTCCGGCTTCGACCGGTACTTCCAGATCGCCCCCTGCTTCCGGGACGAGGACGCCCGGGGCGACCGGTCCCCCGGCGAGTTCTACCAGCTGGACATGGAGATGGCCTTCGCCGGGCAGGAGGACGTGTTCGCCGTCATCGAGGACGTGCTGCCGCCCATCTTCGCCAAGTACGGCACCTACGACGTGGCCTCCCAGCCCCCCTTCCGGCGCATCCGCTACAACGACGCCCTGGACACCTACGGCACCGACAAGCCGGACCTCCGCATCGACCTGACCGTGCGGGACATGACCGCCCTGGCCAAGGCCACCGAGGGCTTCCAGCCCTTCCAGGACGCGGCCATGGTGAAGATCGTGCCCTGCTCCGGCGCGGCGCTGACGAGAAAGCAGATCGAGAAATTGTGCGACGACGTGGCGGTGCAGGCCGGGGCCAAGCCCTACTGGGTCCGCATGGACGAGACAGGCGCCCTGGTGGGCGGCGTGGCCAAGTTCCTTGTGGGCCATGAGGCGGCGCTGAAGGACCTGGGCATGGAGCCGGGCAGCCTGGCGCTGATTGCCGCCGGGACCCCCGACGCCGCCCGCAAGACCGCGGGCGTGGCCCTCAAAATGCTGGGCGCGGCGGTGCCCGGTCACATGGACGAGGCTCGGTACGAGTTTTGCTGGATCGTGGACTTCCCCATGTTCGAGATCGGGGAGGAGTCCGGCCAGCTGGAGTTCTGCCACAACCCCTTCTCCATGCCCAACGGCGGCCTGGAGATCTTGGAAAAGGCGGAAAAGGGCGAGGTGGACCCCCTGGACATCTACGCCTACCAGTACGACCTGGTGTGCAACGGTGTGGAGCTTTCCTCCGGCGCGGTCCGGAACCACGACCCCGACATCATGGTGAAGGCCTTTGAGATGGTGGGCCTGGGAGAGGCGGACGTGAAGGCCAAGTTCCCAGCCATGTACAACGCCTTCTGCTACGGCGCGCCGCCCCACGCGGGCATCGCCCCCGGCGTGGACCGGATGGTGATGCTGCTGGCCGGGGAGCCGTCCATTCGGGAGATCATCCCCTTCCCCATGAACAAGAACGCCCAGGACCTGATGATGGACGCCCCCGGCACCGTGGAGCAAAAGCAGCTGGACGAGCTGCATATCAAAATCGTAGAGGAATAAGAAACTGCCGCCCTGGCGGCACAATATGGAAGGCCCCCTTGTGCAAAGGGGGCTGGCTCCGGCGATAGCCGGAGACTGGGGGATTGTTA
>CANRIF010000111.1 GCA_947630645.1 uncultured Oscillospiraceae bacterium | reverse complement strand
AACCCACGTCCCCAGCTTGGAAGGCTGGTGCACTAGCCGTTGTGCTACGCCCGCAAGCTAGGAAATTTTATCATCCCGGACCCCGCTTGTCAATAGCCAGGCGGGGAAAAGTCAAATTTTTTCTTCCGCAGCCTCCGGCTTGGGGGGCGTGGGCATCTCGGGGTCGTCCTCCTTGCGGATGACATGGATGACGCCGGTATCGTCCAGGCTCTTGATGATGGCGCAGGCGATGGGCAGGCCCAGCAGCCCGATGGGGCCGAAGAGTTTGGTGCCCACCAGCATGGCGATCAGTGTCACCAGCGGGTGCATCCCCATCTGGTGACCCACGATGCGCGGCTCCATGAACTGCCGGATGACGGTGATGATGATGTACATCGCGAACAGGCCCAGGCCCTTTGCGATGGCCCCGGTGAGCAGCTGGACGATGCCCCAGGGGATCAGGATGAAACCCGCGCCCACGATGGGGAAGATGTCGAAGATGGCGATCAGCAGGGCCAGCAGGATGGCCTTATCCTGCCGGAGGATCAGCAGGCCGATGGAGATCTCCACGAAGGTGATGGTCATGATGATGCCGTAGCTCTTGCCGTACTTCACCACAACCCGCAGGAAACTCTCCTTGGCCTCGACCACCACATGACGGGTCCGGGCGGGCAGCTGCCGCAGGAGGAACGCGGTCACCCGGTGGAAATCCATGGTCAAAAACACCGTGGCGATGATGCAGATCAGCGTGGACAAAAGCCGCCCAGGCAGCTGGGTGATCCAGCCGGAGACTACGCCCACCGCCTTCAGGGAGAAGTTGGACACGAAGCTGCCCAAGGAGGAGGTGATGCTCCGCAGGGAGGTGCGGATGACCTCGGTGATGTCCGGGTCCAGGTCGGCGGTCAGCTGCTCGACACGGGCGGTGAGGTCACGCAGCAGCGGGTCGATGTTGGCGGCGTAAAAGCCGGGCAGCCAGTTGACGAAGGACTGCACCCAGGAGACCAGGTTCAGTATCAGCGCCAGGAACAGCCCGCCCACCACGCCGAAAAACAGCACCAGGCAGATGATGGACGAGATGATGTGCTTGATGTGGCACCGGACGGTGAGCCAGCGGACGGCGGGCGTCAGCATCCAGGAAAAAATGAACGCCAGGAAAAAGGGCCATATCAGCCCCAGCACATAGCGGGCGAAGAACACGATCGTCCCGATCACGGCCAGCCAGTACGCCACGTTGATGACGAACCGCTTGCGCCGGTCGATATCTGCCACGGCGAACACCTCCCATACGCCCGCGCGGGCCGGGTAAAACGCCCGCGGCAGGCAGCTTTCTCCTCCCTATGAGCATACCATCGGCGGGTGTGAAAGTCAATCGGGGGAAAGATTAAAAATTTGTTTCACAGCCCCAGCGCCGCCGCCAGCGCGCCCCACCACTCCGCCAGCCGGAACCGGAGGACGTAGCCGGGGCCGTCCTGGGTGATCAGCCCCGCCGCGTCCTTATCCAGCGGCGCGAACACGTCCTCCGTGGGCTGGGCCAGCGCCTCGGTGCAGAGGGGCGGGAAGATGACGCACCACCAATTGCGGCCCGCCCCGGCCCCCAGCGTCACCCGCAGGGACAGGTATTCCCCCGCCGGCAGGGAGAACGTGCCGTAGTCCCGGGTGGGGTAGTACTCCCGGCCCAGGGTCACGGACGTGGCACCCAGCGCCGCCAGTTCCCTCTGGTGTGTAAGTATTATGTCAACTGCTTCCTCCCGGCTCCGGCAGTCCGCCAGCAGGGGGGAGAGCAGTTCCAGCACCCGGTCCCGCAGGGCCAGCTTTTCCGCCTGGTCCGCCTGGGAGTCGGAGTTTGCCACCACGTGCAGCCGCACCAGGCCCCCGGCCAGCTCCGCCTGCCCGTCCGCCGCCCACGCGCCGGAGAGGAAAAATATGCACAGCGCCATCAGCAGCGCCGTCTCCCAGGGCTTCAGTTTTCCGGTCTTTCGCATAAAAATATCACCGCCCCTATTTTGGGCGGCGGCGGCGATTCCTAAACGGCGGGGGCGATATGCCTGGCGGGATGCACAAAAAGCGGGACCTGGATTTGGAGGAACGAACAAAATCGGGGGAATGGAAAAATATGTTTGGCGAAGAGCCGCGGAATGATTTATAATTTAAATCGTAGAAGGTATCCGGAACGTCATTCGCTCCCCCTGTGTCATGGTATTCAACGATGGAAGGACATGATGTGATGGAAGAACGAAACGGCACAGTCCAGAAGCAGGTCACGTCACCTGGCCCGAAGCGCGGTATCCGGATGTTTAAGGATCACGTGGCTTCCATGAAGAGCGGCTCCCGGCTGCTGGGAGGGGAAAGGGACACCACAGGCAACGACGAGGGACACAGTCCGCAGAGCGAATGACGGAGAAAGGGCAGGGAGTTTGCCGCAAGGCAGACTCCCCGTCTTTTTTATGCGCTTTTATGTCCCGGACGGCTGCCAGGGTCGGGTCAGGCAGCACTCCCGATAGCGGGCGGCCAGGGCCTGGTGGGCCTCGGCGGCCGCGGCGGGGTCGTCGAACAGGCCGAACACGGCGCTGCCGCTGCCGGTCATGGCCGCGCCCAGGGCGCCCATGCCGGTGAGGGCGCTCTTGATGGACGCGATCTCCCCCTGGCGGCGGCCCAGCACGTCCTCGAAGACGTTGAACATCCGCCGGGCCACGCCGGGCAGGTCCCCGGCGTCCAGGGCGGCCAGGATGCCGGCGGTGTCGGGCCGCAGGCGGCTCCGGCGCCCGTCCACCCGGCCGAACAGCTCCGGGGTGGAGATGGCGAAGGCGGGTTTGCAGATGACGACGGCGCAGTCGGGCAGCGGGGAAAGGGGGGTGAGTTTTTCGCCCCGGCCCTCCGCCAGGGCGGTGCCGCCCAGCACGCAGAAGGGCACGTCGCTGCCCACCTGGAGGCCCAGGGCGCACAGCGCCTGGCCGTCCAGGTCCCGGCCGGTGAGGTCGTTCAGCGCCAGCAGCACCGCCGCCGCGTCCGCGCTGCCGCCGCCCATCCCGGCGCACACCGGGATGCGCTTGGCCACCCGGATGTCCGCGCCCAGGCCGGTGCCGTCCAGGAACAGCTTCGCCGCCTTCACCGCCAGGTTCCGCCCGTCCGCGGGCAGGTAGCCCTGGCCGGGGTCGATGGTGAACTGGCCGTCCGGGCGCAGTTCCACGTCCAGATCGTCGCCGAACTCCACCGTCTGCATCACCATACGCAGATCGTGGTAGCCGTCCGCCGTCCGGCCCAGCACGTCCAGGGAGAGGTTCAGTTTTGCGTGCGCCCGTACTCTCATTTTTCAAACAGCATATCCAGCAGCGCCGTGCCCTCCGGGAGGAACAGCCCGGTCTTCAGGCCGTTCTTCTCCGTGTAGGAGAGGCCGGAGCAGGTCTTCTCCCGGCTGTCGTAGATAAGGAATGGCACCGGGTCCCCGCCGTGGGCGCGGTTGGAGGTGAGGGTCTTGTGATCGGACAGGAGCAGGATGCGGAAGTCCTCCCCGCAGCCCCGCAGCCAGTCCAGGATGGGTCCGGTCTCCCGGCTGTCCAGCCACTCGATAGACTGGAGTTTCCCCGGGGTGTCCCCGTTGTGGGTACACTCGTCGGGGGCCTCGATGTGCAGCGCGGCGAAGTCGCACCGGGAGAGGATCTCGATGGTCTTTTGGCACTTGCCGTCCCAGTTGGTGTCGATCTCCCCGGTGACGCCCTCCACCAGCGG
>CANRIF010000110.1 GCA_947630645.1 uncultured Oscillospiraceae bacterium | reverse complement strand
CAGCGGGTCGCTGAGCAGGTAAAGCTGTCCGGCGGCCAGATAGTTGGATGCCCGCCAGTACATATCCATGGTATGCAACAACTCCGGCGTGGCGGCAAATTCCTTGTGATACGTCATAGCTTTCACCTCTGTCATTTTGTATTATGTCCCGGTTTTCCGGGTATATCGGTCTGTTCCCGCACAGTATAGCAGGTTTTTGCGCCGATGGAAAGAAAAACCGCGTCAATCCCCCGCCCGCAGCAGCGCCACTGCCACGTCGTTGACGTTGGTGCCGGTGGGGCCGGTGACGATAAGGCCGTCCACGGCCTTCAGCGCGTGGTAGGCGTCGTTATCACGCAGCACCGCGAACACGTCCAGCCCCTTCTCCGCCAGGGCGCCCACCGTATCCCTGTCCGCATAGCCGCCGGCGGCGTCGGTGGGGCCGTCGGTGCCGTCGCTGCCCACGGAGAACACCGCCGCGCCGGCCATGCCCTCGATGCCCGGGGCCGCCGCCAGCGCCAGTTCCTGGTTCCGGCCGCCCAGGCCATGGCCCGTCAGATGCACCACCGTCTCGCCCCCGGCGATGAAGGCCAGGCTCCGGCCGTCGCCGGCGTGGCTCTTGAGGACGCTGGCGAGAAAGCTGCCCGCCTGGCTGGCCTCGCAGCACAGCCGGTCGGTCAGGTACACCGGCTCGTACCCCAGCGCCCGGGCCGCCTCCGCCGCCGCGGCGCAGAGCTGGCGCACCGACCCGGTGATATGGGTCTCCACGTTCTCCAGGGCCTTGGGCGTCTCTTTGTCCAGCAGCGCCCGGGCCGCCTCCGACAGCCGCAGGCCGTACTTGGCCGCCACCGCCCGCGCCTGGGCGCAGGTGGAGCTGTCCGGGCAGGCCGGGCCGCTGGCGATCATGTCCAGCGGGTCGCCCAAGATGTCGCTAAGCACCACGGAGAACACCCGCGCCGGGGCGCAGGCCTGGGCGAACCGCCCTCCCTTCACGGCGGAGAGCCGCTTGCGGATCGTGTTCATCTCCACGATATCCGCCCCGGAGGCAAGCAGCTGGCCCGTCACGTCCCGCAGCTCCTCCGCCGGGATCAGGGGTTTTTCAAAGAGCGCGCTGCCGCCGCCGGAGAGCAGAAACAGCACCGTGTCCCGCGCTGTCAGCCCCGACGCCAGCGCCAGCGCCTTCTCCGTGGCGGCGAAGCTGTTCTCGTCCGGCACCGGATGGCCCGCCTCGCAGCACTCGACGCCGGGGATGGGCCCCATCACGTGATCGTATTTTGTCACCACCACGCCGCCGTCCACCGCGCCCAGCGCGTCCACCGCGGCCCGGGCCATCTGCCAGGCGGCCTTGCCCGCCGCCACCAGCACCGTCCGGCCGCCGGGGGCCGGCGCGTATCCCGCCAGCGCCCGGCGCACCGCCTCGTCGGGCAGCACCGCCCGGATGCCGGCGGCCACGATCTGGTCCGCGTGGGACCGCATGATCTTATTCATAAAACCTCTCCTTATCTTATATAGCACGGACGGACCGCCGCCCGCAGGCACATCTTACCAGACCCGGCGGCGTATTGCAACCGCCCGGCGTCAAAAGCCCCGGCGAAAAACGGCCCGCTCCGTCACCACCATGTCCACCGGCCGGTCCCACGGCTCCATGGGCACCGCCGGGACCAGCAGCCGCTCCGGGCACACCGCCAGCGCCGGTCCCTCATAGGCGGCGAGGAAGCGGTCATAATATCCGCCGCCATGGCCCAGCCGCGCCCCCGTCCGGTCGCAGCACACGCAGGGCGCCACGACCAGGTCCACCTCCCCGGACGGCACCTCCGGTGCCTCCGGCGGCGGCTCCAAAATGCCGAACGCGCCGGGACGCAGCGCGGCCAGGTCCGTCACCGCCCCCAGCCGCATCACGCCCGGCCCCACGCACAGCGGCACCGCCAGGCGCTTGCCGTCCGCCAGCGCCCGCTCCAGCAGCGGCCGGGTGTCCGGCTCCCGGGCCGTGCTGACGAAGACGAACACCGTCCCGGCCCCGGCGTACTCCGGCAGCGCGGCGATGCGCCCGGCGATATCCCGCCCCGCCCGGGCCAGATACGCCCGGGACAGCGATCCCGCCCGGGCCGTCATCTCCCGGCGCAGAGCCTCCTTTTCCTCCCGCACCGTCATGGCTGCCGCCCCCTTTCCAAAATATACCAGAAGCCCGCCTGGTGTATCATTTTGAGCGGGACAGGTCATCCCCGTCCCGCTCTGTGCTTTCAATATCGGTTATAGACCTGTCCCCGCGGCCCGGCGTCGATCACATATACCACCAGTTCGCCGTGGTCCACCGTGTAGATGATGCGATATTCCCCCACCCGGAGCCGCAGCATACCGGGATGGCCCTTCAGCTGTTTGATGTCCTCTCCGTTCGGAAGCTGTTCAATGGCCGAAATGATACGCGCCTTCTCGTTGCGCGGGAGCCGGTCAATAAACTTCTTCGCGCTTTTCTTCAGGACGATCCGATACATCAATCCAGCCCCCACTCCCGTTTGCACTCCTCCAGGGTGAATGTCTTGTCCTTCTCCGGGTCCGGGTCATTCTCATAGTTTTCAAGCATCCTCTGGCAGAAGCGGTCATCCGCCTCTTCGTCCGCCGTTATTCCCTGGATGTAGGCAAGCACATAGCCGATCTTATGATCCGGCACGCTGTCCAGCAGTTTGATGCACATCTCCTTGTTGCTCATTGTCTTTTCACTCCTTTCCGGCGTCCCGCTCGATGGTCTCGTCGATGGCCCGGGTGATGAAGCCGTTCACGCTCTCCCCCTGGGCCTCCGCGTGGGACTGGATCCGCCCGTACTTATCTATCGGCAGCCTGACCCGCGCTATCGCAAAGCGTTCCATATATTTTTTCTGGGCTTTCTTTTGGGCCTGTGTCTTTTCCGGCATATTTTGCACCTCTCCGGCGTCGGCCTGCTGATCTCTTTCCTAGTATAGCCTATTATATCGTATGATCCTGTCTGTGCCTAGACACACATTGTACAAATCTACGCCTAGATATTTGTCGGCTTTGCCTATGGGAGCCTATACATAATAGATGTGGCAAAAGCGGTGGACCCGTGCTATAATTTCATTTACAAGAGATATGGCACACCGGGCATACTGAATCCAAAGGAGGTTTTCCCATGATGTATCCTTTTATGACCCTAGATGACGATACCGAGATCACCCACTCCGAGATGCTGGCCGACGGCAGCGTGAAGGTGTATATCGAGACCCCGGATGAAAAGGACGGCTTTCACGACGCTACTTGCTTCCTACCTGCGTACCGCTGGACGGATATCCATGGCTACTCCCCCGCGGAAATGGATCGCTTTGAACAGCTCGTACACAACAATGCACACTTGATACTGGATTTCTCGCAGAGAGGCGGGGTGCTTCATGCCGCAAATTTTTAGGATCGGGCCCTATATCGTCTATTTCTGGTCCAACGAGAGCGTTCCGCTGGAGCCGGTCCACGTCCACATCGCGGAGGGCCGGGCCACAGCGGCCGGGACAAAGGTGTGGATCACCAGCGCCGGGAAGGCGCTGCTCTGCAACAACGATGCCAGGATCCCGGCTCCGGTCCTGCGCGACCTTCTGCGTATCATTGAGGCAAATAGCGGCGACATCGCCCAGAAATGGCTCTCCCACTTCGGCCAGATAGAATACTACTGCTAAAAATACCAAAAACCCGCAACCGGTGATGGTTGCGGGCTTTTGCTGTGGAGCTGCTGGGCGGATTCGGACCGCCGACCTCGTCATTACCAAT
>CANRIF010000109.1 GCA_947630645.1 uncultured Oscillospiraceae bacterium | reverse complement strand
TGGAGAGGTCAGCCCTCCACCTGGGGCGGCACGTCCGGCTGCTCCGGCGCCGGCTCCTCCGTGACGGGGGCGTCGGTGGGCGCGGGCGGCTCGGTGGGGGCCGGAGGCTCGGTGGGCGCGGGCGGGGCCGTGGCCTCGGCCTGGAAGATGGCGTAGATCACGTGGTCCTCCCGCACGTCGGAGAACGTGTAGACGTTCGCCACCTGGACGTTGGACCCGTCCACCAGCAGCTGGATCAGCGTGAAGCCCGGATCGGGGGTGATGGTGAAGGTGGCGCTCTGGCCATCCTCCACGCTCACCGCGCCGGAGGGGCTGATGCTGCCGCCGGTGCCGGCGGTGACGCTGATGGTGTGGAAGACGATCTGGGGCGGCGTGGGGCCCGGCGTGGGCGTGGGCGGCGCCGTAGGGGGCGCCGTGGGCGGCGGCGTGGGCTTGCGGGTGGGCATCCCGCCGAACAGGTAGTCCGTGGGCGAGGGCGCCGGCGCGGAGGGTTCGCTGCCGTCCGGCCGCAAGAAGTGCATCACCGCCAGGCCCCCCGCCAGCAGCACCGCCACCGCCAGCAGCAGCGCCACGGCGAACTTCAGGCCCTTGCCCGTCTTTCCGGCGCCCGGCTCCTCGTCGTCATACTCCCGCTCCGGCGTCACATACACCCGGGGCGTGGGGTCCGCCACCACCACCTTGGGCCGGGGAGGCGGCTCGTCCTTGATCACCGGCGGCCGCTCCTCCGCGGGCGGCTCCACAGGCGGCGTATCCTGGTCCGCCTGGCCGTCCCGGCCGAACCGCTGGGTGGGGGGATCGCCGGGGTACTCCGGCTCCGGGTCCGGCTCGGGCGCCTCATGGCGGCCCTTGTCCCCCGGCGCGCCCCGGCGGCGGATATAGCCCGGCGGGAAGGTGCCGTAGGCGTCGCGGTCCAGCAGGTCCTTGCCGTCCAGGGCGTCGGTCACCTGCTCCTCCAGCGTCTCGGGGCCGAGGAATGCGGAGAAGTCGAAGCCCTTGTCCTGGCCCGGCTCCTCCTTCGTCCACTCGCCGCCGTCGCCGCCGCGGTCCAATTCATCTCGTTCGTTGCTCATTTTGTCCTACCTTTGGAACAGTAACTGTGATATACTGATAAAAAACTCCGGGGAGGATATCACCCATGGGAAAGACCGCTCTCGTCACCGGCTCGTCCCGGGGCATCGGCGCCGCCGCCGCCCGGGCGCTGGCCGCCGACGGCTGGGCCGTGACCGTCCACTACAACCACTCGAAGGACGCGGCGCTGGCGCTGGCCGGCGAACTGCACACCGCCGCCGTACAGGCGGACGTGTCGGACCCGGACGCGGTGCGCGCCATGTTCCGCCGGACGGGGCCGGTGGACCTGCTGGTGTGCAACGCGGGCGTGGCCCAATACGGCCTGCTCACCGACGCGGACGAGGACACCTGGCGGCGCGTGCTGGCGGTGAACACCGACGGGGCGTACCGCTGCTGCCGGGAGGCCATCCCCCACATGATCCGCCAGAAAGCGGGGAACATCGTGCTGGTGTCCTCCGTCTGGGGCCTCTACGGCGCCAGCTGCGAGGCGGCCTATTCGGCCTCCAAGGCGGCGCTGATCGGCCTGACCAAGGCCCTGGCCAAGGAGCTGGGCCCCTCCGGCATCCGGGTCAACTGCGTCTGCCCCGGCGTCATCGACACGGATATGCTGGCCCAGTTCGACCAGGCCGACCGCCAGGCGCTCATAGACGCGACGCCCCTGGGCCGGCTGGGCCGGCCGGAGGACGTGGCGGCGCTGATCGCGTTTTTGGCCTCGGACAGGGCGTCCTTCATCACCGGCCAGGCCATCGGCTGCGACGGGGCCTTCGGGATGTAGCGAAACCGCGGCAAGGCCCGCCGCCGGAGCGGCCCGGAGCGGCGAGGATTTGCCGTGGCAGACAAGAAAGCCACCGCAGGGAATACTTTCTGTATTTCCAAGGCGGCTGACGAAGTATGCCGCGGCAAGGCCCGCCGCTAGAAAACGCCGGGGATAAACAGCGCCAGCATAAAGTACGCCGCCGGGACGGAGAAGAGCATACTGTCCATCTTGTCCATGATCCCGCCGTGTTCCGGCATCAGGTGGCCGTAGTCCTTCACGCCGGCCATGCGCTTGACCAGGGACGCGGCCAGATCGCCCACCTGGCCAAAGGTGCTGGCCACCAGTGAGACGCAAACGCACATCCAAAAGTTCCAGCCCAGTATCCAGGCCATGAGCATCCCCGCCAGGACGGAGGCCGCCGCCCCGGTGACGCTCCCCTCCCAGGTCTTGTGGGGGCTGACCGCGGGGGCCAGCTTGTGCTTGCCGAAGAACTTGCCGCCCACCAGGGCCATGCTGTCGCAGGCCCAGGTGCTTAGCACCCCCAGCATCAGCGCCATCAGCCAGACATCCGACGCCGCGGCGTGGAGGATGATGGTGTAAAAGCCGAAGGGCCACACCAGGGCGGCCAGCTCGTCCATGGCGAACCGGGCGCCCAGCGCCGGCTGGAGGATGCCCCACAGCAGGGCCGCGAACGCCGCCGCCGCGCCCAGCGCCACCATCCACACGATAGGCGCCTTCACCCAGCATAGCACCGCCTGGAGCGCGATATAGGCGATCAGAAGGGTCCGGGAGACACGCACACCCGCCTTGTCCAGCACGGCGTGCAGCTCAAAGGCGGAGGCCGCCGCCAGCGCCAGGAAAAACAGCACCCGGGTGAACCGGCTGAGCAGCACGCAGGTGAGCGTCACGGCCACGATGATCACGCAAGGGATAAGTCTTTTTTTGATATCCATCACGATCCCCCCTAAACTGCCTTACCATTATAAGGCAAAACGCGCCTCTTTACAAGGGCCAAAACCAGCGCGGCGGGCCATTTTAGCCCGTCCCGGCGGAAGATGTTGCCCTTGTCAACCGGGCCGGCCAGTGTTATAGTTGACAGGAGCAGACGAGGAGGATTTCCCATGTACATAAAACGAACGCTCGCCCTTTTCACGGCGCTGGCCGCGCTGCTGGCCCTGGCGGGCTGTGCCATCGGCGGCAGCGACGACGTGCTGTCCGGCCTCTCCGATGACGCTCCGGTCCGGATCGGCCCTGCGACGGAGATCGGCGAGGACCCCTTTGCCGAGCCCACGGCAGAGCCCACGCCCGAGCCGACGGCGGAGCCTACCCCGGAACCGACCGCAGAACCTACACCCGAACCCACCGCAGAACCTACGCCCAAACCGACCGCAGCACCGACCCCCCAGCCCACCCCCGAACCGGACGTGTTCGGCGCCGTGGACGGCGGCGTTTACCGCAACGATTACTTCGGCGTGAACTGCACACTGGCGGAGGGCTGGCGCTTCCTGGACCAGGCGGAGCTGGACGCGCTGCTGGAGGACACGGTCACCGACCCGGCGCTGGACGGCCAGGTCACCCAGGACATGAGGGACTTTCTCGCCTCCGGGGACAACGCCTGTGTCATGGCCGCCTGCGGCAAGGGCCAGCTGCAAAACGTGAACGTGGTGGTGACGTACCTGGCTGGGCTGGGCGAGTACCTGTCCGAGGAGGAACTGCTCCGGCTCTCCCTGGGCCAGCTGGGCGCGGACGAGACGGGCGACCTGGCCTCCATCGGCCTGGAGGGCGCCCAGCCCCAGATCGGCGTCTGCTCCTTCGCCGGCGGGGAACACGCCTGCCTGCGGGCGGACTACACGGACACCTCCCTTGGCATCGAGATCCCCATCCACTTGCAGATCGTGTACATCCTCCGGGAGGACTACGCCATGCAGGTGACCATGAGCAGCACCTTTGACGACGCGCCCCTGGCC
>CANRIF010000108.1 GCA_947630645.1 uncultured Oscillospiraceae bacterium | reverse complement strand
GGGAGGGCCCCGCGGCGCGCGCATCTATGTTTGGGACTTCACCGCCAGACGAACCAGCAGAACAGATACCCCACCATCACGGCGGTGAGGGTGAAGGGCACGCCGATCCGCATGAAGTCCCTGGTGCTGACCTCATGCCCCTGCCGGCGCAAGATGCCGATGGCGGCGATGTTGGCCGAGGCGCCGATGGGGGTGATGTTGCCGCCCAAGGTGGCGCCGGTGAGCAGGCCGAAATACAGCAGCAGAGGCGAACAGCCCATGGTCCCGGCGATGCCCGTCACCACTGGGAGCATGGTGGCCACATAGGGGATGTTGTCCACGAACGCGGAGAACAGCACCGAGCCCCACACGATGATGGTGTACATGAGGAACAGGTCGTTCCCGCCGATTCGCACGAACAGGTCCGCGATGGCGCTGATGACGCCGCCGCGCTCGATGCCCTCGATGACGATGAAAAGCCCCGCCAGCAGCAGAAGCGTCTGGTAGTCGATCTCCAGCAGCGCCAGCTTCACGCTGTGCCAGCTCTTCTCCTTTATCCGGGCGTGGGCTGCGCCGACGACGAACATCGCCACGCAGATCAGCCCGTTGGTGACGGCGGGCTTGCCGGGGATGAAGGACGCGGCGATCAGCAGCAGTACCGTCCCCACCAGCAGGAAAGTGGGCACCAGGTCGGTCACCTCGGTGCGGTCGGCGATCTTCACCTTCTCCCGCTGGTCCCGGAACAGCCACATGATGATGGGCACCGTGGCCACCGCGCCCAACTCCACCGCCCAGAAGATGCTGAACCGGCCGTCCATGAAGAAAAAGTCCAGAAAGTCCATCCCCGCATAGCCGCCCAGCATGATGGACGTGGTGTCGCCCACCAGCGTGGCCGCGCCCTGGAGGTTGGAACTGACGGCGATGGAGATCAGCAGCGGGATGGGGGACACGCCCAGCTTGCCCGCGATGGCCAGGCCCACCGGCGCCAGCATCAGAACCGTGGCCACGTTGTCCACGAAGGCGGACACCACCCCCGCGAACAGGCTCATGGCCACCGCCACCCACATCACGTTGGGCGTCTTGGCGAGCAGCACCTCCGCCATGCGGTTGGGCATCCGGGACTCGATGAACAGACTCACCGTGCCCATGGTGCCCGCCAGCATCAGCAGCACGTTCCAGTCCACCGCTCCCGCCAGCGCCCCCAGCGGCACGAAGCCCAGCGCCGTATACAGCGCGGCGCTGCACACTGCCACCAGCGGCCGGAACTTCGGCAGGGCGATCATCAGGCAATAGGTGAGGATGAACAGGACAAGGGCCGTGACAGACATGGCAAAACTCCTTTTCAACGTCAAACGAGACTTCTACCGCGGGAAAAGACGCGGTAAAAGTCTCGTTTCAGATCGGCAGACCTGCGGCGCCCCGGGCCGAAACGGCCGTACTGACGAGACGCCGTACACGGGCCATGGCCCGCGCAAACTACTCCCTCTTACGTTCCATATTATAGTCCAAGCCGGCCGGATATGTCAAGATTTCCCGGAGAAAACACAGACCCTCCCGCCGGATAGACGGGAGGGTCTGTGTCGTCCGCGGACGGTCAGCCCAGCAGGCCGCCCAGCACGTTGCCCAGGGCGTCGCCCAACTCGTCGCCCAGCTCGTCGCCGGACACGTCGCCGCTGATGATGCCTCCGACCAGGTCGCCGGCGGCGTGCAGCGCGTAGTGGGTGGTGCAGTAGCCGTCCTGGACGGCCTTCTCGTTGCAGCCGTCCTGCTTGCAGGTTTCGGACTTGCTGCAGGCGGCGAGCGCCAGCGCCAGGATCAGCACAAGGATCAGGCAAAGGAACTTTTTCATTTTGACATACCTCTCTCTATTTTTGTCAGGCGTATTATAAAACACCCTGCGCTGAAACGCAAGGTGTTTTATTGGCCTGCCTGCCGCTCCGTCCAGATCATCAGGGCGGTGAGGTCGGCGGGGGAGACGCCGGAGATGCGCCCCGCCTGGCCGAAGCTGGCCGGCCGGACGGCGGCAAGCTTCTGCCGGGCCTCCGTGCGTAGGCCGGGCACAGCGGCGTAGTCGATATTCATCGGTATTCGTTTTTGCTCCATGCGGGAGAAGGCCTCTACATCCCGGAGCTGACGCTGGATATATCCCTCATATTTTATGGATATTTCTACTTCTTCTATCACGGCCCGGGAGAGCGCCGGCCGGCCCGGGTCCTGATCGGCCAGGGAATCATAGGAAACATCCGGCCTTTTTAGGGGTTGGTACAGCTTTCCTTTTTTCAGCCGCTCGATCTCCTGATCCACCTGTGCATATTTATCCAAAACTGCCTGGTAACGCTCCTGGCTCACCAGGCCGATCTCATATCCAATGTATGCAAGTCTATTATCGGCGTTATCCTGCCGGTGCAGCAGCCGGTATTCGCTGCGGCTGGTCATCATGCGGTAGGGCTCGTTGGTGCCTTTGGTGACCAGATCATCGATCAGCGCGCCGATGTAGCCCTGGTCCCGGCGGATGACGACCGGGTCCTTCCCCTGTATCTTCCGGGCGGCGTTGACCCCCGCCACCCAGCCCTGGACGGCGGCCTCCTCGTAGCCGGAGGAGCCGTTGAACTGGCCGGCGCCGTAGAGGCCGGGGATCTTCTTCGTCTCCAGCGTGGCGTACAGCTCCAGGGGGTCCAGGCAGTCGTACTCGATGGCGTAGGCCGGGCGGGTGATCTCCGCCCGCTCCAGGCCGGGGATGGTGTGGACCATGGCCACCTGCACGTCCTCGGGAAGGGAACTGGACAGGCCCTGGATGTACAGTTCCTCGGTGTCCAGGCCCATGGGCTCGATGAACAGCTGGTGCCGGGGCTTGTCCGGGAAGGTGACGATCTTCGTCTCGATGCTGGGGCAGTACCGGGGGCCGACCCCCTGTATCACCCCGTCGTAGAGGGGGCTGCGGTCCAGGTTCTCCCGGATGATGCGGTGTGTCTCCTCGGTGGTGTAGGTCAGCCAGCACACCGCCCGATTCTCCGGCACGGCCCCGGTGGAGAAGGAGAAGGGCTGGGGCTGGGCGTCGCCGGGCTGGAGCTGCATCTTGGAGAAGTCCACCGTGCGGGCGTTGATGCGGGGCGGGGTGCCGGTCTTGAACCGGCGCAAGTTGAGGCCCAGCGCCCGCAGGCACCCCGTCAGGGGCAGCGCCGCCGCCAGCCCGTCCGGGCCAGAATCCCGCACCGCCTCGCCGGTGATGGTCCGGCCGCCCAGGTAGGTGCCGGAGGCCACGATCACTGCCTGGGTGCGCCAGACGGCGCCCTTGTCGGTGGTGACGGAGACCACGCGCCCGTCCTCCAGGCCGATGGCGACCACCTCGCCCTGCTTGACGCGCAGGTTCTCCTGCCGCTCCAGGGTGTGCTTCATCACTTCCTGGTACCGCCGCCGGTCCGCCTGCGCCCGCAGGGAGTGGACCGCCGGGCCCTTGCCCAGGTTCAGCATCCGGTACTGGATGCAGGCCCGGTCCGCCGCCCTGCCCATCTCGCCGCCCAGGGCGTCCAACTCCCGAACCAGGTGGCCCTTGCCGGTGCCGCCGATGGCCGGGTTGCAGGGCATATTGCCCACCGCGTCCAGGCTGATGGTGAAGCACACCGTGTCCGCCCCCAGCCGCGCCGCCGCCAGGGCCGCCTCGATCCCGGCATGGCCCGCGCCGATGACCACGATATCGCATTGTCCCGCGTCATACGTTCTCATAGCCGCTCTATTGTACAGCAAAGTTCGCCCCGCCGCAAGGGCCGGATTTATTGACTTATCGGTCCCGATGGGGTAAACTGTATCCGCGTGCCGGTGTGGTGGAATGGCAGACACTGCGGACTTAAAATCCGCTGTCCATTGCGGACGTGCGGGTTCGACCCCCGCCACCGGCACCA
>CANRIF010000107.1 GCA_947630645.1 uncultured Oscillospiraceae bacterium | reverse complement strand
GGATGACGCAGACATACATTACTGGTGGCTGAACGCCAGTCCGAAGAAGTGGAGTTACGCCAGTGCCGCCGTGGGCGAGAAGCAATCCTACACGCTCTATAATGAGAATAAGAACCGCCGCCGCATCTTCCAGAATTTCCTGGACGCCAAGGCGGGGGATATGCTTATCGGCTATGAGACGACGCCGGTCAAGCAGATCGTGGCCCTGGGCCGTATCACCCAGGCACAGGACGGCGAGCGGATATGGTTCGAGAAGACCGAGGGGCTGGCCTCCCCCATCGACTACCAGACGCTGCGGGATTGTCCGGAACTGGAGGGGATGGAGTATTTCCAAAATCCCCAGGGGAGTCTTTTCAAGCTGACGAAGGCCGAATATGACTTCATCCTGGATCTTATCCGGGAGGACAATCCTCTGCCAGCGGCGCCCGGGACCTCGGATACATATACCAAAACCAACTTCCTAGAGGACGTTTTTATGTCCGAAGAGCGTTACGACACGCTGGCGGAGGTCCTGCACAGAAAGAAAAACGTCATCCTCCAGGGTGCGCCCGGCGTGGGCAAGACCTATGCGGCCCGGCGTTTGGCGTGGTCTATGTTGGGGCGGAAGGACAAAGATCATATCGAACTGGTGCAGTTCCATCAGAGTTACTCTTATGAGGACTTTGTGATGGGCTACAAGCCCGCCGGGAACAGCTTTGAACTGAAATACGGCGTTTTCTACCGCTTCTGCCAAAAGGCTGACAACCAGCCCAATGAGGACTTCTTTTTCATCATCGACGAGATCAACCGGGGGAATATCAGCCGGATATTCGGTGAACTGCTCATGCTCATTGAGAGGGATTACCGCGGCACAACGACCACCCTGGCGTACAACGGCAAGCCCTTCTCCGTGCCGAAAAACCTCTATATCATCGGCATGATGAACACCGCGGACCGCAGCCTTGCCATGATCGACTACGCCCTGCGCCGGCGGTTCAGCTTCTTTGAGATGGACCCGGGCTTCGATTCGGACGGCTTTATCCGCTACCAGCAAAAGCTGAACGACGCGACCTTCGACGCGCTGGTGTCCAGGGTCAAGGAACTGAACCGGGCGATCTCGGCAGACAGGTCCCTGGGCAAGGGCTTTTGCATCGGCCACAGTTATTTCTGCAACCAGGACGTATGCACGGAACAGTGGATGCGTGCCATCGTGGAGTACGACATCCTGCCTATGCTGCGTGAGTACTGGTTCGACGAGCCGGCCACACTTCTCCAGTGGGAGAACAGCCTGCGCGGAGTTTTCCAATGACCAGGGAAAAGAACACACTTATCAAAAACATCTATTATATGCTGTCCTACGCTTTCACAGCGTTGGACCAGACCGGCTTCGAGGAAGTGGACCGGGAGTCCTTCGACAACATCCACGACCTGTTCGCCGCGATCCTGGCAAACGGGATCGGCCGGCAGCTGAAGCAGGGCCTTTATCGGCAGTATGTCCCCTGCCGCGAGGACCTGACGGTCATGCGGGGCAAGCTGGATATGCCCGGCACCATACAAAACCGCATCGAGAGAAAACAGCGTCTGGCCTGCGAGTATGACGAGTTGAGCGAAAACACGCTTTTCAACCAGATACTGAAGACCACTGTGACCCTCCTGCTGCGCCATGGCTCCGTGACAAAAGAGCATAAAAACGCGCTGAAAAAGGAGATGCTGTATTTCTCCGGAGTGGATGCCATAGACCCCGCGGCGATACATTGGAGCGCCATCCGCTTTCACCGGGACAGCGGCGCGTACCGTTTGCTCCTGGGCCTGTGCCGGCTGGTCCTGGACGGTATGCTCATGACCACGGAAGAGGGCGGCTATAAACTGGCCTCTTTCGTGGACGAGCAGAAGATGGAGCGGCTCTACGAAAAATTCATCCTGGAATACTATGCCCGCCATTGGCCCCAGCTGGGGGCGAGCGCCTGCCGCATCCCCTGGGCGCTGGACGATGGCGCGGATGCCTTGCTGCCGGCGATGCAGAGCGACATCACTCTGCGTCACGGCGGCGCCACGCTCATCATCGACGCCAAATTCTATTCCCACACCACCCAGGTGCAGTTTGACACCCACACCGTCCATTCCCATAATCTTTACCAGATATTCGCCTATGTGAAAAACCGCCAGGCGTCCTCCTGCGGCGAACAGGTCTCCGGGATGCTCCTATATGCCAGAACGGACGAGGCCATCCAGCCGGATACCGTCTACCGCATGAGCGGCAACCGGATCGGCGTCAAGACCCTGGACTTGAACCGGCCGTTTCCGGAGATCGCCGGGCGGCTGGATGCGATCGCGGCGGCCCATTTTCCCGTGTGCCGCCGGAACATATCATAAACCATTCTATCGACAGTGAGGACAGAGCCATACAGGATACGAGCGTGAAAAAAGAACGGGCGGCGCTGGCGGGGCTGGCGGCGGCGTCCATGGACAGCGCCGAGCGCAGCGACGAGGTGAGCATGGACGAGCTGTGGCGGCTGGCCGAGACGGCCGGGGCGGAGCCGGTATGCACCCTTTTGCAGACCCGGGACAAACCGGACCCCCACAGTTTCCTCGGCATGGGCAAGGTGCAGGAGTTGAAGACGCTCATCGAAAACGAGGCGTGCGACTTGGCGGTGTTCGACAACGACCTGACCCCCTCCCAGGCCCGGGTGCTGGAGGAGGCCCTGGGGGTGCGTGTGCTGGACAGGACCGGGCTCATATTGGACATCTTCGCCCAGCGGGCCCACACCAAGGAAGGCAAGCTGCAGGTGGAGCTGGCCCAGTACCGCTATCTGCTGCCCCGGCTCACGGGTATGTGGACCCACTTGAAGCGCCAGGCGGGCACCTCCGCCCCCATCGGCACCCGCGGCCCCGGCGAGACCCAGCTGGAGACGGACCGGCGCCACATCCGCCGCCGCATCCAGAAGCTGGCCGAGGAGCTGGAGCAGGTGCGCCGTGTCCGGGGCACCCAGCGCCGGCGCCGGGAGCGCAACGCCCTGCCGGTGGTGGCCTTGGTGGGCTACACCAACGCGGGCAAGTCCACCCTTCTCAACACCCTCACCGGCGACAACATCCAGACCGGGGACAGGCTCTTCGACACCCTGGACACCACCACCCGGAAGCTGGACCTGGCCGAGGGCGGGCAGGCCCTTCTCTCCGACACGGTGGGCTTCATCCGCAAGCTGCCCACGGAGCTGGTGGACGCCTTCAAGGCCACGCTGGAGGAGCTGACCTACGCGGACCTGCTGCTGCACGTCATCGACATCTCTGACCCGGACTGGGAGGCCCAGACCCGGGTGGTGGAGGACCTGATCGTCCGGCTGGGCGCCGGGCAGACCCCCTGCCTGCGGGTATACAATAAGTGCGACGCCTACTTCGGCCGGCTCCCGTCGGGGCGGGACGAGGTGTGCGTGTGCGCCCGGACCGGCGAGGGCACCGGGGCGCTGCTGTACGCCATCGGGCGGAAGCTGGGCGGGGACCTGGCCCGGATGGAGCTGGCCATCCCCTACGCCCGGTCCGGCCTGGTGGAGCGGCTGCGCCGGGAGGCGAACGTGCTGGACGTGGAGTACGGCGAGGACGGCGTGCGGGTGCTGGCGGTGGTCCGGCCCGCCCTGCGGGACGAACTGCGCCCCTATGAGGCCGCCCATGGGTGAGCGGATGCGGCCGGCCGGGTACGGCACCGGCGAATATGAGGAAAAACGCTCCCGGTTCATCGGGGAGCTGTTCCCTGTTGCCGACGAGGCCCAGGCGAAGGAGTTTATCGCCCAGGTGCGGAAGAAATACCCCGACGCCCGGCACCACTGCTGGGCCTGGGTGCTGCCGGACGGGTCGGTCCGCTGGTCCGACGACGGGGAGCCGGGCGGCACCGCCGGCGGCCCCATGGCGGCGGT
>CANRIF010000106.1 GCA_947630645.1 uncultured Oscillospiraceae bacterium | reverse complement strand
CTGCCCCCCTGGCAGCTGCGGCTGTGGTCGGACCGGTACATCCCCCTCATGAGCGACTGCGTGCTGTACGGCGGCTTTACCCTCCTGTGGCTGGCCACCATCCCCCAGCGGAAAAAGGAAAAGAGCAGAGGTGCCGCCTAATGAAAAAGTTTATAGTACGCACCCCCAAAATCCGGCCCCCTTGTGCAAAGGGGGCTGTCGCCGCCGTCATCACGGGGTCCCCAAAAGGCACGCCTGCCTTTTGGGGAGAGGAGGAGCGCGGGAGCGGGCGGATGCCGGCGCTTGCGCCGGCACAGCTTAGCGGACGCCGCGACGACGAGACTGGGGGATCGTGACCTCACGCTATTGCCGGCCGTCACGTTACAACCCCTCCGAGCCGCCTTCGGCGGCCCACCTCCCCTTGCACAGGGGAGGCTTTCCATTTATTCTGCGCCCCGCACTTTTCCAATCGGTATGACCAGCAGGACTGCCGCAGCCAGGATACCCAGCACCCCGATCACCTCTCTGGCGGTCAACCCCTCGTGAAAAACGACCACGCCAATGGCGATGCCCGTGAGCGGTTCAAAGGTGCTGAACAGGGACGCCTTCACCTCTCCGCACAGGAACACGCCTTTCTGGAACAGCACCAGGCCAAAGACGGTGGCCACCAGTGCCAGGCAGATCTCCGCCGCCCAGCCGGCCCCGTCCAGGCGGAAGACCATCTGGCCGCTGCAAAGCGCGATCAGCCCTATCTCCGCCGCAGACAGCAACGATATCCAAAACGCCAGGACAAGCGCGTGAAGACCCTTGACGGCGCTCTTTCCCAGCAGAACGATGTATATGGCAAAAAGGATCCCGGAGAAGACCGCCAAGACGATCCCTTTCATGCTGACCTGTCCGTTGGGCGTATAGAGCAGCACCATCCCCGCCATACACAAAACGGCGCAGACGATCTGTTTTGCGTCCGGCCGGGTCTTGTAAAACACCGCCAGGATCAGCATGACCGCCACGGGATAGGTAAAATGGAGGGTCGTGGCCATACCGCTGTCGATATAGTCATATGAGGTATAGAGCGACACCGGCACCAGAGCATAGGGGACCGACAGCTTCAGCAGGGTGATAAGCTGCCTGCCACTGATCCTGATGGAACAGCCCGGCAGGATCAGACAGACAGCGCCCAGCACCGCGCCGCCAAAGAACATCCGGCCGAAAGCGACGGTGTACGCGTTGCTGCCATGGGCATAGGCGATCCTCGTCAGCAGCGGCATCGTGCCGAACAGGACCGCAGAGAGGACCACATAAAATACGCCCAGCCGGTTTTTATCCCGCTCCATGACCACCATCACGCTCCCCCGTATCTCCCGCGCCTGACCCTTCAAATAAAAGGGCCGCCAGATGCTTTGCGTTGGCTCCGCCGAGTTCCAGACCTTCCACACAGTAGTGACAGTATGCAACGACCTTCTTCCCACGGAAGCGTTCGCAATAGCCCCTCATCAGTTCTGCTTGTTCCTCTTTTGTGTGGGGAATAAACTTACCTGCCGCATTTTCAACAAATCGGCGTGGAGCCAGATCAAGATTCCTTTTTGGTGACGGGCGATAGGTCGAAACGCCACAAAACTCTGTTCTCTCTCGGTTGTCGGGCAACTCATGTATCTCAAAGTTCATTCTTTTTAAGATCGCTCTGACGGCGTCCTGCTCCGCCGTTCTATCCTTTGCCCTCCAGCAGTCCTGCACAAAAACGCTTTGACCGCCGTAGTTGGGATAGGCGAAAGTCTCGTCCGAGAGGATCAGTTCCCAGATGGACCTGGCATTCACGCCAGGCTTGCTTTCCTCCAGAATGGCCGAGCAGTTATGGCACAGCGAATACACGGTATCCCCCGGAAGAAAATCCGCACAGTCTGGGATGCTGTCCCATTTGTCCCGGTAGGCCTCTGGCATCTGCTCCCGGAAGCGCTGAAGATCATATTTTGGAACACAGCATCGGACGATCTGCATACCGAATCTGTCGTGTATGTATTGCTGGATCGTCTTACTGAGTTCCGGGTATTTCGATGTGAATACGCAGCTTGCGATGTAATAGGCCTGTCCCACGACGCCTCTCTCCCTTGCCAGTCGATCTCCTTGCGCCGCCCGTTGCTTTGCGGCGGCTAAAGTTTTTCAAATATCTCCTCAAAGTGGGGATAGGGGACCAGCTCGCCGCGCTTCCACAGCTCATGGATGTCCTCCTTGGCGGCGGCGCGGGCGGCGGTGGTCTCCCCGGGCTGGAGCGTCACGGCGGCCAGGTCGAACGCCTGCCGGAACAGCCACACGTCGCAGAAGGCGTCCTCCCGGCGGTATGTATAGATCAGCCGCCCGGCCGCCGGGTCCAGGGCGAGGCCCGTCTCCTCCCGGACCTCCCGGACCGCCCCGGTGAGGCTGTCCTCCCCGGCCACCACGGAGCCGCCTGTACACTCCCACAGGTTGCCGTAGCCCTTGTTGGGCGCCCGGCGGGTCAGCAGGAACCGGCCCGCCGCATCCTTCAGCCAGATATACACTACCGTGTGATAATCCCCGGTCGGGATGGGGTCGCCCCGGCGCATGATCCGGCCGGTGGGGTTCCGGTCCGCGTCGAACACGTCCCACGGCTCCCCCTTGGCCGTCTGCATATTGAGCCAGCCCTGGACACGCCGGAACAGCGCCGGCTGGATGCCGGGATAGGTGAGGGCGTCCGGCAGCAGGTCCCCCAGGGTCACCTCGGCCATCTCCGACCCCGCCGGCAGCGGCTCCAGCGCGTCCACGTCCGCGTAAAACAGCGCCCCGCTGTCCTCTACCTTATAATAGGCCACCAGTGTCAGCGCCGACGCCCGGCCGCCCGTCTCCTCCCACAGCTCCCGCCGGGCGGCCTGTTCCGGCGTCTCCCCCGGTTCGATATGGCCGCCGGGTATCTCCCAGGTGTCCCGCGCCCGGTGGCGGCAGAATATCCACTGTCCCTTGTACCGGGCGGCGATGACCGCGTATACCAGGCGGCTCTCCGCCGGCGGGCTGTCGAAAAATGTCACGTTCTCCATGTCAGCTCTCCTCCTTTGCCCCTGTGGCGGCGTAGTCCCGGATGAACGCCCGGGCCTCCTCCAAAATGCGCCGGCGGGACACCAGCCGCAGGGTAACGGCGGGTTTGCCCCCGGCCTCCACCTTCACCCGGCCCTTCCAGTCTGGCTTGGCGTACAGGGCGCTGATGCGGGCGAAGTCGAAGTCCGCGAAGGTGAAGCGCACCGCGCCGCCCTTCTGGGCGATGTCCGAGACCCCCTGCCGGGATGCCTCGCCCCGCAGCAGCGCCACCTGGATCAGGGTGTTGACGCTGGCCGGCGGGTCGCCGAACCGGTCGCACAGCTCGTCGGTGATGTCGTCCGCCTCCGCCTCGGTGCGGATCAGGGCCACCCGGCGGTACACGTCCATCCGCTGGGCGGCGCTCTTTATATAGCTGTCCGGGATGTTGGCGTTCACCGCCAGGTCCGCGGCGCACTCGGCCCGCACCGGGATCGGCTCGCCCTTTTCCTCCAGCACGGCCTCCTCCAGCAGCTTTAAGTACATATCGTACCCCACGTCGATCATGTGGCCGGACTGCTCCGCCCCCAGCAGGTTCCCCGCGCCCCGTATCTCCAGGTCCCGCATGGCGATGCGGAAGCCGGAGTTGAACTCGGCGAACTCCCGGATGGCCTCCAGGCGCTTTTCGGCGATCTCGGTCAGCACCTTGTCCTTCCGGTAGGTCAGGTACGCGCAGGCCCGGCGGGCGCTGCGTCCCACCCGGCCCCGGATCTGGTGCAGCTGGGCCAGGCCCATCTTGTCCGCGTCCTCGATGATCAGGGTGTTCACGTTGGGGATGTCGATGCCCGTCTCGATGATGGTGGTACACACCAGCACCTGGGTCTGGCCCTGGGTCACCTTCTCCATCACGGCGGCAAGGTCGCTCTCGTTCATCCGCCCGTGGGCCACGTCCACGGCCAGGCCGGGGAGCAGCTGTAATATCCGGGCGGCGGTGCGCTCGATGTTGTCGATGCGGTTGTGCAGGTAGTATACCTGCCCGCCCCGGGCCACCTCCCGGCGGATGGCGTCGGCCACCACGCCCCAGTCATGCTCCATCACATAGGT
>CANRIF010000105.1 GCA_947630645.1 uncultured Oscillospiraceae bacterium | reverse complement strand
GTGTACACCGGGCGGCTCTCGTTGTCGCTGACGGCGAACACCGTCTGGCGGATCATCTTGCTCAAGATGTTCTGCGGCACGGAGATGGAGTTTTCCTTGTCCACCGTGGGCAGTTCGGGGTAGTCCCCGCTCTCGGAGGCCACGGTGGAGTAGTGGGACTCTCCGCACTCGATGCGGGTGTTCAGCCCGTTCTCCGTGCTGATGGTCACCACGCCGCTGGGCAGGCTCCGCACCACGTCCCCCAAAAACCGCGCCCCCAGCACGATAGAGCCGGGCTCGGCCACGTCCGCCGGGACGGAGGTATAGATGCCCTTTTTCAGATCGTAGCCCGTCACCTTCACGTCCGCTCCGGCCTGGATCAGCAGGCCCTCCAGGGCGGGGATGGGGCTCTTCGCTGCGGCGCAGCGGGCCGCCGTGGTCACCGCCGCTTGCAGCAGGGATTTTTCACACGAAAACTTCATATTTCTCCTCCTGACAGAAAGAAAGATAGCATATATATTTATTAGTCGTAATAATAAGCGCGGGGGAATGTGGAAAACCGGGAAAAACCGCTGTGGCTCTAAGAAAATCGATGTGGAAAGCAATGTGGACAAAAAGGGGAGTTTTCAACAGTACCGATCTTCGCCCGGGAGAAAAACCACTTTCAACAGCATTTGAAACGACAAATGACAGCAAAATGTGGAAAAATCACTGGTTTCTGGCGTTCAGATTGGAGGTGATGTCCCGAATGGAGGCGGCTGTCTCGGGGTCGGACTTGATCTGATCCTCCACCTTGCGGATGGAGGCCAGGACCGTGGAGTGGTTGCGGTTCTCGAACTGCTCGCCGATGTCCACCAGGGAGAGGTTGGTGAGGCTGCGTATCAAGTACATGGCCACCTGCCGGGCCATGGCGGTGTTCTTGCTCCGCCGCTGGCCCCGGATGTCCTCCTCGGGGATGCCGTAGTACCGGCTGGTCTCCGCGATGATGGCCTCTGGCGTGGGGATGAACACCCCGATGCGGATCACGTCCTTGATGGCCCGCTTGACGCTGGAGAGGGTGATGGTGTCGTCCTGCATATCCCGGTAGGCGGTGAGCCGGTGGACCACGCCCTCGATCTGGCGGATGTTGGCGGTGATGTTGGAGGCTATGTACTCCACGATCTCGTCGCTTAGGAGCAGGCCCACGCCCTGGCTCTTGTTGCGGGTGATGGCCATGCGGGTCTCCAGGTCCGGCGGCTGGATGTCCGCCATCAGCCCGCCCTCGAACCGGGTGCGGAGCCGGTCCTCCAGCTTCACCATGTCCAGGGGCGGCCGGTCGGAGGTGATGACGATCTGGTGGCCGGACTCGTATATCTTATTGAAGGTGTGGAAGAACTCCTCCTGGGTCCGCTCTTTTCCGGCGATGAACTGGATGTCGTCCACCAGGAAAAGCTCCACGTTCCGATACCGGCGGCGAAATTCCTCCATGGTGCCGTTTTGCAGGGAGGTCACCAGGTCGTTGGTGAAGTCGTCGCCCTTGACGTAGCCGATCTTCACGGAGGGGTCCCGCTCCCGGATGGCCTGGCCGATGGCCATGAGCAGGTGGGTCTTTCCCAGTCCGGAATTGCCGTAGATGAAAAGGGGATTGTATATCTTCCCCGGGTTCTCCGCCACGGCCAGGGCGGCGGCGTGGGCGAACTTGTTGGACTGGCCCACGATGAAGCGGTCGAAGGTGTAGGCCGCGGCCTCCGGCAGGTCGTCGTTGGGGCTCTGGCGGTAATAGTCCTCCATCTCCTCGCCGGTCAGCACCAGCAGCTCGAACTTGCAGGAGAACAGGTCGCTCAACACGCCGCAGATGGTGTCCCCGAACCGCTGCTGGATGATATTGCGTTTGAAATCGGAGGTGGTCTGCAGCACCAGCCGCTGCTCCTCCAGGTCCACCGGTTCGCAGTCGGCAAACCAGGTGTTGATGGCCGTGGGGGTCAGCTCCTCGGTGAGCTTGGCCATGACGCTCTGCCAGATGTCGTGTAAGGAATCCATATCCCCGTCCGCCTTTTTGTGTGGTAAAGTCGATCCTAATAATATAAAATATGTATCCAACACATTATACCACGATCCCTCCCGGGATACAACCATAAAATGCCCGTTGGCCCCGGGTATTTTTCCCATAAAAACCCTTGCAAGCGGCAAAAAGGTAGGCTAAAATGATACCGAGGTAACCACAGTGAGAGCATTGACCCTTTCCATCCTGGAAAACAAGAACATCACCCCCCTCCCCGGCAGCGTCGAGGGGGGCGTTTTGCCTGCCCTGGTGTCGGGCCTAGGGCCTGTCCACCGGGCGCACCTGGCGGCGGCCCTGGCGGCCAGCTGCGGCCGGCCCCTGTGCGTGGTGGTGCCGGACGACGCGGCGGCGGACGCCATGGCGGCGGACCTGGGGGCGTTTCTGGGCCGGCCTGCGGCGGTGATCGCCGGGCGGGATCACACCTTTTACGCCGCCGAGGGCGTGTCCCGGGGGACCGAGCAAAAGCGTCTGGCGGCGCTGGACGCGCTGCTGGGGGACGATCCGCCCCCCGTGGTGATGACGGCGGCGGCCGCCCTGATGCGGTCTGTGCCGCCGGAGGTGCTTAGCCGGGCGGCGTTCACCGTGCGCCGGGGGGACACCGCGGCCCCGGAGGACCTGACGGACAGGCTCCTGCGGGCGGGGTACCGCTCCGCCGAGCAGGTGGAGGGCCCGGGCCAGTTCTCCCGCCGGGGCGGCATCCTGGACGTGTGGGCCACCGGGGCGGCGTCCCCGGCCCGGCTGGAGTTCTGGGGCGACGAGGTGGACGCGCTCTGCGCCTTCGACCCGGGCAGCCAGCGGCGCACGGGGGAGATGAAGGCCCTGCGGGTGCTGCCCGCGGCGGAGACCCTGCCCTCCCTGGCGGAGGGCGGCCGGAGCGGGCTGCTGGACAGGATAAAGGAGATATACGCCCGGCTGAACCGCAACGCGGTGAAGTTCGACGTGGAGAAGCTGCGCCGGACCCTGGCCGCGGATATGGACGCGCTGGAGAGCGCCCTGGAGTTCACCGCGGCGGACCGGTATATGGAGCTTATTTACCCCCGCTTCGCCACGGCGCTGGACTACCTGGCGCCGGAGGCGCTGGTGGTGCTGGCCGAGCCGGGCAAGTGCGGCCAGCGGGCTAGGGACCTTCTCAAGCAGGCGGGGGAGGACATCCGGCTGCTCATCGAGGGCGGCACGCTCTTCGGCCGCATCGCCCATTTCTACAACACCTGGGAGCTGACGGCCCAGCGGCTGGCCGACTGGCCGGTGGTGATGGCGGACGCCTTCACCGTGGGCCGCTACCCCCTGGAACCCCGGACCACCATGGGCCTGACGGCCAAGCAGCTGCCATCCTATGCGGGAAGCGGCCAGCAGGCGGCGGAGGACGTGCGCCACTGGCTGGGGGAGGGCTACCGCTGCGTGGTCCTGGCCGGGGACGAGCGCCGCGCCAAGGCGCTGGAGGAGCTGCTGCGGGAAAAGGGCGTGGGCCGGGTCTTTATGGACACGGCGCTGGAGACGCTCCCGGCGCCGGGGACCTGCGCCGTGGCGGTGGGGGGCCTCTCCGCCGGACTGGAGTACCCCCAGATCAAGCTGGCGGTGCTGACGGACACCCAGATCGCCAAGAGCGGCCTCCGCACGGCCCGGCGCAAGCGGGCATTGCCCGCCGGGGCGCGGCTGGGCTCCTACGAGGACCTGGCCGTGGGGGACCTGGTGGTCCACGAGACACACGGCATCGGCCGCTTCGCGGGCATTTTCAAAATGCCGGTGGACGGCGTGGAGAAGGACTACATCAAGATATGCTACGCCGGGACGGACAGCCTGTATGTGCCCGCCACCCAGCTGGACCTGGTGACCAAGTACATCGGCGCAGGGGAGGACACGCCGGTGAAGCTCTCCCGCCTCGGCGGGACGGACTGGAACCGGGCGCGGAGCCGGGCCAAGGCCGCGGCCAAGGAGATGGCCGGGGAGCTGATCGGCCTTTACGCCGCCCGGCAGAAGAGCCCCGGCCACGCCTTCGCCCCGGACAGCTCCTGGCAGCGCCAGTTCGAGGACGCCTTCGAGTACACCGAGACGGACGACCAGCTGCGCTGCGCGGCGGAGGTCAAGCGGGACATGGAAAAGCCCATCCCCATGGACCGGCTCCTGTGCGGCGACGTGGGCTACGGCAAGACGGAGGTGGCCCTGCGGGCGGTGATGAAGTG
>CANRIF010000104.1 GCA_947630645.1 uncultured Oscillospiraceae bacterium | reverse complement strand
AACGCCAATCGTGCCAAGCCCCGCAAGCGCCGCAAGGTGTGCCAGTTCTGCGTGGACAAGATGACCCATGTGGACTATAAGGACACCGCCCGCCTGCGTAAGTACCTGTCCGAGCGCGGCAAGATCCTGCCCCGCCGGACCACCGGCACCTGCGCTATGCACCAGCGCCAGCTGACCACGGCCATCAAGCAGGCCCGCCAGATCGCGCTGCTGCCCTACGTAGCCGACTAAGTCGTTTGAAAGGAGCAAGCTCCTTTCAAACGAGAAGGATTCGGCTCACTGCAGCGCAAAAATCCCCTGTCCAACGGACGGGGGATTTTCACGTTTGTGAGCCGCAAAGTATGATCTCCGAGGCGCATGTCCCCGGAGATCATATCCAACCTTATTTGCGCCTGCGGGCGCAAACTCTGCGAGGCGTTGCGGCTTTCTACATGATGGCCTGGCCCTGCATGAACCAGAAGTAGACCAGGCAGAAAAAGACCAGTTCCGTGGCCAGGATCAGCGCCCGCAGGCCGGGATTTTTCAGCCGCCCCACGCACAGATAAAGCGGCACGCATCCCAGCATATACCGCCCGCCGCTTATGAGCCAGGAGGCGGTGTAGCACATCCCCAGGTAGGCCGTGCCATAGAAGAGGTAAGCGGTGTCCAGTTCCCGGCGGAGGCCCGCGAAGAGCAGCGCGGCGGCAATGAAATACAAGAATAGCTGCGGCCAGTATATCCAGTTGGCCAGGCCCGGGTAGGCGACGGCCATGTTGAACTGCTGGGCCAGTGTGTCGCCCAGCCACTGGGGCTTCTGCCACCATGGCTCGATGCTCTCATAATACTGGTAGGCGAAGAAACTGCCGCACACGGCCTTGTTGAGGGCGAGATACGCCCCGAAGCCCAGGACAGGCCCGGCGACGGCCAGATACCGCCAGCGCCAGCCGTCCTTCCGGCAGGCGCGCCAGGCGCAGTAGACCCCCGGCAGGAGCAGCAGCACCCCCTGCACCCGGGTCAGCGCGGCGAGAAGCCCCACCGCCCCCGACGTCAGCCACCGCTTTTCGCGGATAAAGTACAGCCCCGACAGGGTCAGCAGCAGGAACAGCCCCTCGGTGAACACCCCTTGGGCGAAGAAGCCGAAGGGATACAGCCAATAGGCCATAAGGGCCGCGCCCGGATGGGCACACTCTTTTTTTGCCAGCTTTACCAGCACCACGGCGGAAAAGCCGTAGCACAGGTGGGACAGCAGCAGCCCGGCCGCGGCGGTCTGGCCGCCCAGCACCCGGCCCAGCAGCCCCATGAGGAGGGGATACAGCGGGTAGAACACGATGGCGTTCACGTCCGCGCCGGCACGGGGGTAGCCGCTCTCGGCGATCAGCTTGTAGTAATAGGCGTCGCCCGCCTCGGTGAAGCGGCTCTGGTAGTGGGCGAAGAAGCCGGAGGGGCTGCCGGTGACAGCGATGTGGGCGGCGAAGGCCCCCAGCCACAGGATCGCCAGGGACGCGATGAATATGGCCAGCCACGGCCACTGGGCGGGGCGGAGGGGCCGGGGCAGACGCGGTGTCTTGCGGCACCGTGGCTCCACGCCCAGCAGTTCCCGGCAAGCGCGCAGTCCCAATAGCCCCAGTAGCGCCAGCATCACGGCGGTGGACAGGATCCAAAGCAGGCTCTCCATCGGCAGGTCCCTCCGGCAGACTCAGGATACGGGGGCTGGCTCGTCCCGCCGCAGCCGCTGCCACAGCAGGCCCAGGTACTGATACAGCGCGTCCAGCACCATGGACGTACCCAGGGACAGCCCCACCAGCACCGCCAGATCGACCAGCACGAAGCGGGTGCAGTAGACCAGCCGGGCCACGGGGAGGAAATAGTAGCAGTAGAAGGTGTGGACCAGCCACATATTGGTGCTGTGCCGGCCCAGAAAGGCGAAGCACTTTTTCACCGGCCAGAGGCTGTCGAAAAACACGGACAGGAACGCGGCCAGGAAGGGGACCAGCAAGATGTCGGCGGTGGACTTGTCCGCCGTCACATATGTCCGGCACAGGAATGCCGCCGCCGCGCCCGCCAGGGCCACCAGGCCCTTGCAGGGGACGGGCTGCATCCGCCGCTTGATCATGTCCAGGACATCGTAGCGGGCGAACACGATCCCCGCGAAAAAGACGGGGGCGTACTTGTTCAGGGTGAAGAAGCGGGTGAAGTAGAGATTGACGTTCAGACCGGAGAACGTGGTGGTGGCGGCCAGGGCGGGGAAGATGTTCTGGGTGAGGATGTCGATGCAGAACACCAGGAACAGATCCCCCAGGAAGGACTCATGCCGGCGGATGGCCCGGCAGAACAGGCACCCCAGCGGCACCGCGCACAGATAGGCGCCGAAGAACCACCACTCGCTGTTGAAGGAGGACCTATAACCCACGAAGTTGCCCAGCAGATCGACGAAGAACTGCTTGGGGGAGGTGATGACGTACCGGGCGGTGAAGGCGCTGGAGGCGTCGCCGGTCCGGGCGAAGAACAAAAACGCCAGGGGGATGAAGATCAAAAAGACCTTCCAATACTGGACGTACAGCCGCACCAGCGCGTCCCACAGGCGGAACGTGTGGTTTTGGACGCGCTTATAGAGCCCGTAGCCGCCCAGGAAGAAGAACAGCGGCACGCACATCACCGCGTTCAGCGCCAGATCGGAGAAGTACCCGTTTTCTATAAACCCGGGAAACAGGGAGACGAAGCCGGGGAAATCGGGGGGGTAGCGGTCCGCGAACGTGGCCAGGTGGTGTGTCAGCATAAGCACCACCGCCGCGCCCTTGACGGCCTTGGTGTCCTCTCTTGTGAACATATCCCGCGCCTCCTTTCAGCCGTTGAAGATCATATACACGGCCCCGTAGGCGTTGAACGCCACGGCGAGACCGCCCACGGCCAGCTCCCAGTTCCGCACCTGCCGCCGGCCCCGGTCGGCCAGGTACATGAAGGCGAAGGGGATGATGTCGCAGGTGTACCGGGCGCCGAACTGCCAGCCGCCCAGGGTCCGGTGCATACAGGTGATGAGCAGCACCACCGCCATCCCGCCCGCCAGCAGCAGGCCCTCGGCGCTCACGCCCCGGGTGGCCGCATTTACGGCGCAGCGCGCGGCGTAGATGATGAAGATGGGGTTGGCGATGAAGAACATGAACCCCTGAAAGAGCGGGAAGGAGAGGCGGCCGTCCGCCATGGTCACGGGGGTGAAGAACATCTGCTTCAGGTTGGGCCATAGGTAGGTCCAATGGAATTGGCCATGCTCGGCCCGCATGAACTCCGGCAGATAGTTGTGGCCGAACTCCAGGGGGGAGCCGAACCGGGCGTAGTTGTAGGCCATGTAACAGGCGCCGATGAGGATAGGCCCGATAAGGCACCGCCATTGGGCGAGGCAGCTTTTGACGAAGCCGCCGCGTTCCTCCCGCTCGTCCCAGGCGAACAGGAAGAAGAACACCGGCAGGAACACCGCGCTCATGGGCCGGCAGCCCACCGCCAGGGCCAGAAACGTGGTGGCCAGGGCCTTTTTCCCGCCCAGGGCGCTGTACACCGCCGCCAGGCAGAAGACCATGTTGAGCGCCTGGGCCTGGAACCACACGCCGGCGTTGGTGGTCATCCACAGCATATTGCTGCCCCACACGCACACCAGCGCCCAGAACGCGGCGGCATGGGGCGTGCGGCCCCGCTTGACCATGACGGCCCAGGCCAGGGCCGCGGCGGCCATGCCGTACAGGGCGATCAGCTGGTTGTTGGGGGTATCCAGCCCGTATATGGCCACCAGCGGCAGCAGCAGCACCGACGGCAGCGGCGGGAAGGACACATAGTACCGCCCCTGGTAGATGGCCAGTTCCAGGTACTCGTACTTCTCCGGCTCGGCGATGTACATCCGCCCTTGCAGCCAGTTCCAGGTCTGGAGGGTGTAGCTGTCCCAATACTGGTGCTGGAACAGCGTCCCCCCGGCCAGATCGCTCAAGAGGAAGTAGCCCATCCCCATCACCGCCAGCAGCGCCATCAGGGCGCGCATCCGGTCGGGGAACATCTTTTTTATATCCAGTCTTTGCATCTTACGCGCCTTTCTCCTGCGCTGCCGTAAAGCTTGTCCACCAACTCGTCCTTCCGTTCCGGATCGTACCGCTTCAGATCCGTCCCGTCCCTTTTGTTCTGTTGGAATAGGATCATGGGTGTATTCTATACCGATAGAAGGCGGTTATCAAGGGCGTTCCGCCCGGCCGTTCACATGACCTGCCGTCCGTTGAGGTAGGCCAGGAGGAACATGGCCTGGAGCAGGGCGGAGCCGACGGTGACCAGCTGGGCGGCGAGGGGCCG
>CANRIF010000103.1 GCA_947630645.1 uncultured Oscillospiraceae bacterium | reverse complement strand
CCCGCCGCCATGGGGGCCAGCACGCGAAGGCACAGCGCCGCCGTGTCCAGGGCGTCGAAGAGGGCCTGCTTATCCTCCTGCATATCCTTGTTGTAGGCCAGGGGCAGCCCCTTCAGCACCGTCAGCATCGCCGTCAGGTCCCCGTACACCCGGCCGGTCTTGCCCCGTATCAGTTCGGCCATGTCCGGGTTCTTCTTCTGGGGCATGATGGACGAGCCGGTGACGAAGCCCTCCGGCAGGGTCACGAAGCCGAACTCCAGGCTGGACCACAGCACCAGTTCCTCCGCCATACGGCTCAAATGGGTCATGAGCAGGCTCACCGCCGCCAGGGTCTCCACGCAGAAGTCCCGGTCCGACACCGCGTCCAGGCTGTTCAGCACCGGCCCGTCGAAGCCCAGGGCTGCGGCGGTCATGTCCCGGTCGATGGGAAAGGTGGTCCCCGCCAGCGCGCAGGCCCCCAGGGGGCATTGATTGAGCCGCTTCTTCGCGTCCGTGAGCCGCCCGGCGTCCCGGGTGAGCATCATGGCCCAGGCGCACAGGTAGTGCCCGAGGGTCACGGGCTGGGCCCGCTGCAAATGGGTGTAGCCGGGCATGACAGCGTCCTTATAGGCCGCCGCCTTGTCCCGCAGGGCCGCCACGGCGTCCTTTATCAGGCCCAGCACCTCGTCGATCCGCCCACGGGTGTAGAGCCGCAGGTCCGTGGCCACCTGGTCGTTGCGGCTGCGGGCGGTGTGCAGGCGCTTGCCGGCGTCCCCGATGCGGGCGGTGAGGGTCATCTCCACGAAGGTGTGGATGTCCTCGGCGGTCATGTCGATAGAAAGCTTCCCGCTCTCCAGATCCGCCCGGATGCCCTCCAGCCCGGCCCGGATAGCCGCGCCGTCGTCGGCGGAGATGATCCCCTGCTCCGCCAGCATGGCGGCGTGGGCCAGGGACCCGGCGATGTCCTCCCGCCACATACGGCTGTCCACGCCGATGGAGGCGTTCAGCGCCCGGGCCGCCTCCGCCACAGCGCCGCCCCACAGGTTATTCACGCCCGTCCACCATGGCCTGGACCTGGATGGGCAGGCCGTACAGGTCGATGAAGCCCTTGGCGGCGGCCTGGTCATAGTCCGACTCGCCGAAGGTGGCGATCTCCTCGGAGTAGAGGCTGTACGGGCTCCACACCCCGGCGTTGATCATGTTGCCCTTGTAGAGCTTCAGCCGCACCTTCCCGGTGACCCGCTCCTGGGTCTTGTCCACGAAGGCAGACAGGGCCTCCCGCAGCGGCGTGAACCACTGGCCGTTGTACACCAGTTCGGCGAAGGTGATGGCCAGCTTCTGCTTCTCGTGGGCGGTCATCTTGTCCAGGCAGATGCTCTCCAAAACGCTGTGTGCCTTGTAGAGGATGGTCCCGCCCGGTGTCTCGTAGACGCCCCGGCACTTCATCCCCACCAGCCGGTTCTCCACGATGTCCAGAAGGCCGATGCCGTTGGCGCCGCCCAGCTCGTTGAGCTTTAATATGATGTCCTTGGCGCTCATTTTTGCCCCGTCCAGGGCCACGGGCACGCCCTTTTCAAATTCCAGCGTTATGTAGGTCGGCTCGTCCGGGGCCTGGATGGGGCTGACGCCCATCTCCAGAAAGCCGGGCTTCTCGTACTGGGGCTCGTTGCCCGTGTCCTCCAGGTCCAGCCCCTCATGGGAGAGGTGCCACAGGTTCTTGTCCTTGGAGTAGTTAGTCTCCCGGCTGATGCGAAGGGGCACATTGTGGGCCGCGGCGTAATCGATCTCCTCGTCCCGGCTCTTGATGGACCACTCCCGCCAGGGGGCAATGATCTTCATGTGGGGGGCGAAGTGCTTGATGGCCAGCTCGAAGCGGACCTGGTCGTTGCCCTTGCCGGTGCAGCCGTGGACGATGGCGTCCGCGTGTTCCTTCTTGGCGATCTCCACCAGCCCCTTGGCGATGCAGGGCCGGGCGTGGCTGGTGCCCAGCAGGTACTCCTCGTATATCGCCCCGGCCTTCATGGTGGGGATGATGTAGTCGTTGACGTACTCCTCCGTCAGGTCCAGCACATAGAGCTTGCTGGCGCCGGTGGCCAGGGCCTTGGCCTCCAGCCCCTCCAACTCGTCGGTCTGGCCCACGTTCCCGGCCACGGCGACGACCTCGCAGTTATCGTAATTTTCCTTCAGCCAGGGGATGATGACGGACGTGTCCAGTCCCCCGGAATAGGCCAGTACGACTTTTTTGATCTCTGACATGATATCTTCCTCCTGTTTTCGCAGTAAGCGTATCATACCGCGGGATGGAGTGAATATCAATAGGCTTATGCAGAAAATTTATGAATATTTTCAAGCGGCAGCCATTCTCTGCCGCCGCTTTTGGGACACACGGCGGTTTTTGTCCAAAAACGCGCGCCCCCTTTTTGTTGAATCGGCGGCGTTTTTCTGATATCCTAAAAAAAATACCAGGGTGTTTCAGCGACAAAAAGGGGGCGCGTCATGTCTGATTCCAATGTCACAAAGCGGGCGCTTGCCGCCGCGCTGCGGGAGCTGATGGAGGCCGAACCATTTGAAAAGATACAGATCGCGCAGATCTGCCAGCGGTGCGGCATGAACCGGAAGAGCTTCTACTATCACTTCCGGGACAAGTACGACCTGATGAACTGGGTATTCGACATGGATTTCAACGCCTTCACCAAGGAGAGCGCCAGCATATTGCGGCCCGACGACCGGTGGGACCTGATCGAGCGTATCTGCGAATACTTTTATGCCAACCGCCGTTTTTACCGCAAGGCGCTGCAGGTGAAGGGCCAGAACTCCTTCTCCGACCACCTGCGGGAATACTGCCGGCCGCTGATCAGGCTCCGCATCTCTTCCCTTGTGGACAGCGAGGCGGTGGACGACTTCGTGATCGACTTTTTCAGCGACGCGCTGGTGTGCGCTGTTGAGCGGTGGCTGCTGGACAAGGACTGTATGCCGCCGGAGCAGTTCATCTTCCGGATCAAGCGGATCATCCAGAACGGCGCCAAAGCCATCTATCAGGAGACGACAGAAATGACCGAGGGATAGCCCCTCGGTCATTATTTGTTCGCCTGTTTTACAGGAAAGCTTCGATCTTTCTCCCGTCCCGCAGGCCCTTGACATAGAGGTCCTCCAACGCCACCACGTCCCGGGTCAGCGTGCTTATCCCGCAGGTATCGTCCGGCGCGACGATCAGCACCTTTCCCTGGGCGGCCAGGTCCTTGGCCCGCGCCACGCTCTCGTTATACCGCGCCGCCCGCTGGGCCAGGCCTTCGGCCGCCAGCGGGTATTTGTGCCGGATGCGGCGGGCCAGCTTCAAGTCCTTGTCCGGAGTGCGGACCGTTGCCTCGGGCAGGGTGAGCAGCAGCACCACCCGGTCACAGCCCAGGTCAAAGGCCTTTTGGAACGGCACCGGGTCCGACAGCGCCCCGTCGTAGTAGGGCGTGCCGCCCACCGGATAGGGATGGCACACGAAGGGGATGGCGCTGGAGGCCTTGCAGACACTGTAATCGTCCTGGGCGAGATCGCTCTTGTCAAAATACTTCGCCTTTCCCGTCTCCGCCTCGGTGGCCACGGCGTAATACACCGTGGGGCTGGCCATGGCGGCGACATAGTCCAGCGGGTCCTCCCCGTCCGCGTTACTAAGGGTGCCGTAGACGTAGTCCATATCCACGAAAGACCGCATACGCAGGAAATTGCCGACGCTGGCGTATTCCTTACGCATACCGTACTGGGTATAAAACCGGTAGTTCCGCCCCCGCTGGCCGGCGCAATAGGAGATCAGATTGGCGCTGCCGGCGGACACGCCTATCCCCAAGTCGAACCGGACGCCGTGGTCCATGCACCAGTCCAATACCCCCGCCGCGTAGACGCCGCGAAACCCGCCGCCCACGTCTACCACGCCGATCTTGTCACCTCTCATACAATTTCCTCCACTTTCCCTATAAGATGATACACGGATACGCGTCCGATTGCAAGGGACAGCTGGCGCTCCGTGTCCCAAAATGCGACAATGATCGCCGCCTGTCGTAAATTTGGACACACGCTCATTTGTGCCCGATGACTTTGCCCGGCCGCTTTTTTATAATCCCATCTTAGGATATAAAAAAGAAAGGGAAGGGATATACACTATGTTCGATCAGATCAAGACCGCTATGCAGAACTTTGCCGTCAGCCAGGCGCTGAAGTACATCGAGGGCGATCCGGAGGAAAACATCCCCAAGCTGATGGCGCTGGTGGACAAGTATTCCCCCGAGGGGTGGTATGCGTCCCAGCGCGGCGCCATCCGCAAGGCCATCGAAGAGAAGAACAACTGGTATCAGCTGATCCTGCGCGTCTATGCGCTGGACCCCGCCGTGCGGAAGGCGTTTTTCCAGAACCTGCTCGTCAACGCCAGTCTGAAGGGCTCCGCCATCCAGGAGGAGATCAGCGCCCGGGAGGACTGCAACATCCCCTGGGCCATATTGCTGGACCCCACCTCCGCCTGCAATATGCACTGCACCGGCTGCTGGGC
>CANRIF010000102.1 GCA_947630645.1 uncultured Oscillospiraceae bacterium | reverse complement strand
CACATGGCCCCCGGCGCCACCAGCAGCCCGGCGCCCAGGACGATACACGCGCCGCCCGCGCCCAGCCGGTCGCCCAGCCAGCCGAAGACGTAACTCGTGGGCATGGCGAAAATGGCGCCCAGGGCCAGCCAGGGAGCCGCCCCGGTCCAAACCTCCTCGCCGCCCAGGGCGGTGAACCAGGCCTCCATGGCGCCCATGCACCCGGCGGCCGAGGCCGTGTAAGCGCCGCAGACCGCCAGCAGCAGCCAGGCCCGCTTGGTGCTTAGCACCTGCCCCAGGGTGAGGGCAGGGGTATCCTCCTCCGCCGCGTCCGCCGGGGCGCGGCCGCTGCCGTCGGGGTAGAGGCCCGCGTCCTCCGGCCGGTCCCGCAGCAGGAACCGGACCGCCAGGGCCAGCAGCGCCAGCGCCGCCGCCACCGCGAGGTATAGCGGCCGCCAGTCCCCGCCCAGGCGGGCGCCGACGAAGTCCGCGATCACCGGCGCGCCCACGGCGTAAAAGAGCGGCGCGCCCATGGTGACCAGTCCCAGCAGCCGGCCCCGGAAGCGGAGAGACCAGGCCGCGCCCAGCGCCGCCACGCCCATCTCCAGCCCCGCGCAGGCACACCGCAGCAGGACCGTGGCCGCGAAATAGAGCCAGTAAACGTCCCGGGCGTTCATCAGCCCGACGCAGCCCAGCGCCGCCGCCGCGCCCCAGACGATCATGCCCTGGCGGACGCCCCGCCGGAGACAGCCCGTCAGCGCCGCGAAGGAGAACGGCACGGCCAGCAGGGAGCCTACGGTCATGGGAAGCGCCGCCCGGGCCTCGTCCCAGCTGTTGCCGGCCGCGGCGCGGGCCAGCTCCAGCTGCCCGCCCTCCAGTCCGGCGCACAGGAACATATACGCGAAGCCGGCCGCGCACAGCACGACGATATACAGGGCGTATTTTTTGTTTCGGAACATGGTCATCCCGCCTCAAATGGTGGTCTTGTTTTTCCGCAGGGAGCGGATCAGCAGCACGGTCTCCACCGCGATCAGCGCCAGCGCCCCGGCGGAGACGGCGATCCAGATATCCGCCCGCTGTTTTGGCTCCGGCTCCGGCTCTGCCTCGTCTTCCTCCACGCTCTCGTCGGCGGGGGCCGCGTCAGGCCCGGTGGTGGTGGCGGCTTCATCGGTGTCGTCGGCAAGATCCGCCTGGCCGTAGTAGTACAGGGCGTCGTCCCGGGTGGCGTCCATCGTCTCGCCGCAGTTGGCGCAGCGCCAGGTGCCGTAGGAGAGGAACTGGCCGTCGCTGGCAAGCTGGGCGTCGTATTGGTAGGCGTAGTCGTGCCGGCCGTCCGGCTCCGTCTGCTGGGTGTAGGTGAAGCCGCACAGGGAGCAGGTATAGCTGGTAAGGCCCGGATGGATGCAGTCGGGGGCCGCGATCAGGGTCGCGTCAAAGCTGTGCTGGCACTGGTCCGGGTCGGGGGAGCGGCTGTCGGGACCGTCCGAGGCCAGGACGGGGGTGGCCAGCGCCAGGGTGGCGGCCAGCAGCAGTAGCAGCTTTCGCATCGGTCACGGCTCCTTTCGGAAAAAGGTGCATTTTGCGGAAAACACCCGCCGGAGGGCGGGTGTGTCAGGCGGCGTCAGCGTTCCTCCCGGATGGGGTCCGCGGAGAACACCGCCGGTCCGTCGCAGGCCGCCGGCCGGTGGTAGTGGTCGAAGAAGCGGTCCAGGACCTGGTTGATGACCGCCTCGTTGTAGCGGCCGGCAAAGGCGTCCTGGAGCATCCGGGCCTGGGTCCACTTGGGCAGCTCGTAGAGCATGGAGAAGTACAAGAGATAATCGTACATCTCCCAGGGGTCGTTGTCGTGGTTGACGATGGAGCGGATGGGGACGGACAGGCGGCTGTCGCCGCAGGTGTTGGCCCAATGGCGCATCGCCAGCCGCGCCACGCTCCGGGGGATCATAGCGTTCACGTCGTACTGCTCCGGCTGCACGCCGTCGATGGCGCGGCGGGTCAGGTCCGTGTCGTCCACCGCGAGCCCCCCTTGTCCGCCCACCGTGACGCCCAGGACCGCGGCGATCTGGCCGGCCCGCTCCCCGTCCGTCTGGGCGTGGATGTTCCGGCGGGACAGCTTCAGTTTATCCACCGCCGTCACGCAGGCGATCAGCGCCAGCAGGGAGGAGGCGGTGCGCTCCACGCGCACGGAGAGCGACGTGGCGCCCCGGGCCATCATCCGCCGGGCCAGGCCCTCGCCCTGCAGCTTTAGGATGCGGGGCAGTTCCTCGGGAAAGGGCGTCCAGGGGGTGATGGGCTGCTGGTCCACCACGCCCTCCACCGGGGCCTTCTTCTCCCGGCTGGGGATGGACACCTGGGCGATGGCGTAGCCGTCCTCGCTCTGGAGGATGGCGCCGTTCTGGGCGATGATGCACTGGCCGGTGTACAGCGTGCCGCCGTCGCCGCCCATGGGGCAGGCCATGACCACCACGCACATATGCTCGTGGCTGGAAAGGCCCGCCAGGTTGATGTTCTCATAGTGGGAGGAGATGGTGGCGGGGGAATCGGTGGAACAGCACAGCACCTTTCCCTCCCGGGGCAGCATCAGCTCCTCTCGGGTCAGGGACTGCTGCATAAGGGGGTAGACTACCATCTTGTCCGCTTCCCGCTCCAGGGTCTGCCAGTCCATATCCGCCGGCAGGCCGGCGGGCAGCACCAGGATGGCGGCGCCGTCGTCCCGGGCGCGGGCGATGGAGGCCTGGACATTGGCCATGTTCCGCCCCGGCTGGCCGGGCAGCATCTCCGGCGCGGCGGCGGCCACAGTGATCTTCACGGTCGTTCAGCCCCTTTCAAAGGTGATAAGGTCCTCGGGGAAATACCGAAGGATGGCGCTCTCGGCCGCCTGCAGGTTCCCCTGGCCCACCGTCACGGTGACGGTGTCCCCGGTGACGGCGGCGGTCATGTCGTATTGGGGAAGCTTGGGGAACACCTGCTCCTCCAGCACGGTCACCAGCTGGGACAGGTCGTTCTCATAGCTGGCCCGCTCCGGCGGATGATACCCATGCAGCGGGTCCCGGCCGACGTTCAGGCACAGCGCCACCATCAGCACGGCCATAATGAGGAACAGCGCGCACCCCGCCGGCCGGATGCTCTTTACGAACGCCTGGCCCGCGGTGGGCTTTTCCTCGATGGGCCGCTTCTCCCCGTCCACGGCTCAATACTTCACGCGCTGGGCGATGTAGTCCGCCACCTCCGCCATGGGGATGCGGACCTGCTCCATGGAGTCCCGCTCCCGGACGGTGACGCAGTGGTCGGCGGGCACGTCGCCGTCGCCCACGGTCTGGAAGTCCAGGGTGACGCAGAAGGGGGTGCCGATCTCGTCCTGGCGGCGGTACCGCTTGCCGATGGAGCCCGTCTCGTCGTAGTCGCAGGAAAACTCCTTGGCAAGCTGCTCGTACAGCTCCTTCGCCGGGCCGGCCAGCACGTCCTTTTTCGACAGCGGCAGCACGGCGCACTTATAGGGCGCCAGTTGGGGGTGCAGGTGCAGCACGGTACGCACGTCGGGGTTGCCCTTTTTGTCCACGCCCACCTGCTCCTCGTCGTAGGCGTCGATAAGGAAGGCCAGCATCACCCGGTCCGCGCCCAGGCTGGGCTCGATGACGTAGGGGATGAAGCCCTCGGCCATGCCCTCTTCCTTATATTCCATCTTCTCGCCGGAGAAGGTCTGGTGCTGGGTAAGGTCGTAGTCGGTGCGGTCCGCGATGCCCCACAGCTCGCCCCAGCCGAAGGGGAAGAGATACTCGAAGTCTGTGGTGGCCTTGGAGTAGAAGCTAAGCTCCTCGGGGGTGTGGTCCCGCAGGCGCAGATACTCGTCGTTCATCCCCAGCTCCAGCAGCCACTTGTGGCAGAACTCCCGCCAGTATTTGAACCACTCCAGGTCGGACCCCGGCTGGCAGAAGAACTCCAGTTCCATCTGCTCGAACTCCAGGATGCGGAAGGTGAAGTTGCCCGGGGTGATCTCGTTGCGGAAGCTCTTTCCGATCTGGCAGATGCCGAAGGGCAGCTTTTTCCGGGTGGTGCGCAGCACGTTTTTATAGTCCACGAAGATGCCCTGGGCAGTCTCCGGCCGCAGATACACGTCCGTGCCGCTCTCCTGGGTGACGCCCTGGTGGGTCTTGAACATCAGGTTGAACTTCTTGATATCGGAGAAATCCGTGCCGCCGCAGCCGGGGCAGGGGATCTTCTTCTCCCGGATATAGGCCACCATCTCGTCGTTGGTAAGGGCCTCCACATTCACGTCGGTCCCAGTCTCCTTGGCCCACTCCTCGATCAGCTTGTCGGCCCGGTGGCGGCGCTTGCAGCTCTTGCAGTCGATCAGCGGGTCGTTGAAGTTGGTCACATGGCCGGACGCCTCCCATACCCGGGGGTTCATCAGGATGCCCGCGTCCAGGCCCACGTTGTAGGGGCTCTCCTGGACGAACTTCTTCCACCAGGCGTTCTTCACGTTCTGCTTCATCAGAACGCCCAGAGGCCCGTAGTCCCAGGAGTTGGCCAGGCC
>CANRIF010000101.1 GCA_947630645.1 uncultured Oscillospiraceae bacterium | reverse complement strand
GAGCAGAGCCAGAAGGCCCGCAGCAAGAACTATTACAGCCGCCGCCGGCCCCACAACCGCCGGCCCAAGAGCGAGGGTGGCAAAGAGGGATAAAAACGGCATAAACAGTCCTGCATAGAGCGCCTCCCTCGTCAGAGGGAGGCGTATTTTCTGCCAAGGCTGCCAATCCGGCCCCCTCTGACGAGGGGGCTGTCAGCGCCTATGGCGCTGACTGGGGGAGAGAAAATTTATAGCTCGGCGTATCTCTCCCTCCGTCTCGGCCTGGCGGCCGATCCACCTCCCTCGTCAGAGGGAGGCGATAATATGGGTCCGCCGCAAAACACAGGTTTTGCGGCGGACCTTTTATCGTTTTTCAGCTGGGGCTTAGTGGTTCTTGCCGGCCATGTTCAGGTGGGAGGTGGTGGCCTCGTAGCCTGCCATCTGCTCCTCCGACCAGCTCTCATAAGCCTCGGTGCGAAGGGTGTCGTCCGCCTGGCGCTGGGCGAAGGTCATCTCGTCCGTGCCCACAAAGTACAGCACATGGGTGCCGGTGTAGTTGGAGCCCTCGTAGGAGACGACGGTGGTGTCGCCGGGCTGGCGGGCCTCGTCGAACAGCCAGTCGTTGATGGGCTGGACCATGTTGCCCTTGTACACGTCCTCATAGAGGCCGCCGGTGGTGTTGGAGCCGGCGTCGTCCGAGTTGGCGTTGGCAAGCTCCGCGAAGCTGTCCTCGGTGGCGTCGCCGTCCTGCCACTCATCGTAGAGGGCCTGGGCCTCGGCCTCGGCCGCGCTCTTTTCCTCGTCGGAGAAGACGCCGTCGCCGTCCGTGTCCTCGGCCTGGGCCAGGATGTGCCGGAAGCTGACCAGCGGGTAGTCGTTGGTGTCGCGGCCCAGGAACATCACCACATAGGTGAGACTGTCCGTCTCCGCCACGGTCACGTCGCCGGGCTGACGGGCCTCGTCCAGCAGGAAGTCGGCGTAGGCGGAGTTGAGGCTGGCGCCGGCCAGGGAGGTGCTGGTGGGGGCGGTGCCCTCGCCAACGTGTTCCTCCAGATAGGCGGTGAAGGCCTCCTCGTCGGTGCCGTCCAGTTCGTCCGCCATGGCCTGGGCGTCCAGAGGCTCGGGCTCTTCGGTGTCCTCGGCGTCCTCGGGCGCCTCGGTGGCTTCGGGCTCTTCGGCGTCCGCGTCATCCTCGGGCGCTTCGGTCACTTCGGCCTCCTCGGCGGTGTCCTCGGCCTCCTCCGGCTCTGCGGGCGGGGTGATGGTGTAATAGGCGAAGTCGATCACGTCCAGCTCGTCGGCGTGTTCGGCGTAGTAGTCGGCCAGTTCCTCATCGCTGTACTCAAAGCCGTCGTACACGCTCCGGGAGTAGGCGCTGGCCACCACCGTCCGGTACATCTCCTGCTTGACGATATCCATGGTCACGCCCTTGCCGTAGTTCATGTTCAGATACTGCTGCAGATTGGTGTAGCCCAGGTCCTGCCAGCCGGTCTGCAGGTATTCGATCTCGTCGTCGTAGTTCTGCTGGTCCTCCTCGGACAGGGTGAAGCCGGCGGCCTCGGCCTGCTCGTTGAGCATCTGGATCTCGGTCATGTCCTGCACGGCCGCGTCCAGGAAGTAGTCCCGCCAGGTGCCGCCGCCGGGGTAGTCCTGCTCCGCCAGGCTCTTGCTGGGGTCAAAATACAGCCCGTAGCTGATGTAATTGTAGTTGTTGTTGTAGAAGGAGATATAGTTGGCGGAATAGTAGTAGTTCAGCTGCGCCACGGAGTAGTCCGTGCCGTTGATGGTGACGGCGGTCAGCTGCCGCGTCATGAACGCGGACGTGTACAGGAAGACGAAGGCGAAAAATACCACCAGGAGCAGCGCCACCACGGAATAGGTGATGGTCGTCCTGCGGTGGGCCGCCTGCTCCTTGGCACGGGCCGCGGTGCGCTTGTCGGTGCCGGCAGCGATCTGCTGCTTGCGCTGGAGCTTGTCCTTGGATGCACTCATGTGTAACACCTCTCACGGAATTTTTCAAAGCCCTGTTATTATAGTACATGGGCCGTTTCGTTTCAAGGATTTTTCTTGATAGTATGCGATTTATTTACAAATGGGCATATATTATGTAAACTCTGTTGCAAAATCGGACAGGTTCTTGTATACTATTGGATGAATGGAGGGATGCACAGTGCCCATGACCGACAACGACAAAAACCTGCGTCTGGCCGTGCTGATCGACGCGGACAACGCCCCCCGGGACTGCCTGCAGGGGATCATGGAGGAGGTGGCCATCTACGGCACCCCCAACCTGAAGCGCGCTTACGGCGACTGGTCCACCAGGGGCCTGGCCGGGTGGAAGCAGGCGCTTCTGGATAACTCCGTCACGCCCATGCAGCAGTTCGCGTACACCAAGGGCAAGAACTCCACCGACTCGGCGATGATCATCGACGCCATGGATATCCTCTATTCCGGCAACACCGACGGCTTCGTGCTGGTCAGCTCCGACAGCGACTTCACGGGCCTGGCCCGGCGGCTGCGGGAGGCGGGGCAGTTCGTCATCGGCATCGGCGAGCAGAAGACGCCCGGGCCGCTGATCGCCGCCTGCAACAAGTTCATCTACATCGAGGTCATCCGCGCCCGGTCCGAGAAGGTGGTCAAGGCGGTGCAGAAGACCCGCACCAAGAAGGTGGAGCCGGTGAAGAAGGCCGAGCCCGCCAAGAAGGCCGAACCGGCCAAAAAGGCCGAGCCGGAGCAGGAGCCGCCCAAGCCGGAGGCCCGCCCCAGCGCCGGGACCCGCCAGATCCCCGACAGCATCGTGTGGCTCATAGCCGACTCCATCCTGGACCTGTCCGGGGAGGGGGACGACGATTACGTGTCCCTGGGCGCCGTGGGCCAGCTCATACAGAAAAAGCGCCCCGACTTCGACACCCGCAGCTACGGCTACTCCAAGCTGTCCAGCATGGTGAAGGCCATCGACCGCTTCGAGGTGGAGGAGCGGCAGGACAAATCCGACCCCCGGTCCAAGATCGTCTATATCCGGGACGCCGATATGTGAGGCAAGGCAGGCATACCGACGGCCCTCCCGTGTCCGCGGGAGGGCCGCCTGCGTTGTATATGCAGGAAATTTTACATATACTTCCATAAGTGAAAACAAAAACGAATAATTTAGTGCAATTTGTGCGAAAAGGGCCTTGCATTTTTGGTACAAGTTGAGGGATTGTAATTATTTGGAATTTCGTATAATATTTATATACAAGCATTTAGCACTTTAAGGAGTTGACCGCTATGGAGCGCAGCCAGGTATTTGCACAGCACACCGCGATCGCCGCGGTGGTGTCCGCGCGCCTTTGGGCGGCGGGCAAGCATATCTGCGCCTGGGCGTCTGTCTGCGGGGAATAAATCTGTTTTCGCGTCCCGCTCCGGGAAGGAGCGGGACGTATCGCTGCCGCCGGAAATGGCGGCGGGCATAGAGTGGGTAATACGATCAGCGTGCGACGGAGTGGTGAAAAGCGATGACGGAAGTATTCATTCTCAAATGCGGAGACCCCCTCTCCGAAGAGAGGGCGGTACTCCTGCCCCGGTGGCGCCGGCGGCGGCTGGAACGGCTGCGCTACGCCCCGGCCCGGGAGGCCAGCCTGGGCGCCGGCCTTCTGTGGCGGTACGTGATGGAGCGCCACGGCATCCATCCCGAGGAACCGGTCCGCTTCCTGCAAGCGGGCAAGCCGGTGTTCGCCCAGCGCGACGATAAGCACTTCAGCCTGTCCCACTCGGGACCTTACGCCCTGTGCGCCATCAGCGACAGGCGGGTGGGCGTGGACGTGCAGCAGATCAAACCTGTCCACCTGTCCGTGGCCCGGCGGTTCCACTTCCGGGAGCGGGACTGGCTGGCCGAGCAGCCCCATGACGAGCAGCAGCGGGCGTTCTTCCACATCTGGACCCGGAAAGAGGCGTGGGTCAAGGCGGTGAGCCAGGACCAGCTGCTGGGCCTGGACCAGGAGGACGTGATCCACGGCCCCGAGGGCTGGCAGTTCGACGAGTACCGGCTGGGGGACGACTATGTGGCGGCGGTGTGCGCCCAGCAGGGGGAGATTATCCAGCCGCCGGTGGTGGTCGAGGCGGAGGAACTGGTGAGCGCCCTGGCGGACAGCCCGGTGAACCAGCCCGCCTGACGCGGCACAAGAATGAAAGACCCGGTGCAAGGCTCTTGCACCGGGTCTTCCTTATGCCGTGAAAAAATTTTTGGAGAAGAATTGACCGGAAGGGGCCGGTCGGCGTATACAGGGTGAAGGGAGGGATGCGGCGTGGAGAGAGCGGAACGGTCTGACCGGGACGTGGAGAGGGCCGTGGAGCGGTACGGCGATATGCTGCTGCGTATCTGCTTCGTGATGCTGGGCGGCCGGGCGGACGCGGAGGACGCTGTGCAGGAGACGTTCATCCGGTATATGCTGCGGGCGCCTGCCTTTTCGGACGAAGAGCATGAGCGGGCCTGGCTCATCACCGCGGCGAAGAACCGGTGCCGGGACGTGCTGCGCGCCCGCCGCCGGCACCCCCAGGTGGACGTGGAGCAGCTGGCGGAGACGCCGGCCGAGGCCGCCGACAGCGGTATCCTGGAGGCGCTGGCGTCCCT
>CANRIF010000100.1 GCA_947630645.1 uncultured Oscillospiraceae bacterium | reverse complement strand
AGGGCGCGTTTTGAAAACGCGCCCTTGCTGTTATTTTATCTCCCCGTACACCGCTTCCACATCGCCGCCGCCCAGGATGTACAGCGTCCCGTCGGCCATGGTGACGCGCAGCCACGGTCCCTCCCGGGGGTCCAGGCACAGGTTGGCCCGGCCCCACTCGGTCTGGAACTTCCCCTGCAAAAGGCCGTCCATGCCCACGCCCCAGGTCCGGGCCGTGATGTCCGGCAGGGCGTATATGAGCGCCGCCTCGTCGATCTCCTCCAGGGGCAATTCATACCGGCCGGCGGGGCTGGCCGCCACCAGCGCCCCGTCCTCGACCTTCAGCGGCCGGGGCCCGCCGGCCATGTTGTCCAGCCACAGCCCCATCGCCGGCATCGCCACGAACAGCAGCGCCAGGGCGAGGGCGATGAACGCCTTGCCTCCTGGCCGGGCCAGGTTCACGGTGGAGTTGGCGCCGATGCGGTTGTTGACGATGGTGCGTCTGTCGTTGGGGTCGTAGTAGAGCTGGCCCCAGATCCACTTCTCGTCCTCGTCCACATAAAAGCCCTCGCCGCTTTCGGCGGTGAGCCGCTCCTGCACCCGCCGGACCCGGAACTCCAGCACGATGGCCACGGCGCACACGGCCAGCGCCAGCGCGACGGTGACGCAGATCACCGCGCCGCTGCCGGGGAACACCGCCGAGGACAGCCATATCCCGACGCTGACGGCCGCCATGGTCCAGGCGCACAGCACCCACACCCTGTCCCAGGCCCGGCGGCGCACCCGGGTCAGCGCCTGGGTGACCGCGTCGTTCTCGTCCACTGTCTCCGCCCGGTTGCGGTAGAGGTATCTGTCCCCCGCCCAGCAGCCCAGGGCCACCGCCCCGTCCAGCAGATAGACGAACCACTGTTCCCTATCCAGCGCCGCCGGGATGGCCGCCACGGCGGCCGCCGCGATGAACCACCACGGTCCCGGCCGCTTCACCGGCGCGGCCGCCGCGGTGACGCTGGCGGCCCGGACTGCCGGCACCGTCCAGCCCTTAGCCTTTTTCAGCGCCCGCAGCTTCCCGTTCCAGCGGGCGTAGCTGACGAACGGGACCACGATCACCAGGTCGATCCACAGAAAATAGGGCAGGAAGCGCAGCGCCGGCCAGGTCAGGGCCGCGCAGCCCGCGCCCAGGGCGAGCATGACCAGGCACAGGGCGATCTGCTCCCGCTTGAAGCCTTTGAGCAGCCCCAGCACCTCCGGGTCCGCCCGGCCCTTCAGGGGGAACGTGACCCCCACGGCGATGTTCTTTTTGAATCTCGTCTCATTGACGTTCATCACGCACAGCAGCACGGGCACCAGGATGGTCATCCCCCACATGATCAGCGCGCTCATTTCATCCCCTCCTCATAGAGCCTCCGGCACAGGTCCAGGACCTGCTGCTCGTCCATGCCCGCCAGCCGCAGTTCCCCCAGCCGCAGCCGCAGGCCCTCCACCGTCTCCGGCCGGGGCCCGGCCTGCCCCTGCCGGGGGGCCACCGCCGCGCCGGAGCGCCGGTCCGTGACGATGACCCCCTCCTGCCGCAGCAGCTGATAGGCCCGGCTCACGGTCATCATATTGACGCCGCACTCCTCCGCCAGCGCCCGGACCGTGGGCAGCCGCTGGCCCGGCGCCAGCTCTCCCCCGGCCGCCGCCAGCACGATCTGGTTTCGTATCTGCATATAGATGGGCACGTCCGACCCAAAATCCAGCTTGAGAAGCATCCCGCACCTCCTTGTATTGTTTGTATTAGTGATAATAATACAATTAATGCAGATTGTCAACACTTTTTTGCGCCGCCGGGCAAAATCCTGTTGCAAGCGCCTGCGGGGTGCTTTATAATAAGGCCGTGGCTGACGCCAAAACGGGGAGTTGCAGCGAAAGGCACGGGAAAATGCGGCGGTGCGGCTGCCGCATGGATGACTGTGCCCTTCGGCGCGGTCATTCATTTTTTATAAAGGGGAGAAAGCAGCTTATGATGGTAACACGCGTGGCCGTATTGGGCATCATTGTGGAAGAACAGGACAGCATCGAGACGCTCAACGCCATTTTGCACCGCTATGCCGGCTATATCCTGGGCCGGATGGGCATCCCGTACAAGGGCCGGGACCTGAATATCATCAGCATCGCCATGGACGCGCCCCAGGACGTGATCAACGCCATGGCGGGCGAGATCGGCGCTCTTCCCGGCGTGACGGTGAAGACCGCCTATTCCCATGTGATCACGCGGTCACAATAATGACTATCGGAGAGAACGAACCATGAGTAAGACCCTGGCACTGATCCTTTCCCTTGCCCTGATCCTGGGCCTTGGCGCCTGCGCCTCCGCCCCAGCCCCCGCGCCCACCGAGGCCCCCGAAGCGGAGCCGACGGCGGCCCCGGAAGAGGCCCCCGCCGACAGCGCGGATGGCACGGCCCGGGTGATGGTCCTCAACGGCACCACCGGCTTCGGCATGGCCCAGTTCATGTCGGACGAGGCCGAGGGCCGGACCGTCCCCACCTTCGACTTCTCCGTGGAGACGGACGCCAGCACGGTCACCGCCGCGCTGGTGAGCGGCAGCTGCGACATCGCCGCCCTGCCCACCAACGCCGCCGCCGCGCTCTACAACAAGACCCAGGGCGGGGTGTGCCTGCTGGCGCTGAACACCCTGGGGGTGCTGTATCTGGTGGTGAACGGCGAGACCGTCACGGTGGACAGCCTGGATGACCTGGCGGGCATGACCGTGTACGTCCCGGCCCAGAACCCCCTGTTTCTGACCCGGGCGCTGTGCGAGAAGGCCGGCGTGGACGTGACGCTGGACGACACCTACGCCCAGCCCGCCGACCTGCGTACCGCCCTGGCCTCCGGCGAGGTGGACGCGGCGGTGCTGCCCGAGCCAATGGTGACCATCGCCTGCGCCAAGAACGATAAACTCACCGTGGCCCTGGATCTGACGGAACAGTGGGACGCGGTGTTCCCCGCCGACAGCCTGGTGCAGGGCTGCGTGGTGGCCCGGACCCAGTTCGTTCAGGATCACCCGGAGCTGATCACGTCCTTCCTAGAGCGGTGCGGCGCCTCCATCGAATACCTGACCGAACATCCCGCCGAGGCCGCGGCGATGATCGCCGAGACCGGCGTGTTCGCGGACGCGGCGGTGGCGGAGAAGGCCATCCCCAACTGCAACGTGTGCTTCATCACCGGGGCGGAGATGAAGGAGGATATGGACGAATTTCTGACCATCCTGGCCGGCGTCGCCCCGGAGTCCATCGGTGGGGCCGTCCCCGACGACGGCTTCTACTACGGCCTGGACTGACCCCATGGGCCGGGGCAGAGCGTTCGTCAAGGGGATCGCCATCCTGGCCTTCTGGCTGGGCGTATGGGCGCTGTTAGCGCGCCTGACGGCCAGCCAGCTTTTGCTGCCCGGCCCGTTGGCCGTGGCAAAACGCCTGGCCGCCCTGATGGCCACGGCGGATTTCTGGCGCATCACGGCGGTGAGCCTGATCCGCATCCTGTGCGGGACCCTGGCGGCGGTGCTGGCCGGGGTGCTGCTGGCGGCGGCCACCTGCCGCTACCGGCTGCTGGACGCGCTGCTGTCCCCCCTGCTGACGGCGGTGAAGTCCGTGCCGGTGGCCAGCTTCATCCTGCTGGCGCTGATCTGGGTGGGGCGGGACGTGCTGCCCAGCGTGATCGTGTTTTTGATGGTGCTGCCGCTGGTGTGGTCCAACGTGGCGGAGGGCCTGCGCCAGACGGACCGGTCCCTCTTGCAGGTGGCGGCGGTGTACCGCTTCTCCCCCTGGCGCAAGGTCCGGCGGGTGTACGCCCCGGCGGCGGCGCCCTATTTCTTCGCCGCCTGCCGCACCAGCTTCGGCGTGGCGTGGAAGTCCGGGGTGGCGGCGGAGGTGCTGACTGTGCCGGCCCGGTCCATCGGCCGGCAGCTTTACGAATCCAAGCTCTATCTGGAGACGGTGGACCTGTTCGCCTGGACGGTGGTGGTGGTGCTATGCTCCCTGGCCATCGAGCGGCTGCTCACGGCGGCCGCCGACCGGGCGCACCGGCGGTATCACCGGGAGGGAGGCCAGAGCCATGATCCGCTTTGAAAATGTCTCCCTGTCCTACGGGGACCGGACGGTGCTTTCCGGCGTGACGCTGCACGTCCCCCCCGGCGGCCGCGCGGCGCTGATGGGCCCCTCCGGCTGCGGCAAGACCTCCATGCTGGACCTGGCGGCGGGCCTGCTGGCCCCCGCGTCCGGCGCGGTCAAGTGCGCCGCCCGGCGGCTGGCCTACGCCTTCCAGGAGCCACGGCTGCTGCCCCGGCTGACGGCGGTGCAAAACGTGAACGCAGTGCTGTCCGACGGCCCCGCCACCCTGCCCCAGGCTATGGCATGGCTGGAGGCGGTGGGTCTGGCGGACGCGGCGGACAAGCTGCCCCGTGAACTGTCCGGCGGCATGGCCCAGCGGGTGAATCTGGCCCGGGCCCTGGCCTTTGAGGGGGACCTGCTGCTGCTGGACGAGCCCCTCCGGGAGCTGGACGAGGCCCGGCAGGAGAGCGTCCTGGCCCTATTGCAGGCGCAGGCCGCGGGCCGGACCGTCCTGGTCACCACCCACGACCCGGCGGTGGCCTCCGCCCTGGCGGACGCCGTCTACACCTTCC
>CANRIF010000099.1 GCA_947630645.1 uncultured Oscillospiraceae bacterium | reverse complement strand
TATAAGCGCATCCTGGAGGTGTTCAAAAAGCACAACGTCCGCTACTTCTTCTATAACGGCGGCAACGACTCCATGGATACCTGCGACAAGATCAGCCGCTATATGTCCAAGTCCGGCTGGGACTGCCGGGTGATGGGCATCCCCAAGACCATCGACAACGACCTGTGGGGCACCGACCACTGCCCCGGCTTCGCCTCCGCGGCCAAGTATATCGCCACCAGTGCCATGGAGGTGTCCAAGGACGGGCGGGTCTATCCCACCGGCCAGGTGACCATCATGGAGATCATGGGCCGCCACGCCGGGTGGCTGGCCGCCTCCGCCGCCTTGGCCACTCACTTCGGCGCCGGACCCGACCTGGTGTATCTGCCCGAGGTGGACTTCGACCAGGAGGCGTTTTTGAACGACGTGGAGCGGGTCTATAAGGCCAAGGGCTCCTGCCTGGTGGCCGTGTCCGAGGGCCTGCATTACGCCGACGGCACTTTCGTGTCCGAGGCCAAGGCCAGCGCCACCGACGGCTTCGGCCACGCCCAGCTGGGCGGTCTGGCGGCCCGTCTGGGCGAGATGGTCAAGGCCCGCACCGGCGCCAAGGTCCGCCCCATCGAGTTGAGCCTGCTGCAACGCTGCGGCGCCCACCTGGCCTCCAAGACCGACGTGGAGGAAGCGGAACTGGCCGGCCGGGTGGCCGTGCAGTCCGCCGTCGCCGGCGAGACAGGCAAGATGGTGGCCTTTGAGCGGTCCAGTGACGAGAAGGGCAATTACGTCTGCAAGACCATCCTCCTTCCCCTCACCGCCGTGGCCAACGCGGAGAAGAAGGTCCCCCTGGAGTGGATCAACGCGGAACACAATTTCGTCACCGACGACTTCGTGGACTACGCGCTGCCGCTGATCCAGGGTGAGCCGGAGCGCCCCACCGAGTGTTCTCTGCCCCGCTACGCCAAGCTGAAGAAGGTCCAGGCGTAAGGGCTGATTCCCAATAACAACCATTTCCCCCTCTGCATAGTATGGCGTGCAAAGGGGGAAATTTTTTTGCAAAACAACGACTCATGCAGCTATAAGGAAGGTCCCCTGCCCTCCTGCGCGCCCCTGGCTGTGCCCATGCTGGCCGCCCAGCCGTGCAGCGAACCGGCCTATGACAGCGCCGACGCCCTGGCAAAGGGCACGCTGTTCCCTGGGCTGGACCTGCCCTTTATGGACTATGTGGCCAACGGCCCGGTGGAGAACACGCCCCAGGCCGAACTGATGGCCCTGGACTTCGTGTGCCAGGAGCTGGCGCTGTATCTGGACACCCACCCGGATGACAAGGAAGCGTTCAAGACCTGGAAGAGTTTCTCCGCGCTGGCCAAAGAGGGGCGGAAGCGTTATGTGGAGATGTGCGGCCCCGTGACGCGCACCGATACGGCGAACTTCGACGCCTGGGTGTGGCCCGCGGACCCCTGGCCCTGGAACGGCGGCAGAAAGGCGGAGAAAAAGTAATGTTCGTATATGAGAAGAAACTCCAGTATCCCGTGCGGATCAAGAACCCCGATCCCGCCATGGCAAAGTATATCATCTCCCAGTACGGGGGACCCGACGGGGAACTGTCTGCCTCCCTGCGGTATTTGAGCCAGCGGTATTCGATGCCCTATGAGCAGGTGAAGGCCCTGCTCACCGACATCGGCGTGGAGGAATTGGCCCACCTGGAGATCGTGGGCACCGTCGTCCACCAGCTGACCCGGAACATGACCGTGGAGCAGGTGGAAAAGGCCGGCTTCCAAGACTACTTCGTGGACCACACCGCCGGCGTCTACGCCCAGGCGGCCGCCGGGTTCCCCTACTCCGCCGCCACCTTCCAGGTCAAGGGCGACGTGATCGCCGACCTGGCCGAGGACATGGGCGCGGATGGTACGACTACGAAAGAACAACATAGCCCCAAAAATTTGGTAAAAACCCATAATTAACGATGGGACAAGCCGTTTCCATTTAGACCTTATGCACTAGCCTTGTGCATAAGGTCTTTTAAACTATTGGCCCAAAGTGCCGCCCATCGTCGCGCACGCATTTGCGCCACCTGCGGCTCTGAAACCCGCCTGTACCAAGGGTTGCCGTCCGGGGTTCCGGCCCTCCGACCCGGAACCCCGGACGGTCAACGTGGTACATGGCAGGGGCACGATCAGAGGCAGCAGGTGGCGGCAAAGGGTCCGGCGATCATGCGTGCGCGTCGTTGGCGGTGCTGGGCCCAGTCGAGAAAAGGAGGATCACAATGACTGTCAGATCAATGGAGATCGGGAACCGGGAGTATCGTATGCTGGAGATCATCGACAAGCTGCGGATAGTCCAGGCGGTAGAGTTGGCTTGGCTGGCTGGATTTACGGACGTGACATTTTGCAGAAAGAAGCTGGCGAGGATGGTACGGATGGGCCTGGTCCAGACCGTGCGGGATGCGCTGGGCGCAAAGTGCTACTTCCTCACGGCGGCGGGCCTCGGCAGGATAGGCAAGTATAACAGCAGGCCCTATGAGGTGAGCTACACTACCCACCACGCCCTCATGGTGGGCCACGTTTGCACGTGGCTGTCCATCATGAACCAGGCCAGCATCTTTGATATGCTGGTCGATCAGGATCTCAAGCCCTATTTCAATAGCAAGACCCACCGACCCGACATCGTGCTGCGTGGCGAGGCTTATGAGATCGAGCTGAATCACAAGCCCTTGCCGGTGTTGGAGCGGAACATCGTCTCTAATGATATGTTCGGCGCGCAAACGTGGCTCGTCCCCGACAGGCCAAAGAACATCGGGAGTAACATCCAAATGGTGGCAGGCAGAATGAGCGTTCACCTGTCCGTACTCCCCCTGTCCTGCGTGGAGGACCGCATCGTGATGGCGGACATCCACCGCAACAAGTACATAGGACCCACGGGCGTGGACGTAAAAGAAACGCTTCAGCGGGCGAGGTCCAGAGAGGATTACAGCCTGCTGAAGTATCGGTGTTATAAGAGTGTGTGGGGCAAAAATGAATAATGTTCTGGATTTCCGCCAGCGGGTGGTGATGTGCCTGCCGTGCTTTGCCGCCGCGTCTCTGTTTCTCTCTCCCGTCTACTTTCTGGCGCTGGTCGGCTTTTGTATCATCATGCGCCGGAAACGCGGCGCGGCAAGGAAACGCATCATGCTGTGGCTCCTGTTCATTGGCCTGTGGGACGTGGCCGCCGTCATTCTGGCCTCGCTTATCCTCGGATATGGCTTGGACGGCTTTTGGATGGGGACCTTTCCCGGCACGGTTTCCGCGTGGCTGTTTTACCCAGCGCCCGTGCGGGTGTCCTTTCCTATCGCCACCGCCGCTGCTATCGCCTGGGTGGGAGGTGAGAGCGCGGACGAGATGCTGCTGCGTCAAGAGAAAAAGAAGGCCGAGCGTCAGTTTACCCACGTGGAGCGCGTGAGTACGGATAACCGCTCCCATGAGTTTGTCGCCGGGACCACGGGCAGCGGTAAGACAACGCTGTTGCTCCACTACATAGAGGATTCCGTGCGGTTCGGGGAGCCGCTGTACATCTTGAGCGGCAAGAACGGCACGGACGACAGCCGGAGCCTGCTCAACATGACCAAGGCCCTTGCCGCCAAGTATGGCCGCGAGGTCGTTGTTGTCTCGCTCGATCCCCGTGAGCATGGCCGCCGGATATACGGCCCTCTGGCGGATATGACGCCCACAGAGCTGTCGGACGCGCTGGTGAGCATCAGCGAGTTTACCGAGCCCCATTACAAGGCGTGTACGGCGACCTGGCTCAAGGCGCTGTGCGAGGTGCTGCGGGCGGCGGACATACCGCTGTCTCTGGCCTCTGTGTGCGATTTCTATACATTCGACAAATTTTCCTCTCTGACATGGCAGCTACGCAAGGACGGCATACTGACGGCGGAACAGGTAAAGGGCTATAACGCCCTGTCAGACGTAGCAGAGGCAGCGGCCCTGTCCCGGAGCCGCTACCAAAACCTGCTATACGGTGACGGGAGCGAGCTGTTCGGGGACGGGACCGGCGGCTATGTGAACGCCTCCACAGCGAAGCAGGACCGTGCTGTATTTTTCGTGGACCTGGATTCCTTCCGCTATACGGATTTTACCCAGGCGGTGGGCAGGCTCTTTATCGCGGACATCCGCCATGTGATCTCCCAGGAGATAGACTTCATAGGCAAGAAGCGGGTCATCATGGACGAGCTGGGAGCCTACGCCACGGAGCAGCTTATGCCTCTGTTCTCCCAGGCCCGCAGCTATGGCTATCAGATCATCGTCGCCACACAATCTATTGCGGACCTGTCGGCGGTGTCGGAGACGTTCGCGGAGCGGGTGATGGAGAACTGCGGACAATACGCCGTATTGCAGCTCAATGCTGCCGCTGACGCGGAGACGATGGCAAACATCATCGGCACCCGCCTCACGGTGGAGACCACCCGCAAATCCAGCGGCGTACTTCTGGACCCGGACGCAGCTGGGACCAAGAGGCTGGTCCACGAGTACAAGGTCCCGCCGGACACCATCAAGGAACTGCATCCCTTGACGGCGATCTATTATGACAAGAAGCGCCCGGAGCGTATAGACCTTCTGCACATCCCCTTCGTGAGTGTCTGACATAGCACACCGCGCCTTTCCCCCGTCAAGGCCAGATAAATATTTGTCCCGGTTTCCGCAGGAGGCCGGGACAAATTTTTA
>CANRIF010000098.1 GCA_947630645.1 uncultured Oscillospiraceae bacterium | reverse complement strand
CGCACCCAGCAGCGCACCCCCTTCGGCGTGTTCCAGTCCTCCGGCCCCTGCCCCAAGTGCGGCGGCAGCGGCAGGATCATCCACGCCCCCTGCTCCAAGTGCCGTGGCAGCGGCACCATCCGGTCCCAGAAGAAGTTGAGCGTGTCCATCCCCGCGGGCATCGACGACGGGGAGACCGTGTCCCTCCGGGGCCAGGGCAACGCCGGGGCCAACGGCGGCCCGGCCGGGGACCTGCTGGTGACGGTCCAGGTCCGGCCCAGCCCCACCTTCCAGCGGGAGGGCACCAGCGTCTATGTGACGGCGGATTTGAGCTTCGTCCAGGCGGCCCTGGGCGCGGAGATCCAGGTCCCCACCCTGGACGGCCCAGTGAGTTTGAACATCCCCGAGGGGACCCAGACCGGGTCCGTGTTCCGGCTGCGAGGCAAGGGCATCCCCAGCGTGCGCTCCGGCGCCCGGGGGGACCAGTACGTCACCGTGAACCTGCAGACGCCCAAGAACCTGTCCCACAAGCAGAAGGAGCTGTTGCAGCAGTTCGCGGACCTGGCCGGGGAGAAGACCAAAAAGCGGCACAGGCTGTAATTCACGGAAAATTAAAAAGCGGAGGCGTTGCGGCGCCTCCGCTTTTAGTGTATAATACCCATGTACGTCTATTTGGTAAGAACATGAGGCCCTTTTATGCTCTCTGACCTGACCATCATATTCCCCCTGGCCGTGGCGCTGTTCGCGCTGCTGTGGTGCTGCCGCTGGGCGGTCATACACCGGCGTGCCGTGCCCCGGCCCGGTCCGGCGGCGGAGGACGGCCCGGTGGACGCCCCGGCCCCGGCGGACCGGCGCTTCACCCGCCTGGACTGGCTGCTCATGGGCGGGCTGACCGTGGTGTACGCCGTGATCGCCTTCATCGGCCTGGGGGACACGACCGCCCCCCAGACCTTCCTGCGCTTCCAGGGGGATGGCAACTACGCCCAGGTGGAGCTGCGCCAGCCCCAGACCGTCACCGGGGTGCGCTACTGGTCTGGCCTGGTCACCGCCGACTACCTCCTCCAGTTCTCCGCCGACGGGGAGGACTGGGTCATCCAGGCCAAGGAGGACGGCACCTCCGGCATGACCCAGCAGTATACCCAGCTGTTCCGCTGGAACGACGCGGTCCTCAACGCCGACAACGGCCCGGTGCGGTATGTACGCATCGTGGCGGGGGCGGAGCAGTACCTGGGCGAGGTGGTGATCTACGGCCAGGACGGGACGCCCATCCCGGCGGAGGAGCTGATCGTGCCGGAGGACTGCCAGGCCCTGTTCGACGAGCAGGACACCGTCCCGGCGGCGTACAGCTTCATGAACGGCACCTACTTCGACGAGATCTACCACGCCCGCACGGCGCTGGAGATGATCGAAAACATCTGGCCCTACGAGATCACCCACCCGCCCCTGGGCAAGGCCATCATCGGCCTGGGCATCCGGCTGTTCGGCATGACGCCCTTCGGCTGGCGCTTCATGGGGACGCTGTGCGGGGTGCTGATGCTGCCGCTGCTGTACCTGCTGCTCAAACGGATGTTCGGCTACGCCGTGGTGGCGGGGGCGGGCAGCGCGGTGTTCGCCTTCGACTTCATGCACTTCGTCCAGACCCGCATCGCCACCATCGACGTGTACGCGGTGTTCTTCACCATCCTGATGTACCTCTTCATGTACTTCTGGCTGACGGAGCCGGAGGAAAGGCCCCGCCGCCGGCTGCTGTGGCTGGCGCTGTCCGGGGCCAGCTTCGGGCTGGGCGCAGCCAGCAAGTGGGTGTGCATCTACGCCGGGGCGGGCCTGGCCGTCATATGGGCGGTGTACTGGATCGTGCGCTTCGTCCGGGAGAAGAAGGCCGCGCTGGACGCCTTTTTGCTGAACGTGGGCTGGTGCCTGCTGCTGTTCGTGGCGGTCCCCTGCCTTATCTACTACGTCAGTTATTGGTCCTACGCCCCCAGCCAGGGCATCGACGGGCCTTGGCGGCTGTTCAGGAAGGAATACCTGCAGCTGGTGCTGGACAACCAGTCGTATATGTGGAACTACCACTCCGACCTGGTGGCCACCCACCCCTACTCCTCCTGGTGGTATCAGTGGCTGGCGGACGTGCGGCCCATCCTTTACTACCTGTCCTCCGAGGCGGGCGGGACCTGGTCCACCCGGTTCGGCGCCTTCAATAACCCCCTGGTCAGCTGGGGCGGCCTGGCGGCCGTGGCCGGCATGGGCTGGCTGGCCGTCCGGGACCGGGACGAGCGGGCCGTCTTCATCCTTATCGGGTATCTGGCGAACCTCCTGCCCTGGGTGCTGGTCACCCGGCTCACCTTCGCCTACCACTACTTCCCCTGCACCGTGTTTCTTGTGCTGGCCATCGCCTATATCTTCGCGGACCTGCGCCGGCACGACGAGAACTGGGCGGGGGCCATAGGCAGCTTCACGGGCCTGGCCGTGCTGCTGTTCGGCATATTCTATCCGGTGCTGGCCGGGGTGCCCTACACCGGGGCTTACGGGCAGGTGTTTCTCAAATGGTTCAAAGACACATGGCCTTTCTGACGGACCAGCACTGTCACACCCGCGTCTCCCCGGACAGCCATGCCTCCCTGTACGACATGGCCATGGCGGAGTACGCCGCCGGGGTGCGCTGGCTGTGTATCACCAACCACTGCGACACGGTGGACTGGCGCAGCCTGGAATACGACCCCGCCTGCCGGACGGTGGCCCGTCGGGAGCGGGAGGAACTGGCCCAGATCCGGGACAGGCTCCCGGCGGACCTCGATATCCGGCTGGGCCTAGAGCTGGCGGAATTGCAGATGCACCCGTCGCTGACGGAGGAGCTGTCCGGGGCGCCCGGGTTGGACTTCATCCTTGGCTCTCACCACATCAACCGGGAATTTGGCGACTACCACGAACAGAGTTACGCCGACCCGGCCCACTGCGACGCGCTGTGGGACATCTATCTGGACAACCTGCAGTGGGTGGCGGACCGGGACTATTACGACGTGATGGCCCACATCGGCTACTTCCGCCGCTACGCCTGTTATCAGGGCGTGGACACAGCCCTGACCCTGGCAAAGTACGGCGACCGGGTGGAGCATCTTCTAAAGACCATCATCGGCCACGGCCGGGGGGTGGAGCTGAACTGCTCCGGCCTGCGGGACGGCTGCGGGCCATTCCCCTCGGAGGAGATACTGCGGCTGTACCGCGCCCTGGGCGGCGAGATCGTCACCACCGGCTCCGACGCCCACCGGCCGGAGGACGCGGCCAAGTGCCTGGACCAGGGCAGGGAACTGCTCCGCGCCTGCGGTTTTCGCTACATTGCCGTCTATACCGGCCGGAAGCCGGACTTCATCCCCATCTGAAAGGAGCGCGTTTTCTTATGATCGCCATCGCATCCGATCACGGCGGCTACGCCCTCAAACAGGAGCTTCTCGCCCACCTGGCCCAGCAGGGCATGGCCGTGGAGGACCTGGGCTGCCAGGGCGAGCGGACGGACTATCCCCAGTATGCCGAAAAGCTGTGCCGCGCCGTGGCCCAGGGAAAGTATGAGCGGGGCATCCTGGTGTGCGGCACGGGCATCGGTATGTCCATCGCCGCCAACAAGGTCCATGGCATCCGGGCGGCCCTGTGCGGGGACTGTTACAGCGCCCGGATGGCCCGGGAACACAACGACGCCAACGTGCTGTGCCTGGGCGGCCGTGTACTGGGCACGGAGCTGGCCAAGCAGATCACGGACGCCTACCTCGCCGCCGGGTTCTCCAACGGGGAGAGCCATATCCGGCGCATCGCCATGATAAAAGACCTGGAGAGCTGATCGATGTCCTACCGTCCCAAGGACATATACAGGGGCCGCCGGAAATTCCGGGTGCCCCTGACTATACTGCTGTTCGTGCTGGCCTTCCTGCTGGTGGGCGGCGTGACCATGTTCTTCGTGCTGCAGCGGTTCATGGTCTACGACGCCAACGGCGCCACGCTCCAGCTGCCCTTCTCCGGCCGGGGCGAGGCCGCCGGGAGCCAGGCAGAGCCAGCCCCCTCCCCCACCTATGAGCCGGTGCCGGTACAGGTGGTCTGGGAGGACCCGGACTTTGACGACGTGGACATGGACGGCTGGAAGAGTCTGGAGCCGGTGCGGGGCTGGTTCTACCCCCTAAGCACCGTCACCAACGCCACAGACCTGGCCAGCGCCGTGAGCTTCATCGAGCAGAACAACTATAACTTCGTCATCTTCGAGATGAAGAGCCGCAGCGGCCAGCTGGGCTGGGCCTCCGCCAACTCCGTGGCCATCGACTACTCCACCGGGACCCAGACGGACATCGCCTCCGCCATCGCCACCCTCCACGACGACGGCAAGACCGTGGCGGCCCAGATCAGCTGCTTCGCCGACGGGCTGATGGTCCAGCGCAACTGGACCTGCGCGCTCCAGCGGGCCACGGGCGGGCTGTATCAGGACAGCAGCGGCAACTATTGGGTGGACCCCTATAACCACACCATCCGCTCCTACCTGGAGGGCTTGGCCCTGGAACTGGCGGACATGGGCTTTGACGAGATCATCCTGGCGGACCTCTACCATCCCGTGTCCGAGGACGGCTTCAGCTACTCCGTGCAGCTGCAGACCGCGCCGGACCCGGTGGTGGCGGTGTGCCAGATGGGCCGGCGGGTGGCCGAGGCGCTGGCCGGCTCCGACGTGAAGGTGTCGGCCCGCATCGACACCGCCTCCCTGCGAAACGACCTAGGCAGCCAGACCGGCCAGGACATCGGCATCTTCTGGCGGCTCTTCTCCCGGCTCTACTGCGCCACCGGCACCGACTCCCTGGCCTCCGACCGGGAGCTGGCGGTGGCGGAGATGGAGCATGGCGACGAGGAGGAGCGGTTCGTGCCGATCCTGGGCATCGCCCCGGAAAACAGCGACTCCTACATCCTCTCGTACTGAT
>CANRIF010000097.1 GCA_947630645.1 uncultured Oscillospiraceae bacterium | reverse complement strand
CTTTCTGCCTGTATTGTATCACGTCCGCGCCGGAAAAGGCAACGGGACCCGCGCTCCGGCGGGTCCCGCGTCCTTTATAGTCCCAGCTGCTCCCGCCACAGGCGGATGTACCCCTCCGCCCGGGCGGCGTCGTCCGCCTCGGCGGCGAAACGCAGCAGCGGCTCCGTGCCGGAGAAGCGGCAGATGACCCAGCTGCCGTCGGCGAAATACACCTTGCAGCCGTCCTCCCGGCTGACATGGTCCACGGCCTGGCCGAAGTCCGGCAGTTCCTTTTTCTCAAAGAGCCGCTCCATCAGCTGCCCCTTTTTGGCGGGGGTCATGGTGATGGCCGCGTCGGTATAGGAGAGCCTGCCGTACCGGTCCGTGATCTCCTGGTAGAGGGCGGACACGCTCTTGCCCGTGGCGGCCAGCATCTCCACCAGCAGCGCCGCGGCGTAGATGCCGTCCTTCCCGGCGATGTGGCCCCGCACGGCCATGCCGCCGGAGGACTCCCCGCCGATGACCGCTCCCGTCTCGGCCATCTTGGCGGAGATGTGCTTGAAGCCCACCGGGACCTCGTAACAGGCCTGGCCCATGTCCGCCGCCACCCGGTCCAGCAGGTGGGTGGTGGAGTTGTTGCGAACGCAGGGGCCGGTCCAGCCCCGGTATTTGAGCAAATAGTAGTACAGCAGCACCAGCAGGGTGTTGGGGTGGATGTATTGGCCCTTCTCGTCGATCACGCCCAGCCTGTCCGCGTCCCCGTCGGTGGCGACGCCCAAGTCGCAGCCGTTCTCGATCACATAGTCGCTCAACAGCCGCAGCGCGTCGGCGCTGGGTGCGGGCATCCGTCCGCCGAAGAGGGTGTCGTGCTGCTCGTGGATCACGTCCACGTCGCACCGGCAGGTGAGCAGGATGGTACGCAGGCTGCTCTGGCTGACGCCGTACATGGGGTCGATGGCGATACGCAGGCCGGAACGGTTGATCTTGGGCACATCCAGCATCTGCAAAATGCTGTCGATGTACTCGTTGAAGGGATACCCTTCCCGGATCGACCCCGCGGCCAGGGCCTCGTCATAGTCCACGCTCTTCACGTCCTCCGGCGTGAGCGGGGCGATCTCGGCCTCGATCTTCGCGGTGACGGTCTGGTCCGCGTCCCGGCCGCCAGCGGTGAACACCTTGACGCCGTTGTAGATGGCCGGGTTGTGGCTGGCGGTGACCGCCAGGCCGTAGGGCACGCCCATCTGCTTGACCGTGAACATGATCAGCGGCGTGGGGGAGGAGCGGTTCACTACAAAGGGCCGGAAGCCATAGCCCGCCAGCACCTCCGCCGCCCAGTGGGCGGACTCCTTGGAGAGGAAGCGCCGGTCGTAGCCCACCACCACCGTGGCCCCGGCGTGGCCCTCCCGCTCCATGAGCCGGCACAGCCCCGCCGTCACAAGACGAAGGTTCTCTTTGGTGAAATCGTCGGCGATGATGGCCCGCCATCCGCCGGTACCGAATTTGATCATTTTCTCTCTCCTCCCATCACGACCTCCACCTGGCCCACGCTCCCCGGGGCCAGCGGAGGCAGATACGCCACGTCCCGGCCGTCCAGCGTGATGCGCCGGACGCCCTTTTCTACCCCGTCGGGGTTGGTCACATGGATGCGGTACTCCGCCCCGCGCCAGCGGCGGGTGACGGAGAACTCCCGCCAGCCCGACGGGACGCAGGGGTCGATCTGCAGCCCGTCAAAGTCCGGCCGGACGCCCAGAATGTACTGGGTGGCGGCGAAGTACGCCCACCCGGCGGAGCCGGTCATAAAGGGGTGCCGCGCCCGGCCGAAGGCGGTGTGTTCCTTGCCCACCACGAACTGGCAGTATACATACGGCTCCGCCTGGCGGACCTCGATCCGGTCGTTTTGCAGCGGCGGACACAGCGCGTCGTAGAATTTCATGGCCCGGCTGCCCCGGCCCAGCACCGCCTCGGCGCACCAGGCCCAGGGGTTGGGGTGGGAGAAGATGGCCCCGTTCTCCTTCAGCCCCGGGTACACCCGCGTGACGAAGCCCACGCTGTCGTCCGGCACGGTGAAGCCGGGGGCGTTGAGCATCAGGCCGTAGGGGGTGTACAGGTACTCGTCCACGCTGTCCATGGCCGAGAGGCCCCGCTCCCGGTCCGCCACGCCGGACAGCACCGCCCAGGTGTTGCTCTCCATGTGGACACGGCCCTCGGTGTCTGCCTGGGTGCCGATGGGCCGACCGTCCGCCGTGATGCCCCGGATGTACCACTTGCCGTCCCACAGTACCCGCTGGCACGCCTCCTTGACATGGGCGGCCACGGCCTCGTACCGCGACGCATCGTCGTCCCGGCCCAGGCGCTTTGCCAGGGAGACGAACTGCTCCAGTGTCCAGTAGTGCAGGAAGCTGACCATGGCGCTCTCGCCGCCGCCCAGGTTCAGGCAGTCGTTCCAGTCCGCCCGCAGGCCCTTGCAGATGCCGCTGGCGCCCACCTGCCGGGCGGAGAAGTCCAGGATGCGGGTCAGGTGTTCGTACACCGTGCCGCTGCCCCCGTCGGCATAGGTCACCACCTCGTCCGCAAAGGCCAGGTCCCCCGTCTCCTTCACATACTGCACCACCGCCGCCACCAGCCACAGCGCGTCGTCCGCGCAGGCGTCCTTTAGGCCGTGGACGATCTGGCTCTTGTCCGGCGTGGGGATCACGGTGGGGGACTTGAAGGACTGCTTTTTCTGCTCCGGCTCGAACCAGCCCGGCTCAAAAAGATGCAGCCCGTAGCCCTCGCCCGTCAGCGCCCGCAGCAGCTGCGTCAGCCGCATACGGCAGGGGCCGGGGTCGGCGTGGATCACCATCATGGCGTCCTGGGCCGTGTCCCGGTAGCCCAGCCCTGTCCGGCCGCCCACCTCGATGAAGGAGGTGAAGCGGGAAAAGCGCACGTTGATCACGCTCTGGTAGAGGTCCCAGATGTTCAGCTCCGTATTCATGCCCCAGTTGGGGGTGTCCACCTGCAAGCGGCCCAGCAGGTCGTCCCAAAAGGCGCCCAGCCGGGCAAAGTCCGCGTCCACCCGGGCGGCGGTGTACTTTTCCCGCATGGCCCGGCCGGCATCCACGCCGCCCTCGCCCAGCAGGAAGATGAGCCGCGCCTCCTGGCCGGGGGCCAGGATCAGGTCCTTTTGCAGGCAGCCGCAGTGGTTGCCGCCCTTCTCAAAGCTGCCGCCGCACACGCCCCGCTCCACCGTGATGGGGTCGCTCTCCGTGCGGTAGGGGCCGAGGAAGGCGTCCCGCAGGCAGTCGAGCCCGTCCGGGGCGAAGTCCGCCGTGAAGAATTGGTAGCCGTCCTCCTCATAGTAGAGGTCGTGTTCGATCACCCCGTCCACATAGCGGCTACCGGCGGCGTAGAGGCTCATCTGGAAGTTCTGGTTGTCCATGGGGACCTGGTGGAAGCTGAACTCCAGATAGGAGAACACGGACAGCCGCCGGGTCCGGCCGGAGTCGTTGCGAAGGCGCACGTCCCAGATCTCCACCGGGTCGTCCATGGCCACGAACAGCGTCTGCTCGGCGGCAATGGCGCTGTAATCGCTCACATATTTCACATAGCTCAACCCGTGGCGGCAGGAGAAGTGTTCCAGGGGCTTGGCCACCGGCTGCCAGGATACGGACCAGTAGTCCCCCGTGTCCCGGTCCCGCAGATATACATAGTGGCCCGGCCGGTCCATGGGCACGCCGTTGGGCCGGAAGCGGGTGATGCGGTGGTATTCCGGGCTCTTGTAGACGAGGTAACCCCCAGCGGTGTGGTTGAACACGCCGTACATATCCCCCAGCCCGATGTAGTTGGTCCAGGACACCGGCACGTCCACCCGGTCGATCACGTACTCGCGCCGCGCGTTGTCAAAATGGCCGTAACGCATATTCGCACCTCCAAGACCGATATCATTCCAATTTGAGTATACCGGTCGCCGTCCGGGTTGGAAATGACTTTCCATGCCCCTTCTTGTCTTTCGTTGCACACTTTCGCGCGGTCCGGCGGATGGGTTTGACCCACGGCCTGCCGCCAGGTATAATGCGGGCAGGACCTTTTCGGAGAGGATGGACGCGCGATGGGACACTATATCATAGGCTATGCCATGGACCGCTCGCTGCCCGCCGTGACGGAGCGGGACGCCCGGTGCCTGACCCACCTGAACCTGGCCTTCGGGCTCATAAAGGACGGGCGGCTGGATCTGTCCATGCTTCCCCGCATCGGCATGGCGGCCCGCTTCAAACAGTGGGCGCCCGGGCTGCGGGTGGTGTTGAGCGTGGGCGGCTGGGGCGCCGGCGGCTTCTCGGAGATGGCCATGACGGAGGAGGGCCGGCGTGTGTTCGCTGCCTCCTGCCTGGAAGCGGCGGAGCGGTACGGCCTGGACGGGATCGACATCGACTGGGAGTACCCGTGCAGCGACCAAGACGGTATCGGCGCCGACCCTCGGGACCGGGAGAATTACACCCTGCTGCTGGAGCAGCTGCGCCGGACGCTGGGGCCGGAGCGCATCCTGTCCGTGGCGGTGGGCGCCAGCAGAAGCTTCATCGCCCACACCCACATGGACCGGGTGGCCCGGATCGTGGACTATGTGCAGCTGATGACCTACGACTTCCGGGGCGCCTTCTCCGACCGGGCCGGCCACCACGCCGCCCTGGGTCCCAGCCGGGGGGACAGGTCGGGCCTGAACGCGAAGGCAACGGTGAAGCGGTTCTTTCGCGCGGGCGTCCCCTATGAGAAGATGGTGCTGGGCGCGGCGTTTTACGGCCGGAGTTTTCCCGTCCCGTCCGGCGCGGACCACGGATTGCTGCAGCTATCCGGGCCGGGGGTGGAGACGTTCACCTTCGGGGAGCTGACGGAGGCGTTCCGCCGGGAAAACGGCTTCGTGGAATACTGGGACGAGAAGGCCCAGGCGGCCTGGCTGTGGAACGGGCGGCAGTTCGTCAGCTTCGAGTCCCCGGAGGCCATCCGCCGCAAGTGCGCCTATGTGCGGGAAAAGGGGCTGCTGGGCCTCATGTACTGGGAACACGGCGGGGACCCGGAGCGCCGGCTGCTGGACGCCGCCGTGCAGGCACTTTCC
>CANRIF010000096.1 GCA_947630645.1 uncultured Oscillospiraceae bacterium | reverse complement strand
CCCTCGCTCTTGGGCCGGCGGTTGTGGGGCCGGCGGCGGCTGTAATAGTTCTTGCTGCGGGCCTTCTGGCTCTGCTCCTGGGGGGTGGGAACGTCCCCTTTGGGCCGCTGCTGGGCCTTGTTGGGCTGCCCCTTCCCCTGGCGCTGCTGGGCCTCGCCGGCGAGGGCGTCCTTTTTGCCCTGGCCGCCCCGATGGCGGTTCCGGCGGCCCTGCCGGGGGTCCCCCTCCCGGCGCTCCGGGCGGGGCGGCTGCTCCGGCGACGGGGCCGCGGCCGCCTCGCCGGGGGCGGTGATCAGCAGCTCCGGCATCTCCCACGGGTCTGGCTCCGGCTCCGGCTCCGCCGCCGCCTTCGGCTTGAGAACAAGCACATGGGGCGGCTGGCTGCCGTCCCGGGGCCGTCCGCCGGGGATGGCCGCCACCTCGTCGGCGCTGTACTGGCGGAAGGCGTCGTCCCCGTCGCCGTCCAGCTTCACCCGCACCGTCTGGCGCAGGATGTTCACCTGGTTCACGTTGCCGTAGCCGTCCGGCGTCTCCACGAAAGCGCCGTTTTTCGGTACGTTCTTCACCAGCTCCTCATAGGCCGGCTGCTCATACCGCAGGCAGCACATGAGACGGCCGCAACAGCCGGATATCTTGGCCGGGTTCAGGCTCAGGTTCTGCACCTTGGCCATCTTGGTGGAGACGGGCTTGAAATCGTCCATGAAGCCGCTGCAGCACAGGCCCCTTCCGCAGATGCCCAGGCCCCCCAGCATCCGGGCCTCGTCCCGGACGCCGATCTGCCGCAGCTCGATGCGGGTGCGGAACACCCCCGCCAGGTCCTTCACCAGCTCCCGGAAGTCCACCCGGCCGTCGCTGGAGAAGAAGAAGACGATCTTGTTGCCCTCGAAGGAACACTCCACGTCCACCAGCTTCATGTCCAGGCCGTGGGCCTCGATCTTCTTCCGGCCGATGACGTAGGCCTCCCGCTCCCGCTTGCGGCACAGCTGGGCGATCCGAAGATCGTCCTCCGTGGCGGCCCGGGCCACCGGGCGCAGCGGCGCGACCACCTGCCCGTCCTCCACCTGGTGATTGCCCCGGACCACCGTGCCGATCTCCAGGCCCTTGGATGTCTCCACCACGGCCTGATCGCCGGTCCGAAGGGTGATGCCCGCCGGGTCAAAGAAATACGTCCTGCCCCGGTTTCTGAATTTGATGCTCACAACGTCTGTCATTTGACTGTTACCTCAATGTCTCCGCGGCCAGCACCCCAAAGATCTGCTTGGGCTGCACGTTATGCCGCAGGTAGTCCTCCGTTTTGTCCATCAGCGCGGCGATGTGCCGCAGCCGCTCCCGGCTCATGCCATGGCCGTCCTCCCGGCCGCACAGGATGGCGCACACCCCGTCCTTCACCTGGCCGGCGAAGGCCTCCGTCTCCTCCCGGGTCAGCCCCGCCCGGCTCATGCAGCACAGGGCCACCTGGGCCATGTCCCCGGTGGCGGCGGCCTCCAGATAGGCCCGGGCCAGGTCCGATATCCCCGTCCCGCTCTCCTGCCGGACCGTGGGCGCCACGGCCCGGACGCACCGGGACCGCACCGTGGGCAGCAGCGCGTCCGGCGCGGCGGCGCACAGGATGAAGCAGGCGTGGCCTGGGGGGTCCTCCAGGGCCTTCAGCAGCGCGTTCTGGGCCTGGTCGTTCATCCGGTCCGCCTGGGCGATGATATACACCTTGCGGGCCGCCTCGTTGGGGGCGGTGGCGGCGTCGGCGGTCATGGCGCGGATCTGGCCCACCAGGATCTGGCTTCGCAGGGCCTTGTCCGTCCGCTCCCGCTCCAGGGTCGTCACGTCCGGGTGGATGCCCTCCAGCGCCTTCCGGCAGTCCCGGCACACGCCGCATGGCCCGTCCGGGGCCTGACACACCAGCGACGCCGCCAGCCGCCGGGCGGCCATATCCCGTTCTGGACCCTCCGGTCCCAGGAGCATATACGCATGGGATAAACGCTTTTCCGTCATGATAAGACCCGCTGACCGCCCGCAGGAGGGCGGATTTTTCGTCATTGTGCTGTCCTGCTCCGGCTCCAATATAGGCATTATAGCATATTTTCTTCTCACCTTACAATATCATTTGCAAGTTTCCCAAAAATATGGTAAATTGGGTACAAGATAGATAGAAGTTTAACATTGTCGGCGCTGCAAAGGAGGCACATACCCGTGAAACGCACCAATGTTTCCAATAACGTGATCCGCCGTCTGCCCCGCTACCTGCGGAAGCTGGACGACCTGGCCAGCAAGGGGGAGGAGCGCATCTCCTCGGACAAGCTGGGCCGCCAGATGGGGCTGACCCCCTCCCAGATACGGCAGGACTTCTCCTGCTTCGGGGAGTTCGGCCAGCAGGGCTACGGCTACAACATCGACTCCCTTCGCAAGGAGATCGGCCTGATCCTGGGCACCTACCGGGGCTACTCGGTGATCCTGGTGGGCGCGGGCAACCTGGGCACCGCCCTGGTGCAGAACTTCGACTTCATCATCGAGGGCTACTCCTTCCTGGGCGCGTTCGATGTGAAGGCGGACATCATCGGCAAGACCATCGACGGCTTCCCCATCTACGACGCCAAGGAACTGGAGGGCTTCGTCCGGGAGCATAAGGTGGACATCGCTATCCTCACCGTCCCCCGCCATGTGGCCCAGGACGTGACGGACACGCTGGCCCGGGCGGGCATCCGCGCCATCTGGAACTTCACCAACACCGAGCTGGAGGTGGCCGACGACGGCCCGCTGGTGGAGAGCATCCACTTCTCCGACAGCTTCCTGGTCCTGACCTACCACCTGGCCCAGACGGACGACGGAGAGAAGAAATGACCGACGCGCCCATGACCGACGCCGCCCGGCCGGGCGGCGTCTTTGATACCATCGCCGCCATCTCCACGGGGCAGGTGCTGTCCGCTATCGGCATCGTCCGCATCAGCGGACCGGACACGCTCCCGGTGCTGGACCGGGTGTTCCGGCCCCTCGCCGGCGCGCCCATGAGCGCCCGGCCAGACCGGAAGCTGGTGCTGGGCCGGCTGCTGGCCCCGGACGGGGCGGTGCTGGACCAGTGCCTGGCCACCGTGTCCCGAGGCCCGGCCAGCTACACCGGGGAGGACACCGCCGAACTGCAATGCCACGGCTCCCCCGTGGTGCTGCGCGCGGCGCTGGAGAGCCTCTTCGCCGCCGGGGCGCGGCAGGCCAAGGCCGGGGAGTTCACCCGCCGGGCCTTCCTCAACGGCCGCATGGACCTGACCCAGGCGGAGGCGGTCATCGACCTCATAGACGCCCAGACGCCCCAGATCGCCGTCAACGCCGCCGCCCAGCTGGACGGCGCCATCCGCCGCCGGACCGACGGCATCTACGAGAGCCTCACCGCCATCTGCTCCCACTACCATGCGGTGATCGACTACCCGGACGAGGACATCGAGCCATTCCAGCTGGAGGGGTATGCCGCGTCCCTCCGGGAGGCGGAGACGGCCCTGGCCCGGCTGCTGGACACCTTCCGGCGCGGCTCCGTGATGAAAAACGGCGTGCCCTGCGCCATCCTGGGCCGGCCCAACGCGGGCAAGAGTTCCCTGCTCAACGCCATTTTGGGCTACGAGCGGGCCATCGTCACCGACATCCCCGGCACCACCCGGGACACCATCGAGGAGCGGGCGGTCCTGGGCGGGACGCTGCTGCGGCTGGCGGACACCGCCGGCCTGCGGGACACGGACGACCCGGTGGAGCGCCAGGGCGTGCGCCGCGCCCGGGCCGCGGGGGACGCGGCGGAACTGGTGCTGGCGGTGCTGGACGGCTCCGCCCCCCTGACGGCGGAGGACCAGGCGGTGCTGGCCGCGGCCCAGGCCGCGCCCCGCCACATCGTCGTCCGCAGCAAGGCCGACCTGCCCGCCCAGTGGGACATGGACGGGGCCGTGGCCGTCAGCGCCCTTACCGGCGCGGGCCTGGACGAACTGGAGGCGGCCGTCGCCGCCCTCTTCGCCGGGGACGAGCCTATCCCCGCCGGGGAGACGCTCACCAACCCCCGCCAGGCGGACGCGGTGGGCCGGGCGCTGGACTATGTCCGCGCCGCCCAGGAGGCCATGGCGGAGGGCTTCGCCCCCGACGCGGTGCTGACGGAGGTGGAGGGCGCCCTGGCCGCCCTGGGGGAGTTGAACGGCCGCACCGTCCGGGAGGACGTGACCAACGGCATCTTCTCCCGCTTCTGCGTGGGGAAATAAAACAGCATACGCGAAGGGCTGGCACGTTCGTGCCAGCCCTTCATTCATATCCATATCGCGGCCTCTTCGTCACTGGCCGCTGTCGTAGAATATCTTTTCATCCGGCATGACCAGCCCCAGCTTGTCTCTTGCGATGTCCTCGATGGTCTTGGGGTCGTACTGGTTGTCGATGGCGTATTGCAGCCCGGCGTTCTCCTCCTGGATCTTCTCCACCTGGCGGCGCAACTCCGCCTCCGTCTCGTTGGCGGCCGCCACCTTTGTCCGCATATTCGTCAGGGTGATACACGCGTAGGCGATCAGTCCCACGATCACCAGCACGGTCATCCAGTTGGCCCTGCGTAGTCTCATGGCGGGCGCCTCCTTTTCGTCTCCGGGCGGTTTGTTTCCAATGTGTAACTATTATTGTAAACCATTTCCGGCCATTTGAAAAGAGTTTTTTTGCATATTTTTTGAAAACTTCCGCCCCGCGCCGGATGGGCCGGGCCAAAAACGCCGCTCCCCGGGCCGCCCCGCCCCATGCCCGGGCGGCCAGCGGCCGGACCGCGGGGGAGGCGGCCAGGGACCAGACCGCGCCGCCCAGCAGGGCGGTCAGGGCCATGTAGAGCCGGGGCCGGCCCTCCAGGCTGGCCATGCCCCCCACGAACAGCGCCGCCGCCACCGCCAGGGTGAACAGCCCGTCCCCGGCCCAGGCGGGCAGCCCCGCCCGGTCCCTTGCGCCGCCCAGCACATCGTACACCAGGCCCAGCCCCGCCCCCATCAGGAAGAACCACCCCGCCTGGCGCAGCTGTACCGCCGCCGGCAGCGCCATCAGTGGAACAGCCGGGCCAGCAGCCCGCCCCGCTGGGATGTCTTGTCGTACTCCAGGCTGGATATCTCGCCGGAGACGGTCAGCTCCCCGGAGGTCTTTTCCAGCTTCTCCACCCGCAGCGCCGCGCCCCGCACATACAGCAGCCCCTTGACGGTACGCACGGCCACCTCGCCCTCGTCGAAACTCTGCACCTCCTGCACGCCGCTCAGCCACAGCCGGGCGCACTCGTCCATGGTCACCCGATGGGGCGGCTGGGGCGCGGGCTT
>CANRIF010000095.1 GCA_947630645.1 uncultured Oscillospiraceae bacterium | reverse complement strand
ATGCTCCAGCGGCAGCAGGCCAGCGCCATCATCGACGCCCGGAAGATGATCGTGGACGGGGCCGTGGGCATGGTGGAGATGGCCCTGGACCGGCTCAACAAGGGCGGCATGGTGGCCCTGGACGAGGAACGCAAGGCCGCCATGGTGTCCAATCTTCTGGTGGTCCTCTGCGGCAACAAGGACGCCCAGCCCATCGTCAACTCCGGGAGCCTCTACTGATCTCCCATGGCCGCCGCGAACGAGAAAAAGCAGCTCCTGCTGCGAATATCCGGCCAGCTTTATAACGACCTGGCCGCCTGGGCGGAGGACGACTTCCGCTCCGTCAACGGGCAGATCGAGTACCTGCTGACCCAGTGCGTCAAGGAGCGAAAGAAATCGGGGCGATACGTCCCGAAAGAGGAATAGGCATAAACGAGGCCAGCGCCCCGAAAGGGGCGCTGGCCTTATTTATGCCGCGCCGGGACAGGACGCGGCATAAGCCGCACATTTTATGCCTCCCCTGTGCAAGGGGAGGTGCCGAGCGACAGCGAGGCGGAGGGGTTGTCTGCTATCTACCGTTACAATCCCCCAGTCACCGCCTTACGGCGGCGACAGCCCCCTTTGCACAAGGGGGCCTGCGATGATGTACGCCTGTGGCGCGAGTTTAAAAATCCGGCTCCTTCTTCTTTATCGGATGCCGGATGACCGTTTTCCACTTCTCGGGAGCGGCTTTGCGCGCGTCGGACATATAGATCTCATGGTGGAGCCTGTTCCCGGAAAAGTCGTTCGCATACCCGTTTTGCTCCAGATACGCGTCCATGACGGCCACCGTCGCCGGCTCCTCGTCAAACGGGCCCAGGTGCATGATCTGCACGCACAGGCCCTCTTCGACGGTCAGAAACGCCGCAGACGAGCAATCCACCTTCTTTTTCCGGCTGGCCGTTTCCACGGCCCAGTCAAAGTCCTCCTTCGTGACGAATTCCGGCAGCCGGATGACGGATATCCAGTGGAACGCGGCCTTATCGGAATAGTCCACGCCCTCGACCCCGTCCTGCCACCAGAAGCCCTCCAGCGGCGGCACGACATACTCGTAAAAGCCCTGGATCTTGTGGTCCGTCTTATAACTCATTTTCAGGGTATACGCGACGGCGTACAGGACGCCGATGGCCCGCTGGTACGCTCCCCCTGGCTCGTTGGGGTCGCCCTGACCCCTGACCGCGATGTAGTTCGCCTTGGGCACATCGACGATCTCCGGCCTGTTCTTCGGCATATAAAATTCCCTGTATTCCTTCTTGAAATCGAACATCAAGCGCCTCCCCGGGTCTTGCTACCCCTTCACGCCGTCCGGGTCAGGCGGCGGCACGTTCTCCCGGTCCCGGCGGGCCATATCCTCCCGCACGGCCTGGTAGATGGTGGACGCCAGAGGCACGCCCAGCAGCATCCCCAGCATCCCGTACATGGCGCCGCCGATGGTGATGGCCGCCAGCACGAATATGCCCGGCAGGCCGATGGAGGAGCCCACCACTTTGGGATAGATCAGGTTGCCCTCGATCTGTTGCAGCACCACGATGAAGATCAAAAACCAGATGGCCTTCTGCGCCGACACGGACAGGATCATGAACGCGCCCACGCCCGCGCCGATATAGGCTCCGGCGATGGGGATCAGGGCCGAGACGCCCACCAGCGTGCCGATCATGGTGGCGTAGGGGAAGCGGAACAGGCCCATCCCCAGCACGCACAGGCCCCCCAGGATGACCGCCTCGGTGCATTGGCCGATCACATAGCTGCGGAAGCTCTTGTTGAGCAGTTCCAGCGCGTGACGGACCCGCTTATACCACACCGGGGGCAGGTAGGTGGACATGACCCGCCGGCACTGGCGGCCCAGGGTGTCCTTGCCCAGGAGGATGTTCACCGCGAAGATCACCGAGAACACGGTGGTCACCACGCCGGAGAAGATGGAGCTGACGGCGCTGGCCGCCCCCGCGAAGCCGGAGATCAGCACCTGCCGCGCCTGGCCCACCAGTTCCTGCCAATCCATCGCCTCCAGCCGCTGGCCCAGGTCCGCCGGGATCAGCTTCTGGATGGAGGGGTTTTTGAGCAGCTGGTCCACCGCCGCCGGCGCCTGCTGGATCAGAGCGTTGACGCAGGACAAAAACTCCGGCACCACCAGCCGTATCACCAGATACATCACCAGCACCACCGAGGCGATGGCCGCGGCCATACTCACGAAGCGGCGCACGGTCTTGGCCCGCTTCCCGGTCTTGCTGGGGACCAGGTGCCGCTCGTACAGGCTCATGAGGATGTTGATCACATAGGCGATGGCGCCACCCAGCATCACGGGCAGGCACGCGCCGAACAACAGCCCCAGCAGCTTTGCCGCCGTGGGCCAGTAGTAGATCGCCAGGAACAGCAAAAACGCCGACACGCCGATCTGCCGGCAGGTCCGCCAATTCACTTTCATCTTCCCTCTCCTCCGTTCACAATATCCGCCCGAACACCCGCAGCTGCGCCGGGTCCGTCACGGGGATGTCCCCGTAGGCCGGATTGAGGCTGTGCAGGTATACGCCGTCCGGCCGGTCGTGCATCTGTTTGATATAGCCGCTGCCCTGCCAGGAGAACAGCCCCATCTCCCCGTCCCGCACCGTGGGCGAGGCCTTGACGTACACCGTCTGGCCGTCCCGGAAGCGGGGCTCCATGCTGTCCCCCGCCACCCGCACGGCGAAGTCCGCGCCATCCGGCGCGCCGTGGGCGTCGATCCAGGTATAGTCCCCGTCGTCCAGGAACTGCCCCGGCCCCGCGCTGGCCGCCAGGGTGTAGAGCTTGATGGTCCTGCCCCGCTCCGCCCGCGGCTCGTAGAGCCCGCTCCGGCGCAGCGGGTCCGCGTATTCCGCCAGCTTCCGGCGTCCCACGGCGTCCAGCCCCTGGGACAGGCCCGTCCCCAGAAACTCCCCGGAGATGTCCGCCACTCCCAGCACCCGGCAGGCCAGCAGGAACTGCCGCGCCGACGGCTGGGTGGCGTTCTTCTCCCATTTGGAGAGCGCCTTGTCCGAGATGGGCTCCCCCAGCGCCGTCAGCCGCTGGGCCAGTTCCTTTTGGGAAAGCCCCGCCTGCCGCCGCAGCGCCGCCAGTTTCCCGCCGATGTCGTCCACCATAGCGCACCGCCCTCCTTATGGTATAAGTATATCGCACAGGGCGGGTATTTGCAAGAGTTATCTCTTATTGGGAGAATTTTTCTCTTTACTTCTCTCAAAAAGCGATTTATAATGGTCCCATGGAACGGATCATACTACATTCGGATATCAACGCCTGTTATGTGAGCATCGAGCTGCTGGACCGGCCGGAACTGCGGGGCCGGCCGGTGGCGGTGGGCGGGGACGTGGAGGCCCGCCACGGCATCATTCTCGCCAAAAGCGACGAGGCCAAACGCTGCGGCGTGAAGACGGGCATGGTGCTGTGGCAGGCCCGGCAGCTATGCCCGGAGCTGACCGTGCTTCGCCCCCATTACGAGAAGTACGAGCGATACTCCCGGGCCGCCCGGGCCATTTACGCCGACTTCACCGACCGGCAGGAGCCATTCGGTCTGGACGAGAGTTGGCTGGACATCACCGGCTGCCACGCCTGGAAGGACGGATATCTGGCCGCCCAGGAGATACGCCGCCGGATGCGCGCCGAGCTGGGGCTGACGGTGAGCGTGGGGGTGAGCTGGAACAAGCCCTTTGCCAAGCTTGGCTCCGACTACCGCAAGCCGGACGCGGTGACGGTGTTCGGCCGGGACAATTTTCGCCAGGTGGTCTGGCCGCTGCCGGTGGGCGAGCTGCTGTTCGTGGGGCCGGCCTCCGTCCGGGCGCTGGGGGCCATGGGCATCCGCACCATTGGCCAGCTGGCCGCCGCCGACCCGGAGACGCTCCGCCTGCGGATGGGCAAGGCGGGCCTCACCCTCTACCGCTACGCCAACGGCTGGGACGACAGCCCCGTCCGCCGCTTCGACTGCCTGCCCCCCGTCAAGAGCATCGGCAACTCCACCACCCCGCCCCGGGATATGCGGTGCGAGGAGGACGTGCGGTGCGTGCTGCTGGCCCTGGCGGAGGAGGTCTGCGGGCGGCTGCGCCAGGCGCGGCTGCACACACGGCTGGTGGAGGTGTCCGTCCGGGACGCGGCCACCCTGGGCTGGACCAGCCACCAGGCGGCTCTGGAGCGGCCCACGGACCTCACCCGGGAACTGTACCGGACCGCCCTGGTCCTGTTCCGCCAGCTGCACGAGTGGCCCCGGCCGCTGCGGGGCCTGGGCCTGCGCCTCGCGTCCCTCTCCCCCGCCGGGGAGCCGGAGCAGACGGACCTGTTCACCGATTACGCCCGTCTGGACGCCCAGCGCCGGCTGGACACGGCGGTGGACGCCATCCGGGACCGGTACGGCCAGAAGTCCATCCGCTACCTGGGCGCGGCGAAGGCCGCCGACCTGCCCCGGGAAAAATGCTCCTTCGCGGAGCGATAAAGCGCGGAGGCAAGACCGCGTTGCGCTTTCATAAGGGCTGGGGTATAATGGCGGCAAACTGGTATTTGAGGTGGGATCATGGCGTCGAGTAAAGAATATTTAGAATTTATTTTAGGGCAATTGTCCGAATTGGATGAGATCACGGTTCGGCCTATGATGGGAGAATTCATCATCTATTACCGAGGCAGGATCGTAGGCGGCATCTATGACGACAGGCTGCTTGTAAAACCAATAAAAGCAGCGATCCGCTATATGCCAACAGCGACCTATGAATCACCCTATGCAGGAGCAAAAGAGATGCTGTTGGTGGACGAAGTTGACAATCGGGAGTTTTTGGCAGGTTTATTCAACGCCATGGTTGAGGAACTGCCAGCACCAAAACCGAAAAAGAAGAAGTAGACAACCCCCTATTCGTCGCGCCGAAGGCGCACAATATTGAAAGGCTCCCTTGTGTAAAGGGATCTGGCTCCGGCGTCAGCCGGAGACTGAGGGATTGTGACAACCCCTCCGGCGCGGCTTTGCCGCGCCACCTCCCCTTGCACAGGGGAGGCTTTTGTCTGGCGGATCACCTCTACATAGGTGCCCGACCTGCGGTAGAGAGGGCAAAAATCAACCGCCGGTTCGTGTTCATCCGCGCCCATTTCAGGTATGCTTGCGCCATGAAAGGAGGTGCCCGATATGGACCAGATCAAAATTGGAAAATTCATAGCGTCTTGCAGAAAGAAACAGGGCATGACCCAGGCCGTCCTTGCCGAGAGGCTCGGTATCAGCGACCGGGCGGTATCAAAGTGGGAGACGGGAAAGTCCATGCCCGATTCCGGGATCATGCTGGAACTGTGCGATCTTCTGAAGATCAA
>CANRIF010000094.1 GCA_947630645.1 uncultured Oscillospiraceae bacterium | reverse complement strand
ACCTTCTTGGCCACGTCCTCACGGGTGAGGAACTTCAGCGCCAGGCGGTAATTGGCCAGGCCCTTCTTCTTCCCCAGGGTGATGATCCGCTCGGCCAGAGGACGGACCTCCTTGGCGCGGGTAACAGTGGTCTCCATGCGGCCGGTGGCCAGCAGATCGGTGACCTGCTGACGGAGCATAGCCATGCGGGCAGCCGTCGGCTTGCCGAGCTTGCGAGTTCCGGGCATTTTCGTTTACCTCCAAATGTGAGTGTCGGTGGGTTTACTTGCCGTCCTCGTCGCTGGCCAGGCTCAAGCCCATCATCGCCAGCTTCTGGATGACTTCCTCCAGGCTCTTGCGGCCAAGGTTGCGGACCTTGATCATCTCGTCCTGGGTCTTGGACACCAGGTCCTCCACCGTGTTGATGTTTGCGCGTTTCAGGCAGTTGAAGCTGCGGACAGAGAGGTCCAGCTCCTCGATGGTCATCTCCATGACCTTGTCCTTCACGGCCTCTGTCTTCTCCACCACCGTGGAGCCCATGTTCATGCTCTGGCTAAGGTCGGTGAACAGGGTGAAGTGGTCGCACAGGATCTTGGCGCCCAGGCTGACAGCGTCCCGGGGGGTAATGGTCCGGTCGGTCCAGACCTCCAGGGTCAGCTTGTCATAGTCCGTCTGGTTGCCCACGCGGGTGTTCTCCACGGCGTAGTTGACCTTCAGGACGGGGGTGTAGATGGAGTCGACGGGGATGACGCCGGCCACGGCCTGGGCGGGCTTGTTCCGCTCCGCGGGCACATAGCCGCGGCCGTGGGAGATGGTCAACTCCATGGAAAGGGACGCGTCGGGGCCCAGGGTGGCGATATGCAGTTCCGGGTTGAGGATCTCCACCTCGCCGTCGGCCTTGATGTCGGCGGCGGTGACTTCGCACTCGCCCTCGGCCTCAATGTAGACGGTCTTGGTGCCCTCCCGGTGCAGGCGGGCGATCAGGCTCTTGATGTTCAGGACGATCTCCGTCACGTCCTCTTTGACGCCGGGGATCGTGGAGAACTCGTGCTGGACGCCGGCGATCTTGATGGTCGTGACCGCCGTGCCGGGCAGAGAACTGAGCAGCACGCGCCGCAGGGAATTGCCCAGCGTCGTGCCGTAGCCCCGCTCCAGGGGCTCCACCACGAACTTGCCGTAGCTCTCGTCAGCCGGGCTTTCCACACACTCGATACGCGGCTTTTCGATCTCTATCATGTGGTTCATACCCTCCTTTGAAATGTACGCCATAAGGCGTCACGCGGTTTTCAGCTTACCAACCTGTGAGGGCTTTACTTGGAATACAGCTCGACGATCAGATGCTCCTCGATGGGCAGGTCGATGTCCTCCTTGGTGGGGACGCCGGACACCTTGGCGAGCATATTGCCGGCATCATAGTCCAGCCACTTGGGCGGCTGACGGGATGCGTTTGCCTCAATGTTGGCCTTGATCTTGGTCAGATCGCGGCTGGAGGGTTTGACAGAGACGACCATGCCGGGCTTTACGAGGAAGCTGGGCACGTCCACCTTGCGGCCGTTGACGGTGAAGTGGCCGTGGGTGACCAGCTGGCGGGCCTCCGGGCGGCTCATGGCGAAGCCCAGGCGATAGACCACGTTGTCCAGGCGGGACTCCAGGATGGACAGGAGGTTCTCGCCGGCCTGGCCGGGACGGCGCTCGGCCATGTCGAAGTACTTGCGGAACTGGGCTTCCAGCACGCCGTAGTACCGCTTGGCCTTCTGCTTCTCACGCAGCTGCAGGCCGTACTCGGAGGTCTTGCTCCGGCCCTGGCCGTGCATCCCGGGAGGATAGGGGCGCGCGGAAAGGGCGCACTTGTCGGTATAGCACCGGTCGCCCTTCAGAAAGAGCTTCTGGTTCTCGCGGCGGCACTGGCGGCACACCGCATCGGTATATCTTGCCATAATTACTTCTCCTCCCTTTCGTCAGACGCGGCGGCGCTTGGGCGGACGGCACCCGTTGTGGGGGATGGGCGTCACGTCCTTGATCATGGTGACCTCAAGGCCGGCGGTCTGCAGGGCGCGGATGGCGGCTTCACGGCCGCTGCCGGGACCCTTGACGAACACTTCGACGGTCTTCAGGCCATGCTCCATGGCGGCGCGGGCGGCGGTCTCCGCAGCGGTGGAAGCGGCGAACGGGGTGGATTTCCGGCTGCCCCGGAAGCCCATGCCGCCGGCGCTGGCCCAGCTGAGGGCGTTGCCGTTGGTGTCGGTCACGGTGACCATGGTGTTGTTGAAGGAAGAGCTGATGTGGACCTGGCCCTTCTCGATGTTCTTCCGCTCTCTGCGGCGGGTGCGAACGACCTTCTTACCCTTCTGAGCAGTTGCCATTTTCTCTTCCCTCCCTTACTTCTTCTTGTTGGCGATGGTGCGCTTGGGGCCCTTGCGGGTGCGGGCGTTGGTCTTGGTCCGCTGGCCGCGCACAGGCAGGCCCTTGCGGTGGCGGTTGCCACGGTAAGAGCCGATCTCCATCAGCCGCTTGATGTCCAGTGCGTTCTGGCGGCGCAGGTCGCCCTCCACAACGTACTGCTTGTCGATGCACTCACGGAGTTTGGCCTCCTCCGCCTCGGAGAGGTCCTTCACGCGGGTGTCCGGATCGATCCCGGTCTCCTCCAGTATCTTCTTTGCGGATGTCCTGCCGATGCCGTAAACATAGGTCAAGCCTATCTCCACGCGCTTGTCTTTCGGCAGGTCAACGCCGGCGATTCGTGCCATCTTTTCTGACCAGTCCTTTCTTCCTCAAGATAGGCGTTAGCCTTGTCTCTGCTTGTGTTTCGGGTTGGGGCAGATCACCATGACCCGGCCATGGCGCTTAATGACTTTGCATTTCTCGCACATGGGCTTGACGCTGGGCCTAACTTTCATGTTGTAAGCCTCCTAAAAATATCTGACACGTTTTGGTTGGTTCACTTCGTGCGCCAGGTGATGCGGCCTCGGGTGAGGTCGTAGGGCGACATCTGCACTGTTACCTTGTCCCCCGGAAGGATGCGGATGAAGTTCATTCGCAGCTTGCCGGAGATGTGGGCCAGTATGGTGTGTCCGCCGCCGATGTCCACCTGGAACATGGTGTTGGGCAGGGATTCGACCACCGTGCCCTCCAGCTCGATAACGTCATCTTTCGCCAAGAAGTCTTCCCTCCTTCGCGGCGGCCTGCCGGGCCGCCTGTGCCAATGTCTGCCTGATGTCCTTATCCGCCGCCGGGGGGCCGCCAGGTCCCTCGGCCACGATACGCACGTGCTTTTGGCTCTTTGTCTTGGGGTTTTCCAGCTTCCGGAGCCGGCCGTCGCACAGCAGCAGCCGCTGCCCCTGGGTGCCGGTGACCATGTAGAGCGTTCCCGCGTCGTGTCCCGCCAGGGACAGCACGACATCATACGGCTCGGGCGCTCTCATTCACAGGTCCTCCGCCCAGGTCAGGATCTCCGGCTCGCCGTCGGTGATGAGGATGGTGTTCTCGTAGTGGGCGGAGAGGCTGCCGTCGGCGGTCTTGACCGTCCAGCCGTCCTTCAGGACCTTGACCTCCCACGTCCCCGCGTTCACCATCGGCTCCACCGCGATGGTCATGCCCTTCACCAGGACGGGACCATGTCCGGCTCTGCCGAAATTGGGTACCTCCGGCGCCTCGTGCATCACGCTTCCTACGCCATGGCCCACATATTCCCGCACCACCGAACAGCCGTGGCTCTCCGCGTACTGCTGTACGGCGTGGGATATGTCGCCGACGCGGTTGCCCGCACGGGCGAATTTGATCCCCTCGAAAAAGCTCTGCCGCGTGACGGCGATGAGGTTTTTCGCCGCCGCTGTGCCGGTGCCCGCAACGTAGGTCCCCGCACAGTCGCCCACATAGCCCTTCCAGGTGGCCCCCACGTCCACGGAGACGATGTCGCCGTCCCGTATGACCCGGTGGCCGGGGATCCCGTGGATCACTTCATCGTTGATGGACAGGCACACGCTGGCGGGGAACCCGCCGTAGCCCAGGAACGTGGGCGTCGCGCCGCTCTTCTCGATGAAGCGCCGTACTTCCCGGTCGATCGCCGCTGTCGTCACGCCGGGGGCTACCATTTCCCGGGCCAAAGTCCGGGCAGCCGCGGTGATCCGCCCCGCCTGACGCATGATCTCGATCTCCCGTGGGGATTTGATGATGATGTTCTCGCTCATATCCCCAATGCCTTCAATATCGCCGCCGTGTACTCCTCGATAGAGGTGGTGTTTTCCACGGTTTTGAGCTTTCCGCGCTCCTTATAGAACGCGATCAGTGGTTCCGTCTGCTCATGGTACACGCGCAGCCGGTCCAGGACGGTGGCCGGGGCGTCGTCGGCGCGGACGATCAGCTCTGCGCCGCACTTGTCGCACACCCCGTCCTTTTTGGGCGGCGCGCTGACCATGTGGTAGGTAGCGCCGCAGGCGGGACAGACCCGCCGGCCGCTCATACGCTCCACGATGGTCTGGTCCGGCACGTTCAGGTCCAGGGCCGCGTCGATCTCGATGCCCTGGTCCTCCATGGCCTGGGCCTGGGGGATGGTCCGGGGCACGCCGTCCAGGATGAACCCGTTGGCGCACGCCGGGCCTGCCAGGGCCTCGGCCAGGATGCCGATGATCACGTCGTCCGGGACCAGCTGGCCGGCGTCCATATAGGACTTGGCCTTCAGGCCCACGGGGGTGCCGTCCTTCACGGCCGCCCGGAGGATGTTGCCGGTAGAGATGGCGGGGATACCCAGCTTTTTGGAGAGGATCTCCGCCTGGGTGCCTTTTCCCGCGCCGGGGGCGCCGAGCATGATGATCTTCATATTCGAGCGCCCTCCTCTTTACTCAAGGAAGCCCTTGTAATGGCGCATGAGCATCTGGCTCTCCAGGGCCTGCACGGTCTCCAGGGCCACGCCCACCACGATGATGACGGAGGTGCCGCCCAGGGAGATGCCCAAGCCGGAGGCAGTGGGCGAGTACTTGCTCACGATGTACGGCACAGCCGCGATGATGCACAGGTAGATGCTGCCGAACAGGGTGATCTTGTTAAGCACCCGCTGGATGAACTCGCTGGTGGGCTTGCCGGGCCGGTAGCCGGGGACGAACCCGCCGTTCTTGCGGAGGTTGTTGCTGATCTCGATGGGGTTGAATTGGATGGTGGAATAGAAGTACCCAAAGAACACAATCAGCAGCGAGTAGCCGATGATGAACGTCCAGGTATCCTGCCGGCTCATGTAGTGCCAGAAGCTGCCGTTCCAGCCGGCCAGGCTCGCGATGGTGCCGGGCAGGGTGGCGATGGACTGGGCGAAGATGATGGGCATGACGCCGGACATATTCACCTTCATGGGCAGGTGTGTGCTTTGGCCGCCGTACATCTTCCGGCCCACCACCCGCTTGGCGTACTGCACCGGGATGCGCCGCTCCGCGTCGTTGACGAACACGATCAGCACGATGATGGCCAGGGCGCCCAGGAACGTCAGGGCGGC
>CANRIF010000093.1 GCA_947630645.1 uncultured Oscillospiraceae bacterium | reverse complement strand
GGGATGACCTTGCCAACAGCCTTGGCGGCGCCGGTGCTGGTGGGGATGATGTTGCCATAGATGGACCGGCCCAGACGCCAGTTCTTCTTGGAAAAGCCGTCCACGACAGCCTGGGTGGCGGTGGAGGCGTGGACCGTGGTCATCAGGCCCTCGACGATGCCGAAGTTGTCGTTCAGGACCTTGGCCATGGGGGCCAGGCAGTTGGTGGTGCAGGAGGCGTTGGAGACGAACTGCATATCAGCGGTGTACTTCTCCAGGTTCACGCCGCAGACGAACATCGGGGTGTCGTCCTTCGCGGGGCCGGACATGACGACGACCTTGGCGCCGGCGTCGATGTGGGCCTGCGCGGAGGCCTTGTCCAGGAAGCGGCCGGTGCATTCCAGCACGTACTCGACGCCCATCTCGCCCCAGGGCAGCAGGGCCGGATCGCGGTACTTGGAGTCGGCCAGGACCTTGACCTTCTTGCCGTCGACGACCAGGCAGCTGGCCTCGTCATCGGCCTCGATGGTACCGTTGAAGCGGCCGTGGACGGTGTCGAACTTCAGCGCGTAGGCCAGCTGGGAAGCAGGATGGCCGGGAGCGTTGATGGCGACGACCTCGATGTCGTCGGCCTTGATGGCAGACCGGAAGACCAGAGAGCCGATACGGCCAAACCCGTTGATACCAATTTTTACCATTATAAAATCCTCCTAAAAGTTATTTTCCTTTATCTTTTGGCGCAGGGCCAGAAGGCCAAGCAAAGTGATTATACACCACTCCCCTGCGTTTTTCCAGCCTTTTCATAAAAAAAGCCGGACAAAATCGAAAAAAACTGCCCTTTGCCGGAGCCTTGGCCGTTCCGGAGGGACATTTTCCGACAGGGATTGCTCTTTTTTGTAAAATTTGGTATGATGCTGTACGAAGACACACACGTTCCCGGCACGGCGCCGGACCGCATAAGCCCCGGGCGGACATCATAAAAGAGAGAGTATGGAGAAAGATATGAGTATGCTTCCGGATACGCTGGGGACGCTGTTCGACATGAGCCGCGACCCGGTGCTGGGTATCGACGGCCGGAAGGTCATCGTCTACGCCAACCCCGCCGCGGCGGCGCTGCTGGGCGCCCGGATGGGAGAGCCGGCCGAGGGCCTGATCCAGGGGCATATCCTGGACGAGGCGGCGGAGCAGTTCATCGCCTCCGTCCGCATCGGTGACCGGCGGGCCAATGTCTCCGTCCGCCGGGTCGACGGCATGGCCGTGTGCGTCTACTCCCCCCTGCGGGACGACCCGCCCAGTTCCGGCCAGGCCCGGGCCTTGCAGGACATGGCCTCCCAGCTGATGACGGCCCGGATGGCCATGGACGCCCTCACCGCCCGCCTCCGCCCGGAGAGCGACCCGGCGCTGCGGGACGCCGCCGACACCCTTTATAAACAGTATTACCTCCTGCGCCGCTCCTGCCTGCATCTGACCCAGGCCGCCGGCATCCTCCACGACACCCTGCCCTTCCTGCCCCATGTGACGGACCTGGGCACGGTATGCCGGGAGCTGTGCGAGACGGTGGGCCTGCTGGCGGAGAGCCGGGGCGTGGGCGTGATGTTCGAGGCGGACTTCGCGCTGCACCTGACCATGGCGGACCGGGACCTGCTGGAGCAGATGCTGGCGAATCTTCTCTCCAACAGCCTGGCCCACTGCAAGCAGGGCGACGTGATCCGGGTGGAACTGTGCCGCCAGGGGGAGCGGTTCATCCTCTCCGTGAACGACCCGGGCAGCGGCATTTCCCCGGAAAAGCTGGCCCGGCTCTTCAACGGCGGCGACGCCGGGCTGACCGACCCCGCCGACGGCGCGGGCCTCGGCCTGCTGATCGCCCGGGGCATCGCCGAGCGCCACGGCGGGACCATGATCCTGGAGAGCCGCCCGGGGCAGGGCACCTCTGTGCGCGTGTCCATCCCCTACCGCCAGTCTGAAAGCACCGTGATGAACAGCCCTATGCCCCGCTACCGCAGCGACGGGATGAACACCGTGCTGACGGAGCTGGCCCCCCTGTTGGACAAAAAGACCTTCTCCCGGCGTATGTTCGACTAAAAAAAGACCCGCCATCCGGCGGGCCTGAAGTTTTGAGCGGCCCCTGGCACAGGGGCCGCTCCCTTATTCTATCCCAAAGAACTGCCTGCCGTTCTCCGCGCACACCTCCGCCACCAACTCCGGGGTGGTGCGGCGCACCTGGGCGATGACCTCCGCCACCCGGGCCAGCTTCCGGGAGTCGTTGCGCCGGCCGTCGGTCCGGGGCATGGGGGCCAGGTACGGGCAGTCCGTCTCCAGCAGCATCCGGTCCGTGGGCATCATGGCGATCACCTCCAGCGCCCGGCGCGCCCCCTGCATGGTGATGGCGCCGTTGAAGCCCAGATACCAGCCCCAGGAGAGGATCTCCTTGGCCATCTCGGCGCTGCCGGAGTAACAGTGGAACTCCCCCCGCACATCCGGGTGCCGCCGCAGGATGTCCATACAGTCCCCGTGGGCCTCCCGGTCGTGGATGATCACGGGCAGGTCCAGCTCCTCCGCCAGGCAGAGCTGCTCCTCCAGCACCTGGTGCTGGGTCTGCTTCCAGTCCAGGTCGTAGTGGTAGTCCAGCCCGATCTCCCCCACGGCCACCACCTTGGGGTCCTTGGCCCAGGCGCGGATAAGACCGGCGCTTTCCGCCGTCCAGCTTTTCGCGTCGTGGGGGTGCCAGCCCACCGCGGCGTAGATAAAATCGTATTTGTGGGCCAGCTCTATGGCCGCCCGGTTGGAGGCCTCGTCGCAGCCGGCGTTCACCACCAGATCCACCCCCGCCCCGGGCAGCGCCGGGAGCAGTTCGTCCCGGTCGGCGTCGAACCACTCATCGTCATAGTGGGCGTGCGTATCAAAAAACATCCCGTCTCCTCCTCACCGGTTCAGCATCCGGGCGATGGCCGGCCGGGCCACCTTCATGGCCCCCTTGGGGCAGAACTCCTGGCAGCAGAAGCAGCGGATGCACCGGCTCCGGTCGATATGGGGCAGTCCCCGGCGCATGGCGATGGCCTTGGCGGGGCATATCTCGGCGCACTTGCCGCAGCCCACGCACTCCCCCGCCGCCGGCGCGGGCCGGGAGCTGAGGGCCTTTTGCATCAGCTTGGCGAAGGCCCGCTTGAAGGGGCTGTTCCCCTCGCCCAGGAGCATCTCCCCGAAGAAGACCACGTCGCTCTTCGTGCGGATGTTGTTGAAATCCGGGACCCGCAGCGCCTCCACGTCCCCGGCGATCTCCAGCTCCCGCCAGCTGGCCGGGATGAGTCCCCGCTCCCGGGCCGCCTCCAGGGTGGGAACGTCCTCCCGCTCCAAGCCTATCAGGTGGGCGCACACCAGGTCCAGCGCGTGGGGGGACTGGGACGCGCCCAATATCCCCATGGGCTTGGCGTCGCCCATGGTGGGGCCGTTGCCGTCCATGCCCACGATCCCGTCCACGATGGACAGCGCGGGCTTGAAGTACTCGTCCAGGTCCACGATCATCCGGGCAAAATCCGCCGCGTTGGGGTATTTGTAGTGGTACTCCGGCTTGAGCGTGCCGGGGATGGCGCCAAACATATTCTTCGCCGCTGCGGACATACTCATCATGCCGTGGCTCTTCAGCTTGCAGAAGTCGATCAGCGCGTCGCACCCATCCAGCCATCCGGTATAGGTGAACCGCTTGGCCACCTTTCCCTCCGGGCATTCCGCCTCCTTCTGGGAAAAGTCCATGTTCAGCTCCGCCCCGGCCTTTTCCACCTCGTGCATCCCCGTGGCCCGGTAGACGTTCTTCACATAGGCCGCGGTGTAGAGCCCGCCGGGGCTGTCCCCGATGACCACGCTGCCCGCGCCCCGCTCCAGCAGCAGCTTCGTCAGTTCCGAGAGCAGTACGGGATGGGTGGTGGCCCCCGCCTCCGGCTTCATGAAGGACACCAGATTCGCCTTGACGCCTACCCGCATCCCCGGTCTGACAAACCCCAGCCCGTCCACCGGCGCCAGCGCGTCCAGGAGCGCCTGCCGGCACGCCGCCGGTTCATAGCCGGGGCAGGATACGATCGCCACGTCCGCCATAGTCTCGCTTCTCCTATCTCTTGAACAGCCGGCGTGTCCGGCTCGTCGATGTAAAAAGCAGGATCGCCGGAACCGCTTCGCCGCCGCTCCCAGCACGAAGAGTACCGTCTCTGCCCCATCATATACCGATTTCTCTGCCAACGCAAGACCCCCGGCGTCCGCCGGGGGCCACGCGTATCAAAATGGTATCCGCTCCACCGCCCGGCGCAGCGGCTTGAACAGCGCCAGCGCGATGACGAAATTGCCGGCACAGTGGACCAGGTCGAAGGGTATGCCGGATATCCACCAGCCCACCGCCATGGCCCAGCCCCCGGTGAACAGATACACCGGCGCGCACAGCAGCCCGAAGCACAGCCCGAAGGCGCCGGACGCCAGCGCCCAGCCCAGGGTGCTGTCCATATCCCTGAGCAGCCAGCCGATCAGGGCCAGCAGAGGCCAGACGTAGAGGTAGTTGACGCTCCACAGGTTCAGCCCGAACAGCAGGCACTCCAGCGCCACGTAGACGTACACCGGATACAGCGCCCGCAGCCCGAACACCGCCCCGTACAGCAGCACCAGCAGGGACACAGGCTCGATGTTGGGCAGCCCCATCATCACCACCTTGGCCCCGAAGGTCAGCGCCCCCAGCAGGGCGAACAGCACCAGGTCCCGGAGCCGGCTCCCGCGCTCACCCAATAGTATAGACCAGGGAATACTCGCCGCCGTCCTGGATGGGGGTCTGGTCCGCGCCCTGCTGGGCGTAGTCCTCGCCCTCGTACAAGGCCCAGTAGCTGCCGTCCGTCTCGTAGATGGCCTCTTCCCCGTCCACCGACGTGATGTACAGGCCGTACTCGCTCTCGTCGCCCGCGATCAGGCCCTCCGCCAGCAGCACCTCGCCCAGATACTCCGCGTCGGTGTCGTAGGCAAAACTCTTCTCGGACCCATCGCCGTGTACGACCTGGACCGTGATGTGCTTGTCCCCGGCGGCTGTCTCGGGCCGGGTGAGCAGGTAGACGCCCAAAAACAGGGCCGCTGCCACGATCACGGCGACGGCCGCGATGATGATCTTTGTGTTCTTCTTCATAGTCGTCCTCCTAAAAATATAGCCGCGGCGCCCCACACAGAGGCGCCGCGGCCGTTTTTCCGCGCACTAGTCCTGCCGGCACCCCGTAACTCGCGGGGCCGGCGGCGTCGGGCTTCGTAGGTCTTCTGGCTCACGTCTGTGGGGAGGGGCCTCCCCCCGGTCCTCTCGCCTTCCCAGATCGCTCCAGTGACTGGCTTTCGCCATGAGAGGGCCTCAAACGCATACAGCGGCGGTACCGTCCGGGATTCGCACCCGGTTGTCTTGTTGAGCCGGACAGGCCATACGCCTGACCGGCCACGAAGCCTTGATAAGTTGCCTTATTCTATTCTGTTTTCCATCATCTGTCAAGA
>CANRIF010000092.1 GCA_947630645.1 uncultured Oscillospiraceae bacterium | reverse complement strand
AGAGAGAAGAGGCGGACGATTTGGGCCTACGGGATTTTTTGGAGAAGACTTACGGCGAGATCGCCGACAACATCAAATTCATCGAGGCGAAGAACACGGCGCTCATCACCCTCAACAGCGCGCTGCTGGTGCTGCTGGGGGACGCCATCTTCGACGACGGCGCCTCAGGCGTCTACCGGATCATGCTGTCGCTGCTGATGGTGGTGCTGTGCCTGGCCATCGGCTGCGCCATCTTCTCCTTCTGCGCGGCCAGCGGCTCAAAGCAAAGGCTGCTGGGCTGGCTGTACGCCCGGCTGGACCGGAAAAACGGCCTGCCCGCCGGCCGGAAGAAGCTGATGTACTACGCCTACATCCACAAGTTCTTCCCCGACGACCCGGAGGGGTACTGGCGGAGCGTCGTAAAGGACCTGCCCCAGGGGGAGGAAACGCCGGACCCGCTGCTGATGCAGCTGGCCGGGCAGATCGTGGACCTAGCCGGGGTGGCCTACCGGAAGGCGGTGCTGTTCAACACGGCGCTCCAGATCGAACTGGGCTGCTTCGCCGTGTGGGGCGTGGCGTGCCTGGCGGTGCTGATCGGAAAGGCCGCGGAACTGTTTTGAACGAAGGACGCCCAGGCGTTTTACCCGCCCCCGTGACCGTGCCGGCCGCGGGGGATGCGCTTGGGCAAAAAAGATAAGGAGGGCGGTATCATGGCGGCGGCTTGGCGTGTCACGGCCTGGGGCGTGCGGGGGGCGTTCCCCCGGATGGAGGCGGCGTTTTCCCGTTACGGGGGCAACACCTCCTGCTTCTGCCTGGAGCGGGGGGAGGACGCGCTGATCTTCGACGCCGGCTCCGGCTTGGCCGGGCTGGGGGAGGCGCTGGCGGCCGGCGGGAGGCGGCGGCTGCTGCACCTGATGATCAGCCACTTCCACCTGGATCACCTGATGGGGCTGGCGGCGTTCCGGCCACTGTCCCTGCCGGAGACGGAGCTGCACATCTACGGCGAACCGGGCCTGCAAGCGCGGCTGGACCGGCTCTTCGGCCCACCCTACTGGCCCCTGACGGTGGGGCAGCAGGGGGCGCGGGTGCTGTTCCACGAGGTAGAGCCGGGGCAGACCTTCTCCCCGGAGCCGGGCCTGCGGGCGTCCACCCTCCGGGGCGTCCACCCGGGCGGGAGCATACTCTACCGGCTGGACGGGGACGGAAAGTCGGTGGTGTACGGCCTGGACTGCGAGATGGCCGGGGACATGGCGGCGCGGCTCACGGCCTTTGCCCGGGGCGCGGACCTGCTCATATGGGACGGCTGCGCCGCGCCGGGGATGCTGCGGCCCGGCTGGGGCCACGCCACCTGGGAACAGGGGGCGGCGGTGGGCCGGGCCGCCGGCGTGGGGCTGGTGTGGGTGACCCACTATGCCCGGGACTATGACGACGCCTTCCTGCGGGCCCAGGAGGAGCGGGCGGCGGCGGAGACAGGCGGCCTGTGCCGCTTCGCCAGAGAGGGGACAGTGATCGAACTTTGAAGGGACGGCAGGCGCGGCGCGGCGCGTGGAAGACAGCGGCGGCGGCTCTGCTGGCCGCGGCCGCCGTCACGGCGCTGGCGGCGCTGGGGGTGCTGGACGAGCCGGACCTGGCGCTGGCGGACCGGTTGTATCAGCGGCCCCAGGCCCGCTCCGGCCGGATCGTGCTGGTGCAGATCGACCAGAAGGCGGTACAGGCCCTTGGCCCCTACGACCAGTGGGACAGGACGGTGATGGCCGACGTGCTGGACGCGCTGGGCCGAGAGGACTGTCGGCCGGCGGTCATCGGCCTGGACGTGATATACGGCGGCCAGTCGGACCCGGCGCAGGATGCGGCCCTGGCCCAGGCCGCGGCCCGCTGCGGCAGCGTGGTGACCGCCTCGGCGGCGGACGTGGGCACGGCCCTGGCGCCGGACGGCCGGGGCGGCTACCAGCTGCGGCAGAACGCGGTGCTAGGCTATGAGCGGCCCTACGAGGCCCTTGACCAGGCGGCGGACGTGGGCTTCGTCAACAGCATGCTGGACAGCGACGGCGTACTGCGCCACCACCTGCTGCGCCTGACGCTGCCCGACGGCGAGGAGGTCCCCTCCTTCGCCCGGGCGGTGGCCCAGCGGTATGCCGAGGCCGCCGGACTGGGGGAGCTGGCCCTGCCCCGGACGGACGCGGCGGGCTTCTGGTATCTGCCCTTCAGCGCCGCGCCGGAGGGCTTCAGCGAGAACATCTCCGTGGCGGACGTGCTGTCCGGGGCGGTGGACCCGGCCTATTTCCGGGACAAGATCGTGCTGATCGGCCCCTACGCGCCGGGGTTCCAGGACAGCCAGAGGACCGCCATAGACCACGCCGCGCCCATGTACGGGCTGGAGGTGCAGGCCAACGCCGTGGAGGCCCTGCTGCGGGGGACCTACCCCGCCGAGGCGCCGGCGGCTGTGCAGCTTTTGGCGCTGTTCGTCCTGTGCGCGGCGGTGTTTTTCGCCTGCTGGCGCCGGCCGGTGAAGCTGGCGGCGGGGGTGACGGCGCTGGTGTGCGCCGGGTGGCTGGTGTTGTGCCGGGTCCTCTACGGCGCGGGCTATATCCTCCGGCCGCTCTACGTCCCCGCGGCGGCGGCGGCGCTGTTCGTGCTGTGTCTGGGGGCCAACTACGTCCGCACGGCCCTGGAGAACCGGCGGGTGACCAACACCTTCCGCCGCTATGTGGCCCCGGAGATCGTCCGGGAGCTGCTCAAGGAAGGGCCCCAGGCCCTGGAGCTGGGCGGCAAACTCACCGATATCGCGGTGCTTTTCGTGGACGTGCGGGGCTTCACCGCCATGTCGGAGCGGCTGGCGCCGGAGCGGGTGGTGGAGATCCTCAACCGCTATCTGACGCTGATCTCCCAGTGCATCCGGGACCAGGGCGGCACCCTGGACAAGTTCGTGGGCGACGCGGCCATGGCCTTCTGGGGCGCGCCGCTGCCCCAGGCCGACTACGTCCTGCGGGCGGCCCGGGCGGCCCTGGCTATGGCGGCGGGGGCGGAGGAACTCGCCCGGCAGATGGAGGAGCAGTTCGGCCAGTGCATCAGCTTCGGCATCGGCATCCACGCCGGCCCCGCGGTGGTGGGCAACACCGGCGCCCCCTGGCGGATGGACTACACCGCCATCGGCGACACGGTGAACACCGCCGCCCGCCTGGAGGCCAACGCCCCCGGCGGGACCATCTACATCTCCCGCGCTGTGGCGGACGCCCTGGGGGACCGGGCGTCGGTCCGCTCCCTGGGCGGGACGGTGAAGCTAAAGGGGAAGGCGGACGGTTTCGAGGTATTGATCCTGGACGCGCTCCGGGAAGATGAAGAGAGAAAAGAGGATATACCCACATGAAAAGAGCCACTCGCGGGATCTGTCTGCTGCTGGCGGTGTGCCTGGCATTGAGCCTGGCGGCCTGCGGCGGGAAAGATAAGGAGGCGGCCGCCTCCACCATGCGCCTGCGCCGGACCGAGGGGCAGGTGGACGTGTCCGACCAGGAGAAGGCGGTGCCCATCGTGGCGGATATGCTGCTGTACAGCGGCTACCGCCTGGCCACCCAGCTGGCCAGCTACGGCTGGATCGCCCTGGACGAGACGAAGCTGACCAAGATGGACGAGAGCAGCGACGTGTCCGTGCAGCAGCAGGGCAAGGACCTGGCGCTGACTGTGAACGCCGGGAGCCTGTTCTTCCTGGTGACCCAGCCGCTGGCGGAGGACGAGACTTTCACCATCCGCTGCTCCGACATGGTCACCGGCATCCGTGGCACCTGCGGCTGGGTGCGGACCCTTGACGGGGAACACATGGACGTGTACATCCTGGAGGGCAAGGTGGAGTGTTCCGTGGGCGAGGCGGGGGCCGAGCAGACCGTGGCCCTGCCCGCCGGCCAGGTGGCGCGGCTGTCCACCGCCCAGGGGGAGCAGCCCATCGTCACGGAGCCATTCACCCGGGAGGACGTGCCGGCGTTCATCGTGGCCGAGGCCGAGGCGGACAGCGACCTGGCCGCCCGGGTGCTGGACGGGTGCGGCATCGACCTGCTCACCTCTCCGGCGTTCTCCGAAGCCACGCCGGAGCCGTCCCCGGAGGCCCCCGCCGCGGGCCAGACGGCGGCCCCGGCCACGGGCATTGCGGCCTATGACGCGATATTGACGGATTACCTGCGCCTGTTCCAGTTGAGCGACGATGAGTTCCCCGCCGCCGTGGAGCAGGTCCAGAACGTGGACCGGCGCATCCTGGAGCGGTGCCGTATGTCCCCGGCGTCATCTCATATGAGCTATGCCCTGGCGGATATGAATGGAGACGGTGTGGATGAACTGTTCATGGGCGAGTCGTATACCGTCTCTGGGATACCCATCCAACAGATCTTTGAGGTGCTGCTCTTTGACGGGCAGAACGCTGTGCGGGTCATCTCCGAAGAGTCGGGCCTGGCGTCCTTCGTGACGCCCTATTCGGACGGCATCCTCACCACCGAGAACTACGGCGCGGCCAGCTTCTGGCGCATCAACGACGCAGGAACGGCGCTGGAGAGCGTCCCCGCCACAGACGAGCTGACGGCAGCGCATCCCACCATCATCAGCACGCCGGACGAGCAGGCGCCCGTGGCGCCGCTGGCCCTGGAATGGGTGATCCTGCCGGTGTCCTGACAGGCGCACAGGATAATGACCATACGGCGCATCCCCGCTGGGGGATGCGCCGTATTTGTGCAAGGAAGGATGAAAAAACTCTTGCGGGGGGGTATATCTGTGCTAGGATGGGGCGTGGGCCCCAAAAACCGATATGGAAAGGACAGAGGACCAATGAAAAAGCGCGTTCTGACCCTGGTACTGACCCTTTGTATGGCGCTGTCCCTGGCCGCCTGCGGCGGCAATGGCGCGGCCGACGCCCACAAAGAGACGGAACAGACCGGAGAGAATGACCACATCGTCCCGCTGGACTATGTCCTGTTCGACAACGAGGACTTCTACGCGGCCGTGACCGGCTTTGACACGAGCTATGATCTCAACGGCAGGACCGTGCAGGGGCTGATGATCGACCTTGTCAACCGCACCACGGAGACGGACATCAACTCTCCCGACTTCAAGAGGGCCAGCCTGGATATATCGGACGTGATCGTGAACGGCTGCCGCAGCTATGCGGATATGAACGGGTTCGGCGTGTCGGACGTGGACCCGGGCGCCAGCAGCCAGGGCTACCGGTTCTGTTCGCCCAGCGAGATCAGCGGCATACGCTATATCGACACCCTCACGTTCCGGTGCGCCATCAACGACAGCCACGGCACCCCTCTCTATGAGGACATCTTCACCCTGGAACTCCACGCCGGAGAGGGGGAGGCCTCTTATACCCCGGAATTTGACGGCGCCCCCTATATCCTGATCGAGACCGACCAATGCCTGGTGGAACTGTCCGGTTATACCGACGAGCCGGACACCGGCATCCGCCGCTATGTCGTCCACACGGTCAACGACAGCGATCGGACGGTCCATGTGGACACCTATCAGTATGATGTCAACGGCCTGTCGGATTTCTATACCAACGCCTTTTACGCCAAAGTGCAGCCCCACACGGACCAGTACAGCACGTTTTATTTCGATCCGAAAGACCTTGAATCCAGCGGCGTTTACACGGTGTATTCCATCAAGTTCAACTCCTTGGTCTGTTACTATCAGGACGTGCAGGAGGACGGGAGCCGAAAGCCGGAATACATAGCCAAGACGGATATCACCGTCATGGACCCCGGCGAGGCGGTCGGGCCCCTGATC
>CANRIF010000091.1 GCA_947630645.1 uncultured Oscillospiraceae bacterium | reverse complement strand
TCGCCCCGCCAGTAAGCGCCGTTGACGCTGGTGAGTTTGATGGCGTTGCCCTTGATGCGGCCGGTGGAGTCCAGGTGCGGGCCGGCGCACAGGTCGGTGAAGTCGCCCTGCTTATAAAAGCTTATCACCGCGTCCTCGGGCAGGTCGTTGATCAGTTCCACCTTGTAAGGCTCGCCCCGCTCCTCCATGAAGGCGATGGCCTCGGCCCGGGGCAGTTCGAACCGCTCCAGCTTGATCTTCTCCTTGCAGATCTTCCGCATCTCCGCCTCCAGGGCCGTCAGGTCCTCGGGGGTGAAGGGCTTGTCGATGTCGATGTCGTAATAAAATCCGTCCTCGATGGCCGGGCCGATGGCCAGCTTCGCCTCCGGGTAGAGGCGCTTCACCGCCTGGGCCAGCACATGGCTGGTGGTGTGCCGGTACATCTTTCTGTATTCGGCGTCGCTGAAGTTGAATTCCATTCTGTCTCCCTCCAAAATAAAAACACCCCTGACTTGTCGTCAGGGGTGCGTAAAATACACACGGTCCCACCCTAAACTTTCACTCAAAAACGCTTCACGCGCGTCGCACGGCGGGGCTTACTCGTCGCCTTTGGGTCCCGCGGCTCGGGGATGGTCAGCGTCCGGAGCGTCTCCCAAGGGGGCTTTCAGCCAACGGCCCTCTCTCTCTGTGGGGCGTTTTCCGGCGCAATTCCCGTCATCGCCTTTATCGCCTTGCAATATACCACGGCGAAGGGCCGATGTCAAGAGGCTTTGCGCCCCATTCAGAGCCCTTCCTCCTCCACGAAGCGGTAAAACGCCTGCTCCTCCGTCCGGTCCTCGTCCCGCACCGTGCCTACCGGCGCGGCGTAGACCACATATTCCTCCTCGCCGTCCAGGCCGAACAGTTCCGCGCACGCCTCGTGGCAGAACGCCCCCAGGCAGCAGGTGCCGAGGCCCAGGGCGGTGCAGCCCAGGTATAGGTTCTGCCCGACGTGTCCAGCGTCCATCAGAGCGCACCGGTGGGCGTATATGCCGTAACGCCACTCCGCCCGGTAGGGCACCATGGCCCAATAGAAGACCACGCTGGCCTTGGCCGCCCACTTCTGGCCCACCACGCTCCGCTCGATGGTCCCCTCCATGTCCTCCACAGGGCCGAGCCGCTCCAGCGCGTGTTCCATGGGCAGATAGTGGTAGGCGCCGGGCTCCAGCCCCTCCACCTTCCGCACCACCAGGTAAGTCTCGAACTCATGGCGCGCCCCGCCGCTGGGCACGGTCCGGAGGGTGGCGTAGGCCTTGCCCCGGATGCCCTGCACCCCCTGGGTGGCCCACAGCAGAAAACTCAATTGCAGCAGCGTCATGGCCTGGTCCGTATACACCCGGCGGGAGCGCCGGTCCCTTATGATGCCCGCGAAATCATTCCGCAGGGCAAGACCGTCAAAGTCCCGGGGCAGCGCCAAGCGGGCATCCTTGCCCGCCATCGGTGCCTTCACCAGAGGCGGCTGGGGCCGCCGCAGGTCCTGGTCCGACTCAAAATCCGGATAGGGGTCCTCCCTCCGGTCCCCCTTGGTGAACTCTCTCCCCCGGCGAATGATCTCGCGTTGGAGTTTTTCGTCCATCATAGCGGTATCCTCCCTCGAAAATGCGTCTCCCGGCCGGCGTCAGGCGGGCAGCGCGCTGACAGCGACCACGTCGTGCTTATCCACCAGCGACGCCGTCATCTCAAAACTCTCCATCTCCCGGTAGACGGTGAAGCTGACGCTGTCCCCCACGGCGAGGCCTTGCAGCACCGTCCGGATGGGCTCGTAGTCGTCGATCTGCTCCCCGTTCACCGCCAGGATCACGTCCCCTGGCCGCAGGCCCTGGGCGTAGGCGTCGGAGGATGGCTCCACGTTGTCCACATACACATACATCCCGTCCTCCAGCCCGGCCATCTTCTCCGGGAAGGCGCTCTGGCGCCGGGTGCTGAAATACACCCCCAGCACCGGCACCTCCAGCGGCGCGGCCGGGCCGTCATACGCCTCCAGCCACAAGCCGTAGTCCTCCGGCAGGATCACATACTGGGTCCGCATGGTGGAATTCTCGTCGTGCAGCAGTTCAAACAGATAGAACACCGCGCTCTGCTCGTTGCCCTCGCCGTCGATATACGCCACGTCGATCTGGGCGCCGCCCCGGCGCATCCAGCCGCCCGTCAGATACTCCACCTTCTGATAGGGCTCCATCTGCTCCTTGGGCAGCGGCTCCACGCCGGTGACCGTCCAGGCTTGGCACCCCTCCAGGAAGGCGTACCACTCAAAATAGGGCGCCTGCTCCCAATCCATCTCGTCCACGATGGTGTATATGGCGGAGCGGAACGGCACCCCCAGGATGGACTCCTCGATGCTCCCCCAGGCGCCCCGCTGGGCGTAGTTCATAAAGGACTTGAAGTCGCCGTACCAGTAGAGCGTGCGGATATCGTCCGCCGTCTCCTCCAGGGTCGGTCCCTCCTGTTCAGGATCCTCCGCCTCCGGCTGGTCCTCCGCCTCCGGGGCATCCTCGCCCTCCGGCGCATCCTCGCCCTCCGGGGCCGGGGTCGGCTCGGGCCTTGCCGCGTCCGCCGCGGCCATCCGCTGCTCATAGTCCGCCGGGAGGATGGCCCAGTGTTCGCTGGGGTAACTGCCCAGCAGGAACACATACATACTGGCGCTGCATATCTGGTCGTCGGCGTCGATGTATTCCACCTCGATCTGGTGGCTGTCCCTTATCTCCTTCTGATAGCCGCCCTCCTCCATCACCGCATAGGCGTCCAGCGCGCCAGCCGGCGTCGGGGAGACGGAACGGACGGCCCATTTTTGCAGGCCCGTCCAGTCGGGGAAGAGGTCGGTGAGGGCGTACCCCGCCCGCTCGATCGACACCCTCTCCGCGACGGGCGCCCAGAAGTTGTCCTCCCCATCCAGGTCCCCCTCGGCGGTGTCGTACATGAAGTAATAGACCACGCTGTGCCAGTCCTCGTTCTGGTACTCGTCCTTCCAGTACGACGGCGCCCACATGCTGATGCGCTCCTCGTCCTCGATCTCCTCGCCCCACTGGACGATGCAGTAGGGGAATATGATGTCGTAATCCGGGCTGCCAACGGCGTCCGCGCGGAACTGGAGCATCACCATATGGGTCCAGCCATCCGGGCCGTTGAATTTGATCTGGACCAGATCGGCGTCGTCGTACCCGCAGTTCATCTCATGCAGCAGCGCGTAGAAAAACGGATGTTCCTTCAAATAGTCGCTGGAGGACCCCCAGTCCTCCGTGGCGTCCACGATCCAGTAGGCCGTGCCATATTCGTGATAGAACTCGAACGGCTCCGCCGCGGCCAGATCCTCGAACAGATACCGGCACAGGTCCGGGATATCGTCGTACCCATACAGCGTGTACAGCGCGTCTTTGAACGGCTGGGGGAACATCGCCGCCACCTGCTCCCAGTCGCTGGTGCGGGCAGTCTCCAGCAGGTCATATAGGTCCTTCCAGTAGTACTGATAATACGTCTCCCAGGACACGGACCCCTCCGGCAGCTGGCCCCAGCCGTCGCCGGTGAGGACCGACACGCCCACGTCCCCGGTGGACGCCTGCGGCCCGGACATCCAGGTGAGCGAATCGTCCCGGTACACGTTCAGGGCCAGGGTGTGGGTATAGGTATAGGTCCGGCCGCTGAGCATCGTGTGGACCACGGTCATCTCCAGGCCCTTGACCCGCACATAATCCCCGTCGATCACGATGGCGCAAAACGCGCTGCCCCGCAGCTCGCCGTTGATGCGGATATCATCGCTCTCCTTGAAGTTACGGCCCCGCTCGGTATAGGGCTCCCACTCCGCCATGCAGCCGTTGTCGTTGAAGTTGGTGAAGCGGAACTTCATCCCGATGGTCTCCTCCAGCGGCCGGGTCAGGAAGCACTCGTCCTCCCCCAGCTTAAGCTGCTCGTAATAGGCCGCCAGGTCCTGATCCGGCGCCGCGCCCGCCATCAGCAGCCCCGACAGCAGCACGGCCCCCGCCAGCAGGAGTTTTCCCATCGCGCAAAGCAATCGTTTCATCATGTCGCACCTCTCATAATATCGCTCTTATCCCATGCACCGGCTCACCAGCCAGCAGGCGCCGTACAGCACCGGCTGGTGGACAAGGTATATGATCAGCGTCCGCTGACCGGGCCATGTGAGCCACTTCGGCGCCCCCATGGTCCGCAGTCGGCTCTCCGGCGGGGACGCCAGCACCCGCCCTCCGAACCACGCGCCCAGGAAAAACATGAAGATGTTGGGAAAAAACGGCACCCAATCGTAGGACACGAACCCCCTGGCCCGCAGGCCCAGCGGGTAGAGCCAAGGTACGCCGATGAAGGTGGTATAGCTTATGATGCGCGTCACCAGATACAGCGCCCCCCACAGCCAGGGGGCCAGCCTCTCCGGCACCTTTTCCACATACCGGCCCACGAAGTGGTACAGCACCATGGCGCAGGCGAGAAACTGCAGCATCCCGTACCGGATGGGCGCTTCTACCACATAGGACGCCGCCACTACCACCGCCCCCGCCGCCAGGGTGATCAGCCCCCGGCGCAGGTTCGAGCGCGTAAAGCGGGCGCTGACGCCGGCCAGGAAGACAAAACTCAAGGCGATAAACCGCTGCGCGGTGAAGATCGGCCAGAGCTGAGTGGCGCTCTGGGGCAGCCACCCGAACATGATGCAGTCGAAGAAGAGGTGGTATCCGATCATCAGCCAGCAGACCAGGCCCCGCCAGCCGTCAAGCCACCCGATACGGTCAGACATTAAAGAGGAAATGGGTCACGTCCCCGTCCTGCATGACATACTCCTTGCCCTCGGCCCGGAGCAGCCCCTTCTCCCGGGCCACGGCCTCGCTGCCGCAGGCCCGCAAATCCTCGAAGGCGATGATGTTGGCCCGGATGAAGCCTCGCTCGAAGTCGGTGTGTATCTTCCCCGCCGCCTGGGGCGCCTTGGTGCCCTTTGTGATGGTCCAGGCCCGGCACTCGTCCGGTCCGCAGGTGAGGAAGGAGATGAGCCCCAGCAGTTCGTAGGAGCATTTGATGAGCCGCTGCAAGCCGGACTCCCGGATGCCCAGCTCCTCCATGAACATCTCCCGGTCAGCCGGGTCCTCCAGCTCGGCGATGTCCTGCTCGAACCGGGCGCACACCGGCAGCACCATGCTCCCCTCGGCGTCGGCGATGGCCTTGACCTGCTGATAGTACTCGCTCTGCTCCGCCTGGGCGAAGCCGTCCTCGTCCATGTTGGCGGCGTAGATGACGGGCTTGAGACTAAGAAGGTCGGACTGGGCCACCATGTCCGCCTCGTCCCCCTCGCAGGGGAAGCTGCGGGCGGACTTGCCGCTGTCCAGCCAATCGGCCAGCCGGGCCATCAGGTCTGCCTCCTTGGCGTATTTCTTGTCGCCGGACTTTACATACTTCTGGGCCTTCTCCAGCCGCCGCTGGACCATCTCCAGGTCCGCCATCACCAGTTCCAGGTCCACCGTCTCTATGTCCCCCTTGGGGTCGGTGGAACACTCGTGGCGGACGATGTTGGGATCGTCAAAGCAGCGCACCACATGGACGATGGCGTCGGTGCCGCGGATGTTCCCCAAAAATTTGTTCCCCAGGCCCTCGCCCTTGGAGGCGCCCTTCACCAGGCCCGCGATGTCCACGAACTCGATGGTGGCGGGGGTGTACTTCTTGGGGTGGTACATCTGGGCGAGGAAGTCCAGCCGCTCGTCCGGCACGGCCACCACGCCCACGTTGGGGTCGATGGTGCAGAAGGGGTAGTTGGCCGACTC
>CANRIF010000090.1 GCA_947630645.1 uncultured Oscillospiraceae bacterium | reverse complement strand
CGCCCACGGAGGCCATGCGGCTGTCCGTATCCAGTTCCAGCCCGTCCCAGCGCAGCCGGGACGCCTCCGGGCCTGGCCCCTCCCGCAGCCGGGCGGCGATGCGGGCCAGCAGTTCCCGCAGCTCGAAGGGCTTTGTCACATAGTCCGCCGCCCCGCCCAGCAGCAGGTCCACCTTGCTCTGCAAATCCGCCTTTGCCGACACCACGATCACCGGCACGCCCTTCAGCCGGGGCAGCACCTGCTCCCCGGCCAGGCCCGGCAGCATCAGGTCCAGCAGCGCCAGATCCGGCACGGTGCGCTCCAGAAACAGCACCGCCTCCGTGCCGGACCAGGCCCGGCTCACCCGGTAGCCCTCTCCGGTGAGCGCCTCGGCCAGCAGGTCCCCGATGGCGGGGTCGTCGTCGATGACGAGGATGTGTTTTCCCTGTCCGCTCATAGCTTTTCTATCTCCCCGTCGTACCAGCCGGAGATGCCGTCCTTCTTGCACATGATCCCCCGGGAGGTCCGCCGCACCACGGATATCACGTCCCCCGCCCGCAGGGGCAGGCGGTAGTCGGTCACGTCGTTCACCGCGGCCCGGTCCCCGTCCCGGGTCAGGATATGGTCGGCGGGGACCCACATCTCGTAGCCCGTGCGGATGTGGCGGCAGAGGACGAACTCCCCCTCCTCCGCCAGGATACGCACCTGGTTGTCCCCGTGGCGGATGTACCAGTGGCGCCGGCTGGCGGCCTGGTCGGTCCGGACCCGGGCGGCGGGGAAGCGGTCGTAGCTGGCCCACGTCATGTCCGGCAGGAAGAAGGCGTTGAGCTGTCCGTCGTCCTTCAGGACGCACCCGCCGTCGATGCTTATGAGCTTCAGCGCCTCGTCCACGATGGGCCGGGCGTCCACGATGTCCTCGTGGTACAGCACCAGCGGCCAGTGGCCCACCACCGTCCACTTCGCATGGGGCCGGGCCGTGTCCCGGTAGCGGTCCAGCTTCATGCAGGCGAAGGCGCCCTTTTCCGGCGCCAGCCCGCCGTGGACGAAGGTGTAGTCCTCCGTCTCGATGATGTGGGGCAGCGCCCGCAGAAAGTCCAGCTCCGGGCCGTAGTTTGCCCGCACCACGGCCTTGGCCGCGGCCAGGTCCATGTCCGGCGCGATGGCCACGCCCTGCTCGCGGAGCATCTGGGCGATGACGCCGTCGCCCCAGCCCCGGTTGCGCCCCACCAGGTACTGCAAATAAAACGCGTCCTGCTCTTTGTCGTCCGGCAGGTCGCAGAAATTCTGCCAGAAGTCGCAGTTGCCGCACACGGCGTGGACCTCCCGCCGCCGGGCCAGGTCCATCACATACCGCAGCGTCCCCAGGGAGTCCGGCCCCTTTTCCAGCAGGTCCCCCACCAGCACGATCACGTCGTCCGGCGCGCACTTTGCCAGCAGCCCCTTCAAATAATCCAGGTTCCCGTGGATGTCCGAGATGGCCGCGATCCGCCGGCCGGGGCCGATATGCAGCCGCTCCACCCGGGGCGGCGTTGTCATCAAAAGCGGCGCCGGCCTCATGGCAGACACCACACCCGGGGCACGATGTCCATCTCCATCAGGTACAGCGGCCCTCCCACGCCCTCGCTCACGCCGATCCTGGCAAAGCCCATGGCCTCGTAAAACGCCAGCGCGGCGTCGTTCGTCTGTGCCGCGTGCAGCCGCAGCTTCTCCCGCCCCTCACGGCGGAACAGGGACACCGCATGGCCGATGAGCTGGGCGCCGAAGCGCCGGCCCCGGTGGTCCGGCTCCACCCACACCAGGCTCACCCACCCGGCGCCGATCTCCCTGCCCCGGTACGGGTCCAGCTCTATAAGCCCCGCCATCTCCCCGCCGCAGAGCAGCTTCATCAGGCACCGGGGGTCGGCGGCGGCGTGCCGGGCGGCGGTGTGCAGATAGACCGACGGGGCGAACCCCGCCAGGCTCCCGTGGCTGGCAAGCCACGTCTCGCTGTAACAGCGCACATACAGTTCCCGCTCCGCCGGCAGCGCCAGCGGAACGAACTGGCCGTCCCGCCGCACGCCGTCCGTGGATATCAGCGGCGCCCGGCCGCGCAGTTCGCCCAGGTGGGACGCGTCGGCATAGGACACCAGCGCCAGCGCCCCGCCCTGGGCCGTGAGGGTGGTGACGGCGGTGTTGTCCCCGTAGGGTATCTCGGCAAAGGCCTTGCCCATGAGCAGGCTGGCCAGCGCCCGGATGACGAAAGCGTGGCTCACCACCGCCACGGTCTTGCCGGGATAGGCCGCCGCCAGGCCCAGCAGGGCGTTTTTCATCCGCGCCTGGACCGCCGCGAAGCTCTCGCTGCCCGGCACCCGCCACCGGGCCGGGTCCTGGGAGAAGAGCCGGTGCTGCTCCGGGTCCTCCCGGGCCAGCTCCGCCCATGTCCGGTCCTCCCACGAACCCACGTCTACCTCCCGCAGGGCGGGGTCGGCGTGCATCGTCAGGTCCGGGTGGTATTTCAGGATGGCGCTGGCGGTGGACCGGGCGCGGACCAGGTCGCTGGTCCACAGCGCGTCGATGGGCGTGTCGCGGAACCGCTCCGCCAGCGCCGCCACCTGCCGGCGGCCCAGCATGGTGATGTTGGAGTCATACTGGCCCTGGGGCCGGCGGTACAGGTTCCCCTCCGCCTCCGCGTGCCGGATAAGATAAAATGTGGTCATCTTGTCTCCTCTTGCAAAGCATGGTACAATACCTTCGTAAAGTCATTTTACATCATTCCCATTGCTTTGCCAAGAGGAGCGCCGGATGAAAAGCTGGTCCAAACTTCCTCCCGAAAAACGGCGGGGCGCGGTGATCTCCGGGGCGTATGGTATGTCCAACGCCGGGGACGAGGCCGTGCTGGCCGCCATCACCGCCGCGCTGCGGCGGCTGGAGGAGGACATCCCCATCACGGTCATCGCCCGGGGCGGGCGCAAGACCGGCCGCCGTGCCGGTCTTGCCGGCGCGGGCCGGCTGAACGTCCCCGCCTGGCTCTGGGCCATGGGCCATGCACGGCTGTTTTTGCTGGGCGGCGGGAGCCTCTTGCAGGACGTGACCAGCCGCCGGAGCCTGTGGTTTTATCTCGCGGTGCTGCGGGCCGCCAAGGCCATGGGCTGCCGCACCATGCTCTACGGCGCGGGCATCGGCCCCATCCTGCGGGAGAAGGAGCGGGCCCGGACCGCGGCCTATCTGAACGCCTACGCGGACGTGATCTGCGTCCGGGACGGGGACAGCCTGCGGACGCTGGAGGCCATAGCCGTCACGAAGCCCCGGCTGCTGCTGGCGGCGGACCCGGCCCTGGGCCTGCGCCCCGAGCGGGGGGAGCGGGAGAAAAAGGCGGGCTTCGTGCTGCGGCCCTGGCCGGGGTTCTGGGCCAGGGTGCCGGACTTCGCCGCCGCCGTCCGGTATGTCTGGGAGCGGTACAAGCTCTCCCCCGTGTTCATCTGCCTGGCCCCGGAGGACCGGCAGGCGGCCCGGTCCGTGTGCGCGGCGCTGGAGGGCGTGCCCTGCGCGGTGTCGTCGGACCCCAGGCGGGTGGGCCGGATGGGCGTGGTGTTCAGTATGCGCCTGCACGGGCTGGTATTCGCCCTGCGGGAGGGCGTCCCCGCCGCCGGGGTGAGCTACGATCCCAAGGTGGACGCCTTCTGCTCCGAGGCGGGATTCCCGCTGGTGCAGCTGGAAAACGCCTCCGCCGAGGCGCTGTGCGAGTTGGCGGACTTCGCCATGCACATGGACGGGGAACACCTGTCCGCCTCGCTGCGGACCCTCCGGACCCGGGAGCAGGTCAACGCCAACGCCGCGGCGGAGCTGCTGCTGGCGGCGGACGAAAACGAGAGAAAGGGGACAGAATAAAAATGTTTCGTATCGGATGCCACATCTCCGCCAGCGGCGGATACCTGGCCATGGGGCAGCGCATCGACGCCCTGGGCGGCAACACCTTCGCCTTCTTCACCCGCAACCCCCGGGGCGGCGCGGCCAAGGAGATCGATCAGGCGGACGTGGACGCCTTTTTGGCCTTCTGCAGGGAGAAGGACATCGACCGCATCGTGGCCCACGCGCCCTATACCCTCAACCCCTGCGCGGAGAAGGACTATGTGCGCGAATTTGCCCTGACCACCTTTGCCGACGACCTGCGGCGCATGGAGCATACCCCGGGCCAGTACTATAACTTCCACCCCGGCAGCCATGTGGGCCAGGGCCTGGACGTGGGCGTCGAAAAGATCGCGGATGTCCTTGATAAGGTCCTCTTCCCGGAGATGACCACCACCGTCCTGCTGGAGACCATGGCCGGCAAGGGCAGCGAGGTGGGCGGCCGGTTTGAGGAACTTCGGGCCATCATGGACCGGGTGACCCTCTCCGACAAGCTGGGCGTGTGCCTGGACACCTGCCACATCTGGGACGCGGGCTACGACATCGTCAACGACCTGGACGGGGTGCTGACGGCCTTCGACAAGGCGGTGGGCCTGGACCGGCTGAAGGCGGTGCATCTCAACAACAGCAAAAATCCCCTGGGCAGCCCCAAGGACCGGCACGCCAAGCTGACGGAGGGGATGCTGCCTCTGGAGGCCATCGGCCGCATCGTCACCCATCCTGTGCTGGAAAAGCTGCCCTTCATCCTGGAGACCCCCAACGACGAGGCGGGCTACGCCGCCGAGATCGCCCTGGTGCGGCAGCTGCACGGATAAGCCGCCCGGTTTCCGGCAACACTAACGCCGGTGATGAAAGATGACGAAGGACCCTTCGGACGGGCAGGACCTCCCCCTGGGATTCGCCGCGGCCCTGGCCCGGAACCCGGACGCCATGGACGCCTTTTCCGCCCTGGACGAGGCGCAGCGGCGCCAGGTGCTGGCCAAATCCGCCCGCATCCGCTCCCGGGCGGAGATGCGCTCTTATGTGGACTCCCTGGTGGGCCTGGCCCCGGACCCGTGGCAGTAACGGCAGCCGCCGGACGCGACAGCGTCCGGCGGCTTTCTTTTTTGCGCCCGCAAACCCTTGGTATCAGCGGGATTCTACGAATCGGAGAGTGCCCTCCCGAACGAAAAAGAGAGCAAGCCCGTGGCCGGGAGAGCAGGGGACGGAACAAGAGGTTGCCATAAGACCTGTCCCGGCGGTACACTGGTCCCAGCGCAAAAAGCGCCCAGGAGGAAATGTCATGCTGCAAGTCTTCACTGACCTGGCCGCCAACATCCCCCAGGAACTGGTGGAAAGCGCCCGGCTGGGGATCGTGCCCATCCACTGCACCGTCAACGGGAAGCTGTTGGACGTGGCCAAGGACGGCTTTGACGGCCCGGCCTTTTACGCGGCCATGCGGGCCGGCGCGAAAACAAGCACCTCCATGCCGGCGCCCGCCGCCTTCACCGACGCGTTCCGCCCGGTGCTGGAGCGGGGCGACGACCTCATATACATCGGTATGTCCAGCGGCATCAGCGGCACCGTGGGCCTGGCCCGGACGGTGGCGGCGGAGCTGGCCGAGGAGTTCCCGGCGCGGCACATCGCCGTGGTGGACAGCAAGGCCGCGTCCCTGGGCGAGGGGCTGCCGGTGCTGTTCGCGGCGGAGCTGCGGGACAAGGGCCTGGGATTCGACGAGGTGCTGCGCCAGACCCAGGATAAGTGCGACCATATGTACCAGATCTTCACCGTAGAGGACCTGGAGTACCTGCGCCGGGGCGGGCGGCTGCACAGCGCCGTGGCGGTGGTGGGCAATATGCTCAACGTCAAGCCCATCCTCTTCGGCGACGCGGACGGCCACATCGTCCTGCGCCACATGAACGTGGGCCGCAAGCGTTCCCTGGAGAC
>CANRIF010000089.1 GCA_947630645.1 uncultured Oscillospiraceae bacterium | reverse complement strand
TTCTTCCACCAGGCGTTCTTCACGTTCTGCTTCATCAGAACGCCCAGAGGCCCGTAGTCCCAGGAGTTGGCCAGGCCCCCGTATATCTCGGAGCCGGCGAAGATGAAGCCCCGGTTCTTGCACAGGGCCACGATCTTTTCCATGGTCTTGTCTTCGGCGCGCATACGCATATCATTCAGTCTCCTTCTCGGATGGTATTTCCAGCTTTGGCTCCCGGTAGTCCATGGTCCCCAGCTCGTCCAGGGTCCGGTCGAAGGCGGGGATGAAGGTCTCTAAAAACCAGTCCACCTCCGGCAGGCCGTAGCCATGCAGGGCGTCCAGGGTCTTGCGCTCGGCCTGCAAGAACTCGTCGTTGCCCGCCCGTCGCTCCTCGATGCACTTGATGTACGCCGAGAGCTTGTCGGCGGCCTTGATAAGAGGCTTCAGCGCCGGGTCCGGCTCGGCCAGCAGCGGCGCGTAAGCCGGGCGCATCGCCTCCGGCAGCATGGCCAGCAGCTTCTCCGACGCGGCGGCCTCCACCTTCCGGTAGGCGGTCATGATCTCCGGGTCGTAGTACTTGATGGGGGTGGGCAGGTCGCCGGTGAGGATCTCCGCCGCGTCGTGATAGAGGGCCGCGGCCGCCGCGGCGTCCGGGTCGCAGGACTGGCCGAACACGTCCCGGCGGATCACCGCCAGCGCGTGGGCCAGCACCGCCACCATATGGCTGTGTTCCTGGACGTTCTCCCGGGTCACCGAGCGCATCAGCGCCCAGCGGTCGATGTTCTTCATCCGGGCGATCAGCGCGAAAAAGCTGTCCATAGGCCGCGGTACGCCTCCCCTCGCTCAAAGTACCCTATACTATATCATACCGTTTTCAGGATTTCAATGCCTTGTGTTTCGGCCGGGCACAATGTATAATGGGATGGCTGCCGGGAAAGGAGCGCGCCATGAGATTTCCGTTTCTCGACCGGGCCCGCTGGGTCACGGACAAATATATCCTGCTGATGCTGGGCGTATTCCCCCTGTTCGTGGGGGTGCGCGGTTACAGCGCCGTCACCGCCTCAAAGTATTGGTTTTTCACCATCGCCACCTGCGCCTGGGGCGCGGCGGCGCTGGTGCTGCTGGTGTGCGGGCTCGTCCGGGGGGAGCGGTACCGGGTGGACGTGCGCCCGGCCCACATCGCCATGGGGCTGTTTCTGGCGGTGGGGGGCGTGTCCGCGTGCCTGTCCGAGTACGGCACGGTGGTGCTGACCGGGTCCAACCGCTACGACGGGTATCTGACCACGCTCATGTACGGGCTGATCTTCTTCGGCGTGTCCCAGCTGGCCCGGCCCCGCCGCCGGTACGCCTGGGCGCTGGGCGTCTCCGCCTTCGGCTGCTGCGCCATCGCCATCCTGCAGCTCATGGGCTTCGACCCCTTTTGGTTCTATCCCCCCGGCACCAACTATTACGACAAATACATCGCCTACAACGGCGCGTTTCTCGGCACCATCGGCAACACCGGCCAGCTGGCGGCCTACCTGACCATCCCGGCGGGGTTCCTACCGGCCTACGCGGCGCTGTCGGCCCACAGGCGGGACAAGCTTCTGTTCGTCCCGGCGGCCATGACCGTGGCGGTGCTGCTGATGATGGACCTGGACGCGGGGGTGCTGGCCATGATCGGGTGCGCGCTGGTGTCCGTGCCGGCGCTGATCCGCCCCCGCCGGGCCAGCCGCATCGCCTGGTGCGTCAGCGGCGCGCTGGTGGCGGGAGGGCTTCTCGCGCTGTGGTTCTGGCCCGGGACCAGCGGGACGATCTATGAAATGAGCCAGGTCCTCCACGGCCACCTCTCCGACGAGTTCGGCTCCCGCCGGGGGGAGATATGGAAGCAGGCGTGGCAGTTCGTCAAGCAAAAGCCCTGGCTGGGCGGCGGCCCCGGCACCACCAGCCTGCGCTTTTCGATCCAGTGGTACTCCGACGTGCGGGACCAGACCGTGATCGTCACCAACGCCCACAACGTCTACCTGGGCTATCTGGTGAACATCGGCCTGCTGGGGCTGCTGCCCTACCTGGGGGCCATCGTGTGCAGCCTGGTCCGGTGGCTGCGGCACCGGCACGACGGGGCGCTGTATCCGGCCCTGGGGGCGGGGTTTTTCTGCTGCCTCATCCAGGACTTCTTCGGCCTGGGCCTGGTCCTCACCGCGCCCATCCTCTGGGTGACCTGGGGGCTGCTGGAGAGCGGCTGGGAGGACCCGGACCCGGACGCCGCGCCGCCGGACCCTGGGGAGGAGACGCCCCCGCCGGCGGAGGAACAATGAAAAAGGATACCGGGAACGCTCTTCCCGGTATCCTTTTTTGCCGTCCTTTTATAGCCCGCGCATATACTCGTCCCGCAGCCGGGACATATCCCGGCTCTGCAGCACCCCGTCGATCTCGGCCAGGATGCGCGCCCGGTCCTCCCGGAGCGTGCCCTTGATGGGCAGGTAGTTGGAGGCGTGGTTGGAGGTGTAGTGCAGGCCGGAAAGTTCTATTTGGCTCACCAGTTGCCGCACTTCCAGCAGGCTCTCAAAGGGGGTCTGGAGCGTCAGCTCCCCCCGGCGGACCTCCTCATAGAGGGGCGTTCCCTCGATGGGCATGAGGGTCATGGAGGACAGGTGCTTCGGCCCCATCTCGTTGATCATCTTCGCCGTCAGGGCGGCGTTGCGCTCCAGGGCGTCCCGGCCGCCGCCCTCCAGCCCGGTGATGACGATGGTCCACAGGTCGAACCCCGCCTCCACCAGCCGCCGGCCGGCCTGGAGCATCCCGTCGGCGCCCACGCCCTTTTTCACATGGCGCAGCAGCCTATCGTCCCCAGTCTCCACCCCCAGGTACGCCCGCTGCAGGCCCGCATCCCGGATGGCGCGCAGTTCCTCCGGCGTCTTGCGAAGGGTGGACAGCGGCCCGGCGTAGGTGGTCACCCGCCGCAGCCGGGGGAAGGCCCGGTACAGCGCGTCCAGCACCGCAAACAGATACTCCGGCGCCAGGTCGATGGCGTCGCCGTCGCACAAAAACACCGTCTCCGTGTCCCGGTAAAAGGTGTCCTGGGCCATGCGGATGTCCTCCAGCACGTCGGCCAGCGGGCGGACGTGATAGCGTTTGGACTTGTACATGGAGCAGAAGGTGCAGGTGTTGTTGGAGCAGCCCACGGTGCATTGCAAGAGATAGCTCTTCCACTCCCCGGGCGGACGGTAGATGTCGCCTTCGTAGCGCATGGTATGAACCTCCTTGGTTTGGGGAAATCTAAGGGAAAATACGTGCGAGGTGACGGAAAATGACCACACAGCTGACTGCGGTGTTCGACGACCGGGACGGGGCGGACCTGGCGCTGATGCGCCTGCGGCGCAACGGCATAGAGTATTCCATCACGGAGATGCGCGCCCCGGACCGGCGCCGACCGTCCGATATGCCGCTGCTGGGCATGGGACCCACCGCCGGCCCCACGCCCAGCAGCGGCGTGCTGCCCGGGCAGATGTACGCGGCGGTGCTTGGCTCCCGGGCGGTGATGGAGCGCACCGCCGCCGCCGCAGGCCAGGCGCGGCTGACGCTGAACGTGCGCGCCGACCAGGTCCTCCGCGCCCGCGAGATCATCGCGACCGTCAAGGGAAGGGTGTTATAAGAGCGCCACCGCATGAAGCCTCCCCTGTGTAAGGGGAGGTGGCCGCCGCTTTGCGGCGGTCGGAGGGGTTGTTACGGGGTCCCCACGGGAAACCAGCGTAGCGTTTCCCGTGGGGAGAGGAGGGACAGCGGAACGGACGAACTCTGGCGCTTGCGCCGGAGCGAGGGATGTGCAGCTTGTTCCGACGACAATCCCTCAGTCAGCGCCAGAGGCGCTGACAGCCCCCTTTACACAAGGGGGCCATAAGCGGTGCGCGCCTGCGGGCGCGAACTCTGCGAGGCTTTATTGGTTTCCCTTGATGGCGTCCCAGTATTTTTTCGCGGCCTGTTCGGTCTTGTTGTCGCCGTATTCGTAGTAATGGACATCCTTCAGGCAGTCGGGCAGGTACTGCTGGGCCACCCAGCGGTTGGGGAAGTCGTGGGGATAGAGATACCCCTGCTCCCGCTCGAAGCCCGTGCCGTCGGCGTGGACATTTTGCAGCTCCCGGGGGATGGGGCCGGCCTTGCCCGCCCGCACGTCCGCGACGGCGGCGTGGATGGCCAGGCAGCTGGTGTTGGACTTGGGGCAGGTGGCCAGGAAGATCACCGCCTCGGCCAGGGGCAGCTGCGCCTCCGGCAGGCCCAGCTGGAGCGCCGAGTCCACGCAGGCCTTCACGATGGGCACCGCCTGGGGGTAGGCCAGGCCGATGTCCTCGCTGGCGGAGCATAGGATGCGCCGGCAGGCCCCCAACAGGTCCCCCGTCTCCAGGAACCGGGCCAGGTAGTGCAGCGCCGCGTCCGGGTCCGAGCCGCGCATGGACTTCATCAGCGCCGAGAGGATGTCGAAATGCTCGTCCCCGTCCCGGTCGTAGCGCATGGCGCTGCGCTGGGTGACGGCCCGGGCGTCGGCCATGGTGAACGTCATGCCGTTTTTCCCCATGGGGGCGGTGGTGTAGAGCAGTTCCAGGGTGTTGAGGCTCTTGCGGGCGTCGCCGCCGCAGGCGGAGGCGATGTAGTCCAGCACCCCGTCCTCGCAGGCGATGGCCGTCCCGTCCCGCTCCCGCAGCAGCCGCAGCACACGCTCCATGGCCTTTTTCACGTCCGCGGGGGTCAGCTGCTTGAACTCAAAGACCGTGCTGCGGGACAGTATGGCGTTGAACACGCAGAAATAGGGGTTCTCCGTGGTGGAGGCGATCAGGGTGATCTTGCCGTTCTCGATGAAGTCCAGCAGCGATTGCTGCTGTTTTTTGTTGAAGTACTGGATCTCGTCCAGGTACAGCAGCACCCCCTCCGGGGCCAGCAGGGTGTCCAGTTCGTCGATGATGGCCTTGATGTCCGCCAGGCCCGCGGTGGTGGCGTTCAAGCGCCGCAGGGGCCTGTCGGTGCGCTGGGCGATGATGCGGGCCACGGTGGTCTTGCCCGTGCCGGAGGGGCCGTAGAAGATCATGCAGGGGATGCGGCCGCTGGCGGCGATGCGCCGGAGCATCCCGTTCTCGCCCAGGATATGCTCCTGGCCGAACACGTCGTCCAGGGTCTGGGGCCGGAATTCGTCAGCAAAGGGACGGTACATAGCGTCAGGTCCTTTTTGTCAGAGTTGGAAATATATTAAATTATATTAAAGATACTTTCATTTTGCAACAGGACATGATAAGATTCTGAAAAAGAGAAAGAGAGGGTGATGATATGAGGACGGCCGAACAGGTGGCGCATATCGTCCAGGCCCTGGCGGCGGAGTACCCCCTGGCGGACTGCACGCTGGACTATCACGAGGCCTGGCAGCTGCTGGTGCAGGTGCGCCTGGCGGCCCAGTGTACCGACGAGCGGGTGAATCTGATCTCCCCGGCGCTGTTCGCCCGGTTCCCGGACCCGGAGACCATGGCCGCGGCCCAGCCGGAGGACGTGGAGCCCTATATCCGCTCCTGCGGCTTTTTCCACGGCAAGGCCCGGGACATCGTGGGCGCGGCCCGGATGCTGGTGGAGGACTTCGGCGGCGTGGTGCCGGACAGCATGGAGGACCTGCTGAAACTCCCCGGCGTGGGGCGCAAGAGCGCCAATCTGATCCTGGGGGACGTGTACCGCAAGCCGGGCAGCGTGGTGGTGGACACCCACTGCATCCGCCTGTCCAACCGGATGGGGCTGGTGGATGATATGAAGGACCCGCCCAAGATCGAGACGGCCCTGCGGGCCATCTTGCCGCCGGAGGGCTGCTCCGACTTCTGCCACCGGATCGTGTACCACGGCCGGGCGGTGTGTACGGC
>CANRIF010000088.1 GCA_947630645.1 uncultured Oscillospiraceae bacterium | reverse complement strand
CAGGTGTCCAAGGGCGCCCGCGCCTATGCCAACCACACCTATCTGGTGAAGCTGGTGGAGGCCGCCGTGGCCGAGTGTCCCGACATCCCCGTGGTGCTGCATCTGGACCACGGCCCCGACTTCGAGACCTGCAAGAGCTGCATCGACGGCGGCTTCACCTCCGTCATGATCGACGCCTCCGGCGAGAAGTTCGAGAAGAACATCGAGATCACCCGCAAGGTGGTGGAGTATGCCCATGACCACGGCGTGGTCGTGGAGGCCGAGCTGGGCACCCTGGCCGGTGTGGAGGACGACGTGAAGGTCTCCGCCGCCGATTCCTCCTACACCCGCCCCGAGGAAGTCGAGGAGTTCGTCACCAAGACCGGCTGCGACAGCCTGGCCATCGCCATCGGCACCAGCCACGGCGCTTACAAGTTCACCGCCGCCCAATGCACCCGCAACGAGAAGGGCATCCTGGTGCCGCCTCCGCTGCGCTTCGACGTGCTGGAGGAGGTCTCCCGCCGCCTGCCCGGGTTCCCCATCGTGCTGCACGGCTCTTCCTCCGTTCCCCAGAACTACGTGAAGATGATCAACGAGCATGGCGGCAAGATGCCCGACGCCGTGGGCATCCCCGAGGAGCAGCTGCGTAAGGCCGCGACCATGAGCGTGTGCAAGATCAACATCGACTCCGACCTGCGCCTGGCCATGACCGGCACCATCCGCCAGTTCTTCGACGAGCATCCCGACAAGTTCGACCCCCGCGAGTACCTCAAGCCCGCTCGCGCCAACATCAAGGAACTGGTGCGCCACAAGCTGGTGGACGTGCTGGGCTGCGCTGGCAAGGCCTGATCTATGGGTTTTCTCGGGGAGATAAAGGAGGCCGTGGCCGGCCACGGACACGACTGCACCTGCGACAGCTGTATGCAGGAGCATCACCATGAGCATCATGGCTTTGACACGGTGATGGTCTGGCGTATCGCCGCGGCCTGCGTCTTCTTCGTGGGCGGCCTGGTGGCGGAAAGCACGCTGCCGGCGCTGTCCCTGGCGTTGAACATCCTGGCCATTCTGGCCGCGGGGTACGACGTATTCATCCGGGCCGTGGCGAACATCTTCCACAAGAGGCTGTTCGACGAGAGCCTGCTGATGAGCGTGGTGGCCGTGGCGGCGATCGTCATCCAGGAGGCCAGCGAAGGCGCCTCGGTGATGATCCTGTACCAGATCGGCGAGCTGTTCCAGGGATGCGCGGTGGCCAAGGTGCGCCAGAACATCGAGGGGCTGATGGAGAACCGCTCTCCGGAGGCCAGCGCGGTGCTGGCGGACGTGCGCTCCGACAAGGGGCGCAAGGGCCACACGGAGGAATTTATCACCCACTTTGCCCGTATCTATACCCCGGTGGTGCTTGGCATCGCCATCGCCATCGCGGTGACGCTGCCGCTGGCGATGCACGTCTCCGTGACGGAGAGCGTACACAGGGCGCTGGTGCTTATGGTGATCGCCTGCCCCTGCGCCATCGTCATCTCCGTCCCGCTGAGTTACTTTGCCGGGATCGGCGGCGCCACGCGCCAGGGGATCCTTTTCAAAAGTACCTGTTCCATGGACGATGTCTCCCGGGCCAGGGCGGTGGTCTTCGACAAGACCGGCGCCCTGGAGGGGGAGGGGCTGCGCGTGGTTTCCATCAAGAGCGAGAAGATGGACGCAGACGTGTTCCTGCGGATCGCGGCCCACGCCTGCGCCTACTCCAGCGACCCCTACGCCGAGGGCATCAAGGCCGCCTATAAGGGCGTCATCTATATCGAACTCATCCAAAGCTACCAGCCCCGGACCGACGGCTTCGGCATCTGCGTCGAGGCGGACGGGGTGCAGATCGTCCTGGGGCCACTGGACTTCGTGCGGGAGCATGGGGTGGAGCCGGGCGACGACGTGCTGGAGGAGGACTGCGTTTACCTCGCCATCAACGGCCAATACGCCGGCCGGCTGGTGTTCGGCAGCGTGGCCAAGCCCGAGGTCCCCGGCACGGTGACCGTGCTTAGCTGGGACCGCAACAAGCGGGTCGCCATGCTGACGGAGGACACCGCCGCCGCCACGGAGAAATTCGCCCGGCAGGTGGGCATCGACGAGTTTTACCCCAACTGCCCGCCCGGAGATCAGGTGGCGCTGGTCCGGGAGATCCAGACCAACCAGATCAGCCACGGCACCCTGATCTTCGTGGGCGACGCAGAGAAGTCCGCCGAGTGCATCCGCCAGGCGGACGTGGGCATGGCGCTCAACGGCGCCAAGTCCGACGCCGCCATCCAGGCCGCCGACGTGGTCATCATGGGCGCTTCGCCCGCCAAGGTCATCACGGCCATGCACGCCGCGAGACACACCCGCACCATCGTCTGGCAGAACATCCTGTTTGCCCTGGCGTTTAAGCTGATCATCCTGGTGCTGGATATGTTCGGCGCCTGCCCGCTGTGGCTGGCGGTGTTTGCGGACGTGGGCGTGGCGCTGCTGGCGGTACTCAACTCGCTGCGGGCGTTCGTCATGCGGGAACCCACCATCCCCGAGAGTTGATACGACCCTGCTGACGACGCCCCGGACGCGCTCCGGGGCGTCGTTTTTTGCGATTTAAGAAAAACTTAAGAAATAACCTCTTTTATCTTTTGTCATTTTGTGTTACCATTTGTACACCGACACAACCAAGAGGAGGCGATCGGGTGTACACTGTGATGATCTGCGACGATGACCGGGACATCCGGCGGGCGCTGCGTATATATCTCACCGGGGCCGGCTATCAGGTCCTGGAGGCCGCCAACGGCCTGGAACTGCTGCAGCAGCTGAACAAGGAGGTAGTCCACCTTGTACTGCTGGACATCATGATGCCGGAGCTGGACGGCGTGTCCGCGCTGACGCTCCTGCGGGAGAAGAGCAGCGTCCCCGTGATCCTGCTCACCGCCAAGAGTGAGGACCAGGACAAGATCGCCGGGCTGGACCTGGGGGCGGACGACTATGTGACCAAGCCCTTCAACGCACAGGAGGTGCTGGCACGGGTAAAGGCCATCTTGCGCCGCTATGTGCGCCCGGAGGAGAAGGACCGCTCCACGGTCCTGGCCCTGGGCGGCATCGAACTGGACTACGACAACAAGACCGTGTTCCTGGACGGGGAGGAGGTCACCGTCACGCCCAAGGAATATGATATCCTAAAGTTTTTCATGGAGAACCCGGGCAAGGTGTTCTCCAGCAAGGAGATATACCGCCACGTCTGGCGTGATAACCCGGTGGGCGCGGAGGGGACGGTCGCCGTCCATATCCGCCATCTGCGGGAGAAGCTGGAGATCGATCCGGCGGAGCCGCGGTATCTGAAAGTGGTCTGGGGGAAGGGCTACAAGATCGAGGGGTGACGCGATGCGGCCGTTGATGGAGAAAATATGGGTCAGGGCGCTTGCTCTGATCCTGTTTTGCGTGTTCTCCTTGAGCGCCATGGTGTTCTTCTGGGTGTACAGCTTCGCGCTGGAGGACGGCTGGTACAGCCGGGACACCGATCAATTCTCCTTCACCGATACGGGTATGTGCCAGTCCTATATCCAGGAGTGCCTGCGCTATGTGCGCGACACGATCATCTGGCTGGACGATCCCACCAGCACGACGCTGAACACTTACGGAGGCCGGGCGTTCTCCTACACGGTCTCGACCACCACCACAGGCGAGATCACCGCCGACACCCGCACGGAGAAGTCCCAGCCCGTCTCCTCCGTCGTCTTCACGATGGTGGAGAACGGCCGGGACCGGGAGTACCGGGTGGAGGGATATGTGAACCTGCCGGTGGAGCCATTTGACGGGTGCTACCGGGAGTATTACATCTTCCAGCTGCTGTACCCGGCCCGCAGCGTGTATCTGCCGGGGACGATCATCAGCGCGCTGCTGGCGGCGGCGCTGCTGATCTTCTCCATCGCGGCGGCTGTGGTGGTGGGAAAGAGCGGCGTGTCCACGCTCTCCGGCCGCATCCCCTTCGACGTGGCGCTGGTGGCGCTGGCGGTGGTCGTCTCGGTCGCCAGCCATTACGTCATCACCCTGTTGGGGGACAACATCTATCGGCTTCTCCAGGGGATCGGGATCTATGAGATCCGCTTCCGGCAGATCTTCCGGCTCTGGTACGCGGCGGCCATCGCCGTCATCCTGGCGAACCAGCTCTCCGCCGGCACGCTGCGCCGGCGGCTGCTGCTGCGCCGGGTGGTGGGACTGATGACCCCCGGCGTGCTGACGGCGGTGCTGTGCGTGCTGCACTTTATGCTGCTCATGGCGGGCCTCGTCATGTATAATTCCGACCTTTTCGTGGTGTGGATGCTGCTGATGGTGGTATATGATATCGCCCTGATACCCTGCCTGGTCCGCTCGGTGATCGAGGGGAACATGGTGCATAAGGCGTCCAACGCCCTGGCGGAGGGCGATCTGGCCTACAAGGTGGACGCGAAGCGGCTGCATCTTATCTGGCGGGACCTGGGTCAGGACCTGGACCGCATCGGCGACGGCATGACCGCGGCGGTGGAGGAGCGGATGCGAAGCGAGAGGATGAAGACGGAGCTGATCACCAACGTCAGCCACGACCTCAAAACGCCCCTGACCTCCATCATCAACTATATCGCCCTCTTAAAGGACGAGAGCCTCCCGCCGGAGACGCGGCGGGAGTACCTGGAGGTCCTGGACCGGCAGAGCGCGAAGCTGAAGAAGCTGACGGAGGACGTGGTGGAGGCGTCCAAGGCCGCCAGCGGCGTCATGACGGTGAGCCCGGAGATGCTGGACGTGGCGGAACTACTGGAGCAGTCGGTGGGGGAGTACAGCGAACGGCTGAAGGCTGCCCAGATCGAGCCGATCCTCCACAAGCCGGAGGGGGAGGCGTACATCCTGGCGGACGGGCGGCTGCTGGGCCGGGTGCTGGACAACTTCATCACCAACGTCATCAAATACGCCCAGCCGGGCACCCGGGCCTATTTCGACTTGACGGCGGGCAGGGAGGAGACGGTCATCGCCGTGAAGAACACCTCCCGCGCGCCGCTGGACATCCCCGCGGACGAGCTGATGGAGCGGTTCGTCCGGGGCGACAGCTCCCGCAGCACCGAGGGCAGCGGCCTCGGCCTCTCCATCGCCCGGAGCCTCACCGAACTCATGGGCGGCCGGCTGCGGCTGGTGCTGGACGGGGATCTCTTCAAAGCGGAGGTCGCTTTCCCCACGGCCCCGCCGCCGGCGGAGACGAAAAAAGCCCTCCCGGACGGAGAGGGCGGATAAGGAAATGGGCCTGCTGGTGCAGGCCCATTCGTTATTTTCCCGTGCTGCCGAAGCCGCCGGCGCCCCGCTCGGTGTCCTCCAGCGAGTCCACCTGTTCCAGCTCCGGGGCGAGAACAGGGAGGATGACCAGCTGGACGATCTTCATCCCCACCTCGACGTGTACCGCCTCGATGCCGTGGTTGTAGAGTTTGGCCACGATGGGGCCGGTGTACCCCGCGTCGATGACGCCCTCGCAGAGGATGCCCTGCTTCACGTTCAGGCCGCTCTTGCTCTTGAGCATCCCCACCGTGCCATCCGGCAGGGAGACGTGTACGCCGGTGTCGAACACGGCGCTGCCGCCGGCGGGGATGGTGATATCCTGGCGGGAATAGAGGTCCAGGCCCGCGTCGGTGGGATGGGCGCGGGTGGGCATGACCGCGCCGGGGTCAAGGGTGATCTTCATGGTCCTTCCTCCTTAAAACTCCAGCAGGAACAGGTTCCTGTCTGTGGAAAAATTGCTCACGCTGTACAGCACCAATATGCTGTCAAAGTCGTTCTCGGCGGCGTAGGCGGCCAGAGAACTCTTGTAGTACCGCAGGTCCACCAGGTCGATGCGGGAGAAGTTCTCCAGCAAAAACGGCGCCAGGCTGTCGGAATAGGAGTCCCGGACGACGAGCAGCTTCGGCCCGTCGTGGCCCGTCTCGATGGAGCGCAGAGAGGAGTTGCCGCCCAGGAACATGGAGTATTTGTCCTTTACCTCCAGGAAGGAGGTGTCGTACAGCGGCCCCTCGGCCGGCGGGTTTTTGCCGTAGTCCGTGACGGTCACGGAGCCGTCGTCCGGCACGAAGGTCTCCATGGTGTCCGGCGGCACCCAAGCAAAGCCGGAGGAGGACCAGGTGGTGCCGTAAAAGCTGTCGGACACCGTCTCGCGCTCGTAATCGGACAGGGAGGGGGC
>CANRIF010000087.1 GCA_947630645.1 uncultured Oscillospiraceae bacterium | reverse complement strand
AGTTCTCGTCGTACATGGGGATGTTCTGCTTCTCCTCCTTGGTGCGGGCCAGGCCGAACTGGATGGTGGCCAGGGCCACGACGGCCAGGACGAAGACGTAGAAGTTGGCGCCCATGATGCTGAACGGGGACAGCCCTGTCAGCGTCATGCACAGCAGCACCTGCCCGCCGTGGGGGATCAGGCCCTGGAGGATGCAGGAGAAGATATCCAGCAGGGAGGCCACACGCTTGGGCGCGATGTTGTGTTCGGCCACCATCTCCCGGGTGAGCGGGGCGGCCATGAGGATGGCGATGGTGTTGTTGGCCACGGCCATGTCGAAGATGGACACCATGCCGGCCACCATGTACTCGGCGCCCTTCCGGGTCTTGACGCTGCCGGTCATCTTCTTCACCAGCCAGTCCATAGCGCCCAGGTCCTCGGCGATGCCGCTGATGCCGCGGAGCAGCAGGGCGATGATGCAGATCTCATACATACCGGACATACCGGAGGAAATGGCCTGGGCGAAGGAGGTCACGGTCAGCTCGCCCAGGGCGAAGCCGACGATGCCCGCCACGGCCACGCCCGCCAGCAGCAGGATGAACACGTTCACGCCGGTGAGGGCGAACAGCAGGACGAACAGATAGGGCAGGACCTTGACGATGTTGTAGTCGAACTCGCCCTCCACGGCGGCGCTGGGGCTGACCACCGTCAGCAGGACCATCGTGACCACCGCGGCGATCAGGGCCATCAGGCCGTTCATCTTGAACTTGTCCCGCATCTCGCACCCGGCGCCGCGGGTGGCGGCGATGGTGGTGTCGGAGATCATGGACAGGTTATCGCCGAACATTGCCCCGCCGAGGACGGCGCCGATGGCGATGGCCATGGACAGGTTCGCTCCCTCGGCGACGGCCACCGCGATGGGGCCGACGGCGCTGATGGTACCCATGGAGGTGCCCATGGCGGTGGCGATGAAGGCGGAGATCAGGAACAGGCCCGCCATCAGGAACTTGGACGGCACCAGGCTCAAGCCCAGGTTCGCCGTGGCTTCCACGCCGCCCATGGCCTTGGCCACGCCGGAGAACGCGCCCGCCAGCAGGAACACGCAGATCATGATCATGGTGCCCTGGTTGCTCATGCCCTTGCAGAACGTGTCCATCCGGTACTCCAGGTTCCGCTCCTTGCCGCCCATCAGCAGGCAGACGAGCATCGCCGCGACCAGAGCGGCCACGCGGGGGATCTGTTTGAAGGAATCGCCGGCGTATCCCAGCACCGCGAACAGGATACCGCCGCCCAGGTAGATGGCCAGAAACACGATCAGGGGCAGGAAGCCTTTCCAGCCGTAAGTCTTCTTTTTGGTCTCCATCTTTACACTCCTTAATTTTTATTTTTCGGAGACGCCGGTCTCCGGGGATCTCGGGTGTGCGCGTTGCCTGTCAGATGGCGTCGAACGCCTGCTGCAGGTCGGCGATCAGGTCGTTGGCGGACTCCAGGCCCACGGACATCCGGATCAGGCCGTCCGAGATGCCGGCGGCAGCCCGGTCCTCGGGCGTCACGTTGGCATGGGTCATGCTGGCGGGATGCTCGATCAGGGTGTCGGGGTCGCCCAGGGACACGGCAATGGAGGCGATCTTCAGGTGGTTCAGAAGCTTCTTGCCGGCCTCAAAGCTGCTCAGGCCCTTCACATCGTCCTTCAACTCAAAACTCAACATCCCGCCGAACAGGCCGTTCTCCATCTGGCGGCAGGCCAGCTCGTGCTGGGGATGGCTCTCCAGGCCGGGGTAGTAGACCGTCTTCACATAGGGGTTGGCCTCCAGATACCGGGCGACCGCCATGGCGTTGTCGCTGTGCTTCTGGATGCGGAGCGCCAGGGTCTTCATGCCCCGCAGGACCAGGAAGCTGTTGAAGGGAGAGGGCGGGCAGCCGTTGATCTTCGTCACGCAGTTCAAGCGGATCTTCCCCATGTCCGCCGCCTTGCCGACGATCACGCCGCCCAGGCAGTCGCCATGGCCGTTGATGTACTTGGTGATGCTGTGCAGCACGATGTCGGCGCCCAGCTTCAGGACGTGCTGCTGGGGCGGGGGCGCGAAGGTGGCGTCCACCACCACCATGATCTTGTCCCCGGCGATGGCGCGGATGGCGGCCACGTCGGTTAGCTTCATCATGGGGTTGTTGGGGGTCTCGAAGTAGATCATCTTCGTGTTGGGCCGGATGGCGGCCTTCACCGCCTCCAGGTCGGAGGTGTCCACCCGGGAGACCTCCACGTTCAGCCCGGGCAGGTTGATGCTGGCCACATAGTTGGTGCCGCCGTAAACGGCGGTGTCGAAGATCACGTGGTCGCCGGGGTGCAGGAAGGCCAGCATGACGGAGCCAACGGCGCCCATGCCGGAGGCCGTGGCCACCGCGTCCTCGCCGCCCTCGATGGCGGCGCACTTCAACTCAAAGGCGCGGGTGGTGGGGTTGCCGGCGCGGGAGTACACGGGATGGAAACCCGGCACCTGCTGGGCAAATTTGGCCGCGCCGTCCTCCACCGAGTCAAAGCAGAAGGTAGAGGTTTGGTAGATGGGGGTCGCCAGGGCGCCGTATGCGCTGTCGGGCCCCTGTCCCGCGTGGATGACAAGCGTCTCGAAATCGACGTTTTTCAGATCGATGTTGCTCATTTTTTGCCTCCTTATAGTCTTTTTGTGTAGGTTATCAGATGTCGGATGTCATGTCCATTATACTGGGTCGGCCCTCTTTTGTCAACGATGACGAAAAGTTTTTTTGCCATTGCCGCTGCTTTGTGTGATTTGGCAACAGCCGCCGCCGTGTGCCAGAAAGAAAGACCGCCCCTTTTTTAAGATACATCATCTGCCCCGGAAAGACCAATACTTCATTTTTGTGATAAAGCATAATAAAACCGTTATGGTTAAAACTGGATATAGCCAGCCGCCCGGGACAGGCAAGAGGCTGGAGCAAAAAAAGACCGCCGCAAAACAGGCGTTTTGCGGCGGCATTTGCGGGGATGGCCCCGGCTATGTGTTCTCGGTGTCGATGCCCAGGTACTCCGACAGGCTCTTGTCCTCGGCCTGGGCCTTCTCATATTCGGCGTAGTAGTCGATGCAAATGGCGTCGTGCAGGTCATCCTTGACGAACAGTGTGCCCTGGCCGTGCCAGCACATATAGCCCTGGGGAACGCCCGCGTCGTACAGGGCGACGATCTGCTTTTCCACGGCGATGGAGTCGTATTTATACCGGCCCACGTCCCAGGTCTGGAGCCATGTCCGCACCACGGCGGGGCTGGAACACTCGCTCTGGCGCTGGACGACGTGCTGGCCCCAGTCGTAAAGGGTCTGGTAGGGATGCTCATAATAGTTGTAGTAGCCCTTCAACTCGTTGCTGTAATAGGAGGTGAAGTGGTCCGGATAGGGCATCCCGCTGATCACGTCCACCACTGTGCTGATGGCGGGCCAATACTGGCCGTAGGGGGCCACATAGTCGTTGGCCACCTCGCCGAACACGTCCGCCCCCACATAGGCGCCGTGGGCGTGCAGCACGTCGCAGGCGTAGGTGAGGAAACGCTGCACGGCCTGGGCCATGGACTCGTCCAGGGTGTTACGCAGGTCGATGGAACCCTGGTCCAGATAATTCTTGATCCAGTCGGGGAAGCGGACGTAGTCGAACTGGACCTCGTTGAAGCCGAATTCGTCCACCGCCTCCACGGCCAGCCCCACCCGCAGCTGCCACACGTCCCGGCAGAAGGGGGAGGGCCAGTAGCTGTCGTTGAGGTATAGAAGACTGCCATAGTTGTCCGCGATGCTCCACTCCGGCTTGGCCTTGGCCAGCGCCTCGTCCTTGAAGGAGGTGATGCGGGCGATGGTGTAGTATCCGGCGTCCTTGAGCATCTGCACTGAGCGGGCGAATTCCTCCATACTGGCCTCGTAGGTGTAGGGGGCCATCAGGCCCTGGGATTCCAGGAAGGGGGAGTAGTAGGCCATGTTGCCGTCGTCGCAGATGGTGATGACGAAGGCGTTGATGGCGGTGCCCTCCGCCATGTCCAGGTACTGCTGGATCTCGGCGGGGCTCGTCTCATAGGAGGGGATGTACAGGGCGTATACCTGCTCGGGCATCACGTTGCCCTGGTCGGCGAAGTCGCCCTTTTCGTGGGGGAAGTAATCCAGCGTGGACGCGTCGCCGCCGCCGTAGTTGTCGCCGCGCCGGACGTGGAGGCTGTAACTGTTGGCGTCGTTGGACCAGTTCTCCATGGCGTCGGCGAAGTTGAAGGCCACATAGTCGGACTTGATCCAGCCCAGCTCGTTGCCCAGCTTCACCTGGTACATATTCACCGTGCCGTCTTCCCGGAAGTAGTCGTATCCCATCAGCCGCAGCAGCGTGCCCTTCTCCACAAGGCTGCCGATCTCCGGCTCCCCCGGGGCGCGGAGCAGATTCACCGGGGAGCGGACGTATACCCGGTTCTCCTGGAGGATGTCCACCCGGTCGTCGGTGATGTTCTCGCACAGGAAATAGCCGTACTGGCCGTCCAGATAGGCGTGGTAGTACTGGGCGCCGTCGCCCTCCGTGGTGTAGGGCTCCCAGCTCTCCAGTTCCACCTGGACGCCCCGGGCGCACTGCTGCGCCACGGCGAAGCCCTCGTTGTAGAAGGGGGCGGTCGTCTCGCCCTCCGCCGCGATCACATAGGCCTCCACCGAGTCCTCCCAGCCGGAGCCGTCCGGGGCTGGCTCCTCCTCCGCGGTGCGGAGATTCAAGATCACCGTGCTGCTCACGGCGAACAGCACGACAAGCACCACCACCGTGACCAGCTTCTGGCCCGGCGTCAGATGGCGGCGCTTTCTCTTCCGTTTGGTCATAGGAGACATTTTGGACCTCCTGGGGGTCAAAACCCATAAAATCATAGCATAAATGGCACAAAAATGCAAGCTGGTGGGGGACAAGGGCCATATATTGCGGTGATTTACGCCAAAACCGCCACGGAGAGTGTGCCGGGAGACATAACGCGAAAACGCCGCCGGAACTTGTGTCCGGCGGCGCGGGCCAGGGGCCTGTTCACGCCAGCAGCGGCTGGAGCTGCCTGCCCTGGGCGGCGGCCCGGACCGCGGGAGCGATCCGGTCGTAGACGCAGCTGAGGCTGGCGGGCTTGGCGGCGGGGTCATCCTGGCCGAAGGGGACAAAATAGATGTTCTTGCGGACCAGGAGCCGGCCGATGTTCTCCGCCGAGGCGCCCAGGCCGTCGTTGGTGGACACGCCGATCACCAGGGGCTTGCCGTTGCGGAGGTGGCCCTTGGCGGCCATGGTGACGGCGGTATCCGTCACGCCCCGGCTCAACTTGGCCAGGGTGTTGCCCGTGCATGGCACGATGGCCAGCACGTCTATGAGGCCCTTTGGCCCCAGCGGCTCCGCCTCCTGGATGGACGTGACGGGCCGGCGGCCGGACAGTTCCTCCAGCCGGGCCATCCAGTCCGCGCCCCTGCCGAAGCGGCTGTCCCGCTGGGCGTTCTCGCTGAAAATGGGCAGTATGTCAAATTCACGGCACAGCTCCGGCAGCACCGCCTCCAGTTTTGAGAATGAGCAGTAAGAGCCGGTCAGTGCCAGCCCCAGACGCAGCTTATCCATGGCATTTCTCCTCCTCCATCACGCGGTAGATGGCCTCCGCCATCACGTCGGCGGCGGTCTTGGGGGCGTACAGCCCCGGCAGGCCCGGCGCCTTCAGCACCGGCGCGTCCGTGGCCCAGCCGCCCGGCGCGCTGGCCACGTCGACGCACAGCGCCCCGCCGTAGTCCCCCGCCAGCACCGGGCAAGGCACGGTGTTCACCACGCCGTCAAAGACCGGCGGGATGTGGGCGAAGTCCACCGCGGCGAAGCCCCTGGCACGGGCCGCGGCGCGGGCCGTCTCGCTCCGGGCCGCCACGGTCACCCGGGCGCCCAGGCCGGAGAGCATCCCGGCGAGAAAGGCGCCGATGCGCCCGTAACCGGACACCAGCACCTCCATCCCCGCCAGGCCCCGGTTGGACCGGCGCATCAGCAGTTCCAGCGCCCCCTCGGCGGTGAGGGCGGCGTTCTCGATGACGTATATCTCGTCCTTGTAGTAGGGCACCCCCTGCCGCCAGGACGGGGGCGCGATCTCGTGGCCGCCGGTGGGCGTGAGCCGGTGGCCGTCCAGTTCCAGCCGCCGTTTTAAGTACAGGAACCGGGGGTCGGTCCCCAACAGTGTGAAGTCCAATCCACATCACCTCTTGCCATGGTATGCCGGATGATGTAGAATTGATAAAA
>CANRIF010000086.1 GCA_947630645.1 uncultured Oscillospiraceae bacterium | reverse complement strand
CAACATCAAGAACGTCTACGGCCTGCCCTGCGTGGTGGCGGTGAACCGCTTCCCCACGGACACGGACGCGGAGGTCGAGCAGGTCATCGCCAGCTGCGCCAGGCTGGGCGTGAAAGCGGTGCTGGGCGACTTCTGGGCCAAGGGCGGCGCCGGCGCCACCGACCTGGCGGCCGAGGTGGTGCGGCTGTGCCAGGAGGAAAAGCCGGACTTCCGCTTCAGCTATGAGCTGGATATGCCGCTGGAGAAAAAGATCGAGGCGGTGGTGCAGAAGGTCTACGGCGGCGCGGGCATCTCCGTTCTGCCGGCGGCGGCCAAGCAGATCGCCCGGCTCACCGAGCTGGGCTTCGGGGGCCTTCCCGTGTGCATCGCCAAGACCCAGTACAGCTTCTCCGACGACCCTGCCAAGCTGGGCGCGCCGGAGGGCTTCACCGTCACGGTGAAGGAGGTCAAGGTCTCCGCCGGGGCGGGCTTTGCCGTGGTGCTGACCGGGGACATCATGACCATGCCGGGGCTGCCGAAGGTGCCCGCGGCGGAGAAGATCGACGTGGACGACCGGGGCGTCATCTCCGGCCTGTTTTGAGCGGAGGAGGGCCATGAAGACACAGGTGACCGGGCTCTTTTTCAGCCCCTGCGGGACCGTGGAGAAGACCGTCCGGACCATGGCGGACGCGGCGGCGGAGCGGCTGGGCGTCCGGAGCGGGTACATCGACTTCACCCTGCCACGCGCCCGGGAGCGGGACTACGCCTTCGGCCCGGAGCAGCTGGTGTTCGTGGGCGTGCCGGTGTACGCCGGGCGGGTGCCCAATAAGATCATGCCCTTCATCCGGGATCATATCCGGGGTACGGGCGCGGCGGCGGTGCCGGTGGTGTGCTTCGGCAACCGCAGCTTCGATAACGCCCTGGCGGAGCTGGCGGCGCTGCTGCGGGCGGGCGGCTTTTCCATCGCCGGGGCCGCGGCGGTGGTGACCCAGCACAGCTTCAACGGCAAGCTGGCCGCCGGCCGGCCCACGGAGCAGGACCTGGCCCAGGCCGCGGCCTTCGCGGTAAAGGCGGCGGAGGCGGACCGGGACCTTGACGCGGGCGCCATCCCCGGCCAGTCGGACGCGCCCTACTATACGCCCCTGGGCGCCGACGGCCAGCCGGTGAATTTCCTCAAGGCCACCCCCACCGTGGACTATGGCCTGTGTGTCCACTGCGGCACCTGCGCGGCGGTATGCCCCATGGGGAGCGTGGACCGGGACGACCCGGGCAAGATGCGGGGCGTGTGCATCAAGTGCCAGGCGTGCATCCACAAATGCCGCCGACACGCCCGCAGTTTCACCGACCCGGCGATCCTGTCCCACCTGACCATGCTGGAACAGACGTATATGCGCCCGGCCGACCCGACGTATATCCTATGAGACGCGCGTCCCCGCCCTTCCGGGCGGGGACGCTTGCAATCCGGCGGCGGCCGCGTTAAAATAAATGGCATCCCATCAGAGAAAGAGGGCGAGTGCGACGCATACAGGGACCCGGCGGGGGAAGACCGTGGATATGACCCAGGGGGCCATCTGGCCCGTGCTGGTGTCCTTCTCCATACCCCTGCTGCTGGGAGACCTGTTCCAGCTTCTTTACAACACGGTGGACAGCATCGTGGTGGGGCAGTTCGTGGGCCTGTCGGCCCTGGCGGCGGTGGGGTCCACCGGCCATATATGCAAGCTGCTGGTGAACTTCTTCTCCGGCCTGTCCCTGGGGGCCAGCGCGGTGATCAGCCAGTGCTTCGGCGCCCACGACACCGCCAAACTCCACCGGGCCATCCAGACCACCATGGTCCTCACCTTCATCGCCTGCGCCGCCCTGACCGCGGTGGGGGTGCTGGGGTGCGACTGGCTGCTGGCCCAGACGGACACGCCCCCGGACGTGTTCGGCGAGGCCAGCCTCTATCTGCACATCTACTTCGCGGGCCTGGCAGGGCTGCTCCTCTACAACATGGGAAGCGCCATCCTCCGGGCCCTGGGGGACACCCGCCGGCCCACCCTCTTCCTGCTGGTGTCCAGCGGGATGAACGTGGCGCTGGACCTGATATTCGTGCTGGTGTTCGGCTGGGGCATCGCGGGGGTGGCCTGGGCTACGGTGATCGCCCAGGCGGCGTCTGCGGTGCTGGTGCTGGTGGTGCTTACCCGGCTGCCGGACCCGGGCTGCGCCTTCGTGTGGCGGGAGCTGGCGGTGGACAAAAAGCTGGCCCGCAGCATCATCGGCGTGGGGCTGCCCGTGGCGGTGCAGAAGGCCATCGTGGCCTTCTCCAACGTGTTCATCCAGGCGTACATCAACGCCTTCGACACCGCTGCCATCGCCGGGTGGGCCTGCTACCGGAAGCTGGACCAGTACCTGATGCTGCCCATGCAGAGCCTGGGCCAGGCCGCGTCCACCTTCGTGGCCCAGAACCTGGGCGCCGGACGGATGGACCGGGCGAAAAAGGGCGTGTGGGCCGCCATGGGGCTTTCCTTCGCCGTGGCGGGGCTGGCGGCGGCGGTGATCTGCGCCGCGCCCACGCCGCTGGTGAAGCTGTTCATCGACGACGCGGATACCATCCGCTTCGGTACGCTGTTCATCCGCCTGTGTACCCCCTTCGCCACCTTATGCAGCATCAACCAGGTGTTCTCCGGGGCCATGCGGGGCGCCGGCAGCAGCCGCATCCCCATGGTGGTGACCCTCTGCACCCATGTGTTCTTCCGGCAGGCGTTTTTGGCCGTCATCAGCCGGGTGCTGCCGGGCAACCTGACCGCCGTGGCCTTCGCCTACCCCCTGGGGTGGATCATCTGCGGCGTGGTCATCAGCCTGTGCTACCGCTTCTCCGGCTGGGACAAGAGGTGGAAGGACCGCCTGGCGTGACGATATGACGATATACAGCACAAGGGCCTGCGAAGAGCAGACCCTTGGTCTTTGTTGTGCTTCAGCCGTTCAGACCCAGGCTGAACTCATCTATGGTGCCCCAGGCGCCGGCGCCGGCGGTGACGGACACGCCCACGGTCACCTCCGTCTCCTCGGCCACGGCGAAGGCGATCTGGGGCGCGGTCCACACCACCCAGCCGGTGAGGTTAAAGGGGTCCGTCAGCGTCTCGTCGCCCATACGCACGTAGGCGTAGGTCTCCGCGCCGTCGCCCACGTCGCCGCCCTGGGCCTGGAAGGTGAAGAGGTAATCCCCCGGCTGGAGCGTCACCGTCTGCTCGGCGGTGAAGTCCACCGGGTCGGCGGACCAGAAGTGGAGGCTGTAAGCCCCGTCATAGGGGTCGTCGGTAGTCCGGCCCGCGGCGGGGTCGGAGATGACGTACATACTCATATCCTCGTCCTCAAAGCCGGGGTTTTCCAGCAGGCTCTGCACCGACACGGTCACCTCGGCGGTCACGGCCATGCCCGCCGCCTCGCCGTGGACGGTGTACGTCCCGGCGGAGGAGCTGTCCACCTGGTCCCCGTCGGTCCAGGTCACGGCCGTCTCCTCGGTGGTGCGGTCGTTGTAGCGGGCCGTCACCGTCTCGGGCAGGGCGGGGGCGTCCTGACCCACGAAGCAGGCCAGCTCCACCGGGGCAAAGCCGGTGATCTGGCGCTGGGTCACCGCGCCGGTCTGGAAGTACTGGAAGATACGCAGGGTGTCCAGGGGATGACCCTCGTGGTCAAAAAAGCCCTTGTCCGCCCAGCCGGTGGTGCCCCAGGCGATGCCCGGGTCGTACTCGTCGGCGTAGGGGGAGGCCCATCCGGCGCTGTACACCGCGTCCCGCGCCTCACCGGTGAGGCCGTCGGCGCTCCGAACCGGGGTCCAGGCCGGCTCCCAGTAGAACAGGCCCACGCCCAACTCGCCCACGGAGGTCACCGCCTTCGCCGCGTCGGTCAGCTCGTCCGCCTGGCCCTGGATGTCCCCGGTATAGGGGCTGTCCGCCCCCAGCTCGTAGCCCGGCCAGGTGTACCACTGCCAGGAGGTCTCCACCACCATCACCTTTTTGCCGTAGGCGTCCGCCACGTCCTTCAGCACCGCGGCCAGGTTCTCGGCGTTGTTGCCGGCGCCGTCGGGGTAGAAGGAGGAGGCGAAGATGTCGTAGTCCACGCCCGCCTCGTCCAGGGTCTTGGCATAGGAGGCGTAGCGGTCCTCCGTCTCGGGGTTGGTGAAGTGCAGCGCCACCAGGATGTCCCCGTCCACGGCGCGCACGGCCTTGGTCCCGGCGTCCATGAGCCGGAGGATATCGTCCCAGTCCTTCTCGCCGCACATATAGCCGTTTGTCTCGTTGCCAACCTGGACCATGCCCACGTCCACCCCGGCGTCCAGCAGCGCCCGCAGGCTGTCCTGTGTGAAGGCGCCCAGGGCCTCGGCCTTGGCGTCCACGTCCATGCCGGCCCAGGCCTTGGGGACGAACTGCTTGCCGGGGTCGGCCCAGAAGTCGGAGTAATGGAAGTCTATGAGTACCCGCAGGCCCGCGTCGGTGGCCCAGCGGCCCATGATCTTGGCGGCCTCCAGGTCGTTGTCGCCGCCGCCGTAGCCGTGGCCGTCGGCGTCATAGGGGTCGTTCCACACCCGCAGCCGTATCCAGTTGAAGCCGCAGTCCGCCAGCAGCGCCATCATGGCCGGGCCCTGGTCGTCCACGCCCTCGCCAAGAGGCGCGCCGTCGAAGTCATAGTACACCGCCCCGGCCCGCAGGTTCGCCAATAGGGAACTTACGTCCGCGCCCCGCATGAAATCCCCGTCGGTGCCGGGGACCTGCTGGACGAATATGGACGCGTCCTGTGGCTCGTCCGCCGCAGCGCCCGCCGCCGGCAGCAGCGTCAGCGCCAGGACCAGCGCCAGGATACACGAAAATAGCCGTTTTTTCATCCGATCATCCCTCCCGATATATTTTGCTGAAAAAATCATACCACATCCGGCCGGTTTTGTCCATGCGGGCGGTTGCAATCGGGCGCGGCCCGTGATAAAATACCAACTTGTGTCAGAGACTATGTGATAAGAAGTGAGCGTATTATGCAGGAATTGAGAAACATCGCCATCATCGCCCACGTGGACCACGGCAAGACCACCCTGGTGGACGCCATGCTCCGCCAGTCCGGCGCCTTCCGCATGAACCAGCAGGTCCAGGAGCGGATCATGGACTCCGGCGACCTGGAGCGGGAGCGGGGCATCACCATCCTGGCCAAGAACACCGCCATCCACTACAAGGACGTGAAGATCAACATCGTGGACACCCCGGGCCACGCCGACTTCGGCGGCGAGGTGGAGCGCATCTTGAAGATGGTCAACGGCGTGCTGCTGCTGGTGGACGCGGCGGAGGGGCCCATGCCCCAGACCCGGTTCGTGCTGGAACACGCCCTGCAGCTGGGCCACAAGGTGATCGTGGTGGTCAACAAGGTGGACCGGCCCGACCAGCGGGTCTATGAGGTCATCGACGAGGTTCTGGAGCTGCTCATGGACCTGGGCTGCACCGACGAGCAGCTGGACAGCCCCATGCTCTTCGCCTCCGCTCGGCAGGGGACCTGCTCCGTCAGTCCCGACGTGCCGGGCACGGACCTGACGCCCCTTTTCGAGGCCATCGTCAACTACATCCCCGCCCCGGAGCGGCGGGTGGAGGAGCCGTTCCAGATGCTGGTCAGCTCCCTGGACTACAACGAATACGTGGGCCGCATCGCCATCGGCCGCATCGAGCGGGGCCGGGTGACCCAGAACCAGGAGATCGTGGTCTGCGACTACCACGACGAGCGGCCGGTGCGCCGGGCCAAGGCGGTGAGTATGTACGAGTTCGAGCCCCTGGGCCGCCAGCCGGTGACCGAGGCCCTGGCCGGCAGCATCATCGCCATGAGCGGCATCGGCGACGTGACCATCGGGGACACCATATGCGCCCCCGAGGCCCCGGAGCCGCTGCCCTTCGTGAAGATATCCGCCCCCACCATCGAGATGACCTTCTCGGTGAACGACAGCCCCTACGCCGGCCGGGAGGGCAAGTGGGTCACCAGCCGGAACATCCGCCAGCGCCTGGAGCAGGAGACGTTGAAGGACGTGTCCCTGCGGGTGACGGAGACTGACTCCACCGACGCTTTCAACGTGGCCGGGCGGGGGGAGATGCACCTGTCCATCCTGATCGAGACTATGCGCCGGGAGGGGTACGAATTCGCCGTGTCCCCGGCCCGGGTGCTGTATAAGGAGATCGACGGCAAACAGTGCGAGCCCATGGAGCGGGTGGTGCTGGACGTGCCGGCGGAGAGCATGGGCTCGGTGATGGAGAAGCTGGGCCA
>CANRIF010000085.1 GCA_947630645.1 uncultured Oscillospiraceae bacterium | reverse complement strand
AGTGGATCGAGATCCCCGTGGAGGTCAAGAACGCCACGGTCACCTTTAGCGCCGGCGAGGCCGCCGGTCAGGCGGGGAACGATAACATCACCCAGCCCGTCAACGACATCGGCGAGGGCGTGTCCTTCGGCCTGCCCGAATGCACCTTCACCTATGAGGGCCACAAGTTCACCGGCTGGAAGGCCGAGGACGGCACCGACACTCTGTACACCCCCGCGGCGGGTCAGGGCGTGGAGTATTTCCTGACCGGCGACATGACCTTCACCGCCCAGTGGGAGGCTGTCCAGCAGGAGGAGGAGCAGCCGGAGGTCTTCACCGTGACCTATGCCTCCGGCGTGGAGACGGCCACCGGCTCTATGGAGCCTGTGCAGGTGAAGAAGGGCGAGTCCCACCAGCTGCTGCCCTGCGGCTTTGCCGTGGAGGGGCAGAAGTTCACCGGCTGGCTCGTGAACAACGAGGTGAAGCAGCCCGAGGTGGACTCCATTACCGTGGAGGAGGACGTGACCATCACGGCCCAGTGGACCCCCATCACCTATACCGTGACCTATAAGGCCAACGGCGGCACCGGCAACGACGTGATCCTGCAGGGCCTGTCGAAGGACCAGGTGATCGTTCTCCAGGCGGGCGACAGCTTCACCGCCCCCGCCGGGCAGAAGTTCGTCGCCTGGACGGTCGAGGGCGGCGACGGCACCGCCCGGTACGCCGCCGGCAGCAACTTCGCCGTCACCGGCGACGTGGTCCTGCTGGCCGTCTGGGAGCCCCAGACCGGGCTGGACGCGGGCCTCACCTCCGCCGCGCCGCTCACCTATACCCAGGGCAGCGACACGGAGCCCAGCATGAGTTTCGCCAACGCCCAGATCGCCACCGTGTCCCTGGACTCCACCCAGCTGATCGCGGGCCAGCAGTACGCCCTGTCCAACGAGAACAAGACCCTCACCATGAACGGCGACTTCCTGGACCAGCAGAGTACCGGCACCCACACGATCACGGTCTCCTTCCAGAACGGCGCCAACGGCGAGAGCTATGAGCAGAAGACCAGCAGCATCAACATCGCGCCGCCCACTGTGGCGCAGACGACTGGCGACCATGTTTTCAGTTCCGAGTGGAACCGTGCGGCCGATTGGGCCAAGACCTTTGAAAACTCTGCGCCGGTGAAGTTCGAGATCTATTTCGGCACCAACAATGGTGTGGAGAACTATCAGGCGGGACAGAATACCGACTATACCATCAGCGGCAACACGCTGACGCTGCATCCCACCATGGTGAACGGCACCTGGGGTTCCGAGTGGCCCAACGGCACCTACCGTTTCCGCGTCACGCTGGCGAACGGTGAGGAGTGGACGCTGCAGCTGACGGTGAGCGGCACCGCGGTCTCTACGATCGCCAATAACCCGTCGAGTTCGCCTGAGCCGCCGGCCCAGGGCGGCGCGCCCGTGACCGGCGATGACTTCGAGCTGGTGTTGGTGATCGTGATCACGGTCGTGCTGGTGGTGGCGCTGGCGGTGGTGCTGATCATCCTCATGAAGCGCCGGAGCGCCGGCGGCAGTGGCCGTCACTGACGGCATAACGCAATAACGAGCAAGGGCCGTGGATGATCCCACGGCCCTTTTGCAGACATCCCGGAAGGGGGCGACGCTTGGATGAAATGGATAACGGGGACCCCGCGCCGTATCGCGGCGCTGGCCGTGTGCTGCGCGCTGCTGGCGATGACGGCGGCCTGCAACAGGGGCGGCGAAGAGGCGGGACGGCTGAAGGACGAGCCGCGCTTCACCATCGCGGTGACGGAGATGCTGGACTCCCTCAATCCCTTCACGGCGGAGGGGAAGCTGGCCCAGGAGTTCTTCCTGCTGGTATACGACCCCCTGTGGCGCATCGGGGCGGACGGGGAACCGGTCAACTGCCTGGTGGAGGATTACAGCCAGTCCAGCGACCAGCTCACCTGGACCATCCGGCTGCGCCAGGGCGTGACGTTCTCCAACGGCACGCGCCTGACCTCCTCGGACGTGCAGTACTCCTATCAGATGATGGCGCTGCACTCGGAGATGTACGACGCCTGCTGCGATGGCATCGTGGACATCCGCTGCCCCGACGAGCGCACCGTGGTGATCACCACCAGCTATGTGAAGGGGGATATGCGCCTGTGTCCCGTGCCCATCCTGCCCAAGAGCGTCTGGAACCAGCAAGGTTCCGTGGAGCGGTATGAAAACGCCGAGATGATCGGCTCTGGACCCTTCGTCCGCCTGCTGGAGGACCAGGGGCCGCGGGACGTGTCCTGGGTGTTCCAGGCGCGGACCGACTACTTTGGCGGCGAGCCGCACATCGGCACCCTTTGCTTTGAGTATTACGCCACCGAGACAGGCGCGGCCCGCGCCCTGTCCACCGGCGGGGCGGACGCGGCCATCGGCATGACGGACGTGCAGCTGGTGACGCTGGAGGGCGTGCCGGGTGTGCAGCTGGTCCAGGGGGTGCTGCCCGGCTCGGATATCTGGACGCTGGCCTTCAACACCAGAAGCGACCTCTTCTCCAACGTGTCCCTGCGGCAGATGGTGGAGAGTTGCCTGGACCGGTCCATGATCCTGTCCATGTCCAGCGGCGACGCCGGGCGGGTGGGGAGCGTGTTCGCCAGTCCCGCCACCGACTATTTCTACACCCTGCCGGTCCAGCGGCCGGTGGACTACAACGCCGCGAGGAACTCCCTCTATCTGTTCGGCTACGACGACATCGACGCCGACGGCCTGATGGAGAGCCGGGTCACCCGGGAGGATATGGTGATCCGCCTCTATACCAGCGAGAACGACGACTGGGCCTCCACCGCCGCCACGGTGCTGGAGGGCGACCTGGCGCAGATCGGCGTGACCCTGCGCTGGACGACCACCGAGGGGGACGTGCGGGACATCTGCACCCCCAAGGCCAATTGGGATATGTGCCTGCTGAATATGAACGGGAACATCGACCCGGTGCTGGCGGCCTGCGACCTGCGGGACTACGGCAGCCTGACCGGATGGCAGAGCGACAACTTCGACGCGCTGCTGGAACGGCTCCGCATCTGCACGGACCCGGCGTCCGTACAGAGCTACGCCGGACAGCTCCAGCAGACGGTCTACGACGAGAGCGTATACATATTCCTCGCCTACGCCAACGACATCCAGGGCATCCGCAGCGACCGCTGGACGGGATACGAGGACGTGCTTGACACGGCGGGGGGCCTATTCGGCACCGGCAGCGTGGACGCATATATGTCCATCGCGCCGCTGGCCAGCTAAGGGGGAGAGGACATGATACTGAACACGGCGGCACAGAACGAGCAGCTTTCCGGCATACGGGAATTCACCTATCTGGTGCGGGCCACCCCGGGGGCCGTGGGCTTCACCATCGGCGAGCCTGACCTGGATACGCCCGACCCCATCAAGGAGGCGGCCAAGGCCGCCCTGGACGCCAACGACACCCACTATCCCCCCGGCAACGGCTACCCGGCCACGCTGGAGGCCATCTCCGCCTATGAGGCGCGGGCACACGGCCTGCACTACGGCCCGGACGAGATCATCCTCACCGACGGGGCCACCGAGGCGCTTTTCGTCTCCTTTGCCACCATCCTCAACCCGGGGGACGAGGTCATCATCCCCACGCCCGCCTTCGGGCTCTACGAGTCCATCGTGCGGCTGCAGCGTGGGGTCCCGGTGGCGCTGCCCACGGAGAAGAACGCCTACCAGATCGACCCGGCGGCGCTGCGGGCGGCCATCACGCCCCGGACCAAGGCCGTCATCCTCACCTCGCCCAACAACCCCACCGGATGCATCTACACGAAAGAGACTCTGGACGCGGTCCATGAGGTGCTGCGGGAAGCGCAGGTGTTCGTGCTGTGCGACGACGTGTACCGGGAGCTGGTCTACTCGGGGGAGTACCACAGCTTTTCCGAGTACCAGGATATGCGGGATCGGATCATCGTCATCCAGAGTTTTTCCAAGCCCTACGCCATGACAGGATGGCGGCTGGGCTATCTGATGGCGGACGCGCCGCTGCGGGAGCGGCTGCAGGTGTTCCACCAGTACTGCGTCACCAGCGCGCCGGCGTTCTTGCAGGCAGGGTGCGTCAAGGCGCTGGAGACGGACGTGGCGCCGGTGCGGGCGCTGTTCAAACGCCGGCGGGACTATATGTACGGCCGGCTGACGGAGATGGGCTGGCCCTGCCAGGAGCCGGAGGGGGCCTTTTACATCTTCGTGGACATCTCCCAGTGGTCCATGGACTCCCGGGCGTTCGCCAGGCGGATGCTGGCGGAGGCGGGGGTGGGCGTCATCCCCGGCGTGTTCTTCGGCACGGAGGGCTATATCCGGCTTTCCTACTGCTACTCCGACGCGGAGTTGAAGGAGGGCCTGGACCGGATGGAGCGGTTCATCAAGACACTATAAAAAATCAATGGCCTGCTTCGCGGCAGGCCATTTCCCTCTATTCAGTCCCGGCGGACGCCCTCCACGGACAGTTCCACGATCTCCAGCCCCTGGCGCATGGCGTACAGGATGGTGTTGCGGGTGCCGCCCGGCGCGCCGTTGTAGACAGCCACCAGCACCCGGGAGGCGTCCACCATGTAGCGGTTGCGGTCCATCATGCAGTCCGGCGTATAGGCGCGGTGCAGCACGGTGCGCTCGTCGCAAGCCTCCGCCAGCCGGGCGTACCGCCGCTGCCAGTGTTCGCTCCAGCGGCGCTCCTGGCCGTCGAAGGGGATGGCAGCCTCCAGCGTCACGTCCGGCCGCTCCTCCCGCAGCGCCGCCACCGCCTCGCCGAAGTAGATGTCCGCGCCGGTGGCCATGCCGCAGATGAAATGGCGGTAGCCCCCGTCGTAAAGACTGGTCAGCACGTCCCATATAGCCGCCTTCAGCCGCAGGCAGCCGGGGGCGCGCTCGTCGTCCCGCCAGGGCAGCTTCTCGGCCCGGTGGCCGGTAAAACAGCAAGTTCTTTCCCTTTCCATATCTTCATTATGGCATAACTCGTCCCGCCGCGCAATCAAAAGATCGCCGATGGAAGATTTTTTCTCCTGGCCGATGAAAGTTGTGGCGAAAAGTTGGCATAATAGAGCTGTACTATACGAAGACTTTTGGAGGCGGAAAGATGAAACACATTTTCGCGGTCCTGCTGGCGGCTGTCCTGCTCATTTCCATGCTGGGCGGCTGTGCGCGGGACATGAGCGGCGAGACACGCGCCACCACTACGCCGGGCGCTACGGCCACGGCGCGTCCCACCGCCACCGCCAGGCCCAGCGCCACCCCCAAGCCCACCGACACCACGGCTGACGGCGTGATCGACGAGGGCCGCGACGCGGTGGACGGCGTGGTGGGCGCCGGCGAGGAGCTGGTGGACGACATCGTGGACGCCGGGGAGGACCTGGTGGACGATATCACCGGCGCGGATAACACCGCGCGGCCCTCCGCCACGCCCAAGACCGGCGCGGGCCGCTGACCGACAGGAGAATAGGAGAGAGGCGGTCCGGACTTGTCCGGGCCGCTTTTCCCATGCGGTACATACGCTGTTCAAATATATTTTACAAAGTTTATAGTGGAAATGTTGAACAAATATGTTGACAAATCGGGGGGGAGTTTGGTAATATTGACACACCAAGGCCCCGGTGATGAACCGAGGGCAAAAAATTTGAAAAAGGAGATCCAAGCTATGAAGAAACTGCTTTCCCTGATCCTGGCTCTGGCTATGGTCCTGAGCCTGGGCGCGCTGGCTTTCGCGGATGATGTCCCCAACTCCGAGAAGCCTGTTATCTGGTTCAACCGGCAGCCCTCCAACAGCACCACCGGCGAACTGGATATGGACGCCCTGACCTTCAACGACAAGACCTACTATGTGGGCTTCGACGCCAAGCAGGGCGCCGAGCTGCAGGGCCAGATGGTCGTTGATTATCTGCAGGCTCACGGCGAAGGCCTGGACCGCAACGGCGACGGCATCATCGGCTATGTGCTGTGCATCGGCGACATCGGCCACAACGACTCCATCGCCCGTACCCGCGGCGCCCGTAAGGCTCTGGGGACCGCTGTTCCCGACGCCTCCCAGGGCAAGACCGAGATCGAGACCATCGACGACGTGAACCCCACCGCTGTGGGCACCAACCTGGACGGCTCCTCCTCCGAGGTCCAGGACGGCTCCATCACCATCGACGGCAAGGACTACATCGTCCGTGAGCTGGCCTCCCAGGAGATGAAGAACAACGCCGGCGCCACTTGGGACGCCCCCACCGCCGGCACCGCTATCCTGACCTGGAGCGCCTCTTTCGGTGACCAGATCGACGTGGTCGTCTCCAACAACGACGGCATGGGCATGGCCGTGTTCAA
>CANRIF010000084.1 GCA_947630645.1 uncultured Oscillospiraceae bacterium | reverse complement strand
TTTGCCGACATCCGCATCCTGCTGGGGACCTACGGCTGGTCCTATCTCAACGGCGTGAAAAACACGCTGGTCCTGGCCCTGGTCGCCACCGCCATCGGCTGCGTCATCGGGTTCCTCTGCGGCATCTTGCAGACCATCCCCCACTCCAAGACCGACGGCCCGGTCAAGCGGTTTTTCCTGGCGGCCCTGCGGGTGATCATCCGGGCCTACGTGGAGATATTCCGGGGCACCCCCATGGTGCTGCAGGCGGTGTTCATCTACTACGGCCTGCCCTATTTCACCGACAACGCCGTCCGCTTCGAGAGCGTATGGGCCGCCGCCATCCTGGTGGTGTCCATCAACACCGGCGCGTACATGGCCGAGTCGGTCCGGGGCGGCATCATCTCCGTGGACCCGGGCCAGACCGAGGGGGCCAAGGCCATCGGCATGACCCACTTTCAGACCATGGTGAACGTCATCATCCCCCAGGCCCTGCGTAACATCATGCCCCAGATCGGCAACAACCTCATCATCAACATCAAGGACACCTCCGTGATGTTCATCATCTCCTTCACGGAGTTCTTCGCCGCCCACCGGGCCGCCGCGGGCGCCACCTACAAGTACTTCCCCTCCGCCACGGTGGAGATGGCGGGCTACCTCTGCATGACCCTGGCGGCCTCCTTCATCCTCCGGTGGCTGGAGCGGCGCATGGACGGCGCGGACAACTACGAGCTGGTCAACGAGGACCAGCTGGTGATGGCCGCCGGCACCTACAATTACCCGGACAAGGGCTCGCCCTTCGACGAGCGGCACAAGCCCTCCCGGGAGACGGTGATCGAACAGGTCAAACTTGGCAGAGACAGGGGGGAGCGGTGACATGGCGGACACCATTTTAGAGATACGCCACCTCTCCAAGAGCTTCGGCTCCCATCAGGTGCTGCGGGACATCGACTTCACCGTGTCCAAGGGGGACGTGACCGCCATCATCGGCGCCTCCGGCTCCGGCAAAAGCACCCTTCTGCGGTGCGTGAACCTGCTGGAGACCCCCACCAGCGGGGAGATCCTCTTCCACGGCAAAGACGTGACCGGAAAGGGCGTCAACGCCCCGGAATACCGCTCCCATGTGGGCATGGTGTTCCAGTCCTTCAACCTCTTCAACAACATGACCGTGCTGGAAAACTGCGTGGTGGGCCAGGTGAAGGTGCTGAAAAGGCCCAAGGCGGAGGCGAAGGAGACGGCGCTGCGGTTTTTGCAGCAGGTGGGCATGGCGCCCTATATCAACGCCAAGCCCCGGCAGCTCTCCGGCGGCCAGAAGCAGCGGGTGGCCATTGCCCGGGCCCTGGCCATGGGGCCGGAGGTGCTGCTGTTCGACGAACCCACCTCCGCCCTGGACCCGGAGATGGTGGGCGAGGTGCTGGCCGTCATGCGGGACCTGGCCGCCGAGGGCATGACCATGCTGGTGGTCACGCACGAGATGGCCTTCGCCCGGGACGTGTCCACCCAGGTGGTGTATATGTCGGAGGGCGTCATCTGCGAACAAGGCCCGCCGGAGCAGGTCCTGGAGGCGCCGCAGATGCAGCAGACAAAGGATTTCCTGGCCCGCTTCCGGCAGAACTGAATAAGCGAGGGGCGCGTTTTTTACGCGCCCCTGCATTATTAAAGGCCCCCTCTGACGATAATGCCGCGGCAAAGCCGCACCGTTCGGAAGCCTCCCCTGTGTAAGGGGAGGTGGGCCGCCGTAAGGCGGCTCGGAGGGGTTGTCAGTTATCCGACGTTACAATCCCCCAGTCTCCGGCTGACGCCGGAGCCGGCCCCCTTTGCACAAGGGGGCCATTTCAATGGAAATTTTTGCTTGACATAAGACCCGTTTCGCATTAGAATTAGTTAGTTACATTGGGATAACTGGATGAATATCCCAATGTTGCGTCCTTGATTGATCGGATGGGGTGCTTGATACCCGCCGTATGCAGACAGATGATAGGATAGGAGGTGTGTATACTTAGAATGCCGATATGGTTAGAGATCATTCTGATCCTGGCGGGCGTCGCCCTGGGCTTCGGCGGGGGCGCGATTTGGCGCAAGCGTGTTGGCGAGCGGGAGATCGGCTCGGCAGAGGAAGAAGCGAAGAAAATACTCAATGACGCCATAAAGTCCGCGGAGAGCAAGAAACGGGAGGCTCTCCTGGAGGCAAAGGAAGAGATACACAAAAACCGCTCGGAATACGAGCGCGAGGTCAAGGAAAGACGGGCGGAGCTCTCCAAGCAGGAGCATCGCTTACAGCAGAAGGAAGAACACCTGGACAAAAAGACCGACGCCATCGACCGGAAGAACGAACTTCTCACCAAGAAGATATCCGAGGTGGAGGCCCAGCAGGAGGAGGTCCAAAAACTCAAAGCCAAACAACAGGAGGAACTGGAGCGCATCTCCGGTTACAGCGCCGAGGAGGCCAAGCAGCTGCTTATCGACTCGCTGGCCAGCGAGGTGACCCATGAGCAGGCGGTGAAGGTCCGGGAGATCGAGGCCCAGTTCAAGGAGGAGGCCGACCAGCGCGCCAGGGAGGTCATCGCCCTGGCCATCCAACGCTGCGCCGCCGACCATGCCAGCGAGATCACCGTCTCGGTGGTGAGCCTGCCCAACGACGAGATGAAGGGCCGGATCATCGGCCGGGAGGGGCGGAACATCCGCTCCATCGAGAACCTGACCGGCGTGGACCTGATCATCGACGACACCCCGGAGGCCATCACAGTCTCCTGCTTCGACCCGGTCCGCCGCGAGGTGGCCCGGCTGGCCCTGGAGAAACTCATTGCGGACGGACGCATCCATCCGGCCCGCATCGAGGAGATGATCGCCAAGGCCCAGAAGGAAGTCAACGCCACCATCAAGGCCGAGGGCGAGCGCGCCGTGTTCGAGACGGGCGTGCATGGCCTGCACCCGGAGCTGATCAAGCTGCTGGGCCGGCAGAAATACCGCACCAGCTACGGCCAGAACGTGCTGAACCACTCCATCGAGGTGGCCCACATCTCCGGGCTGATCGCCGCGGAGCTGGGGGTGGACATCGCCACCGCCAAGCGGGCGGGCCTGCTGCACGACATCGGCAAGAGCATCGACCACGAGGTGGAGGGCAGCCACGTGACCATCGGCGTGGACATCGCCAAGAAGTACAAGGAGTCCAACGAGGTCATCCACGCCATCCACGCCCACCACGGGGACGTGGAGCCCCAGACGGTCATCGCCTGCATCGTCCAGGCCGCCGACGCCATCTCCGCCAGCCGCCCCGGCGCCCGGCGGGAGAACATCGAAAACTACGTCAAGCGTCTGGAGAAGCTGGAGGAGGTGTCCATGTCCTTCCCGGGCATCGACAGCTGCTACGCCATCCAGGCCGGCCGGGAGATCCGCGTGATGGTCAAGCCCGACCAGGTCAGCGAGGACCAGATGACCCTCCTGGCCCGGGACATCGCCAAGAAGATCGAGGAGGAGCTGACCTATCCCGGCCAGATCAAGGTCCATGTCCTGCGGGAGACCAAGGCCGTGGAGTACGCCAAGTAAACACCAACGACAACGATAAACGCCCTGCCTCGCGGCAGGGCGTTCTGTTATCTTTGATTCACAGCAGGTGTCCGGCGGCGCCGTCCGAGAAAAGCTGCTTCTCCTCCTGGGCCAGGCACACGCCCCGGCGGCTGATGTGGATACGGCGGCAGGCGTTTTCCCCGAACATCCGGTCCATGGCGGCCTTATAGCGGGGGAACACGCTCTCCGGCATCAGCGCCTGCACATACCCGGCGAAGCCGCCGCTGTGTACCCGCCAGGCGCCCACGCCGTTCAGCACCCGGCCGGACTCCTCCAGGCCCCAGATAAGTTCGTCGCCGTACTGCTCCGACCAGATGTTTTTCAGGAGCATCTCGGAGCTGCGGCCGGACTGGTTCATCAGTTCCATATACCGCTGTCCGTCCCGCAGGCCCAGGGCGTCCGCCATGGAGGCGGCCCGCCATGTCTCGTCGAAGAAGTGCCGGGCGCGCATCCACTTGGGGTCGGTCCTGTGGGCGGGCCACTTCTCGTCGAACACCGGACCCCGCACCTTGGCCAGGAACGGCTCGCCGAAGGCCTGGGCCACCTGGGCCATGTCGGCGGCGATCTGGGCGTAGGCCGGGCCGGCGGGGATGGCGCTGCCGCCGGTGTCGGTCAGGCACATGGCCAGCCCCAGCGCGTCGAAGTCGCACTCGATGGGCAGGATCTTGTTCTCCAGCACGTCCATGTACACCCCGCCGCCCAGCGCGCAGGCCAGCGGGTCCGACAGCGGACAGTACTTGCCGAACCACCGGGCCTCCACCTTCTGGGCGGCCCGGGCCAGCTCCTCCGCCGGGACGGACGCGCCGGAAAAGGAGGCCAGCATGAAGCCGATCAGCACGGCGAAGGCCGAGGAGGAGGCCAGCCCCTTCCCGATGGGCAACTCGTTGAAGAGATAGGCGTCGAAGCCGCGCAGCGCCGGGACCGTCCCGCTCAACGCCTCGGCCATGCCCCGCACCAGGGCGGCGGGGGTGCCCGTCTCCTTCTCGTCCGGCCACAGCCGGTCCAGCTCCACCGCGATGGGCGCGAGGCCGTCGCATCTCACCCGGATCAGGCCCTCGTCGTTTGGCTCGGCCTCCGCGGTGATGCCCCAGTCCATGGCCGCCGCCATGACCCGGCCCCGCTGGTGTTCCGTATGGTTCCCGGCCAATTCCACCCGGCCGGGACAGAAAAATCGTGTCATCGTTTCGCCCTATATCTGCTCACACATACGCCGCCGGCACACACCGCCTGGCAAGGCGCAAAATCACACATTTTACTTTTTATCTAACGCTAAGATATGTGTATTATAATATTTGCTTTCCGGACGATTCAACGCTATAATGTGTAATCAAGATTACAAATAATCACATCCAAAGGGGTGACGCACAATGAAAAACGACAGCGGGCGCAACATGACCATGCTGTGCGACTTCTACGAGCTGACCATGGGTAACGGGTATCTGGCCGCGGGCATGGCGGACCGGGTGACCTACTTCGACCTGTTCTTCCGCACGGTGCCGGACGGGGGCGGCTTTGCCATCGCCGCCGGGCTGGAGCAGATCATCGACTACATCCAGGACCTGCACTTTGGCCCGGACGACATCGCATACCTGCGGGGCCGGGGCATCTTCTCGGAGGAGTTTTTGACCTATCTGGCCAACTTCAAGTTCACCGGGGACATATGGGCGGTGCCGGAGGGGACGCCGGTGTTCCCCCGGGAGCCGCTGGTGGTGGTCCGGGCGCCGGCCATCCAGGCCCAGCTCTTAGAGACCTATATGCTGTGCGCGGTGAACCACCAGAGCCTGATCGCCACCAAGGCCAGCCGCATCGTGCGGGCGGCCCAGGGGCGGACAGTGCTGGAGTTCGGCTCCCGCCGGGCACAGGGCGCGGACGCGGCCATCGTGGGGGCCAGGGCGGCCTACATCGGCGGCTGCGCCGGGACGGCCTGCGCCATCAGCGACCAGATCTACGGCGTGCCCGCCGGCGGCACCATGGCCCACGCCTGGGTGCAGATGTTCGACACGGAGCTGGACGCCTTCCGGGCCTACTGCCGCACCTACCCCACCAGCGCCACCTTGCTGGTGGACACCTACAACACCCTGCAAAGCGGCGTGCCCAACGCCATCCGCGCCTTCAACGAGATACTGAAGCCCCTGGGCATCACCAAATGCGGCATCCGCCTGGACTCCGGCGACCTGGCGTACCTGTCCCGGAAGGCCCGGAAGATGCTGGACGATGCCGGGTGGACCGAGTGTACCATCACCTGCTCCAACGCCCTGGACGAGTACCTGATCCGGGACCTTATCAGCCAGGGGGCCTGCATCGACTGCTTCGGCGTGGGCGAGCGGCTGATCACCGCCCGCAGCGAGCCGGTGTTCGGCGGGGTGTACAAGCTGGTGGCGGTGGAGGACGCCGACGGCGCCATCACCCCCAAGATCAAGATCAGCGAGAACGTGGGCAAGATCACCAACCCCCACTTCAAGAAGCTATACCGCTTCTACGGCCGGGACACGGGCAAGGCCGTGGCGGACTACCTGTGCCTGCACGACGAGACGGTGGACGACAGCCGGAACCTGGAGATCTTCGACCCGGAGGCCACCTGGAAGCGGAAGGAGGTCTACGACTTTAAGGCCCGCGAACTGCTGGTGCCCATCTTCCAGGGCGGGGAGCTGGTGTACGAAAAGCCCACCCTGAATGAGATCAAGGCCTACTGCGCCGCCCAGGTGGACACCCTCTGGGACGAGGTCAAGCGTTTCGAGAACCCCCATCGGTACTATGTGGACCTGAGCCAGAAGCTGTGGGACATCAAAAACGACCTGCTCAACGGCAAGCGGTAAAAATAGACCCTATCGGCCCTCTCCCCGCCAGGAGAGGGTCGTTTTTTCTGTATTTATCAATGGACATTTGATTTTTGTCAAAAACGCCTCCGTTGTATTCAAGTGCGGCTTTAGCTATAATACAAGCGAAACTTGAAAAGGGGGCTTTGGGATGAACGCGGAGCTGATCGGCGGCCAGATCGCCAAGTACAGAAAGGCGGCGGGCCTGACCCAGGAGGAGCTGGGGAAGGCCGTGGGGGTAAGCACCCAGGCGGTGAGCCGGTGGGAGTGCGGCGGGGCGCCGGACGTGACGCTGCTGCC
>CANRIF010000083.1 GCA_947630645.1 uncultured Oscillospiraceae bacterium | reverse complement strand
GGCCTTGCGTGCCCGCTGGCGCTGCTCCTCCATGAGGGCCTGGAAGCCGGCCTCGTCCACGGTCATGCCCTGTTCGTCGGCCATGTCCATGGTCAGGTCCAGGGGGAAGCCGTAGGTGTCGTAAAGTTTGAAGGCGTCCGCGCCGGAGAACACGCTCTCTCCCCGCTGCTTGTGGCCGGAGAGCATCTCGTCGAAGATGTGCATCCCGCCGTCGATGGTGCGGGCGAAGTTTTCCTCCTCTATGCGGATGATCCGGGTGATGTAGCTCTGCCGCTCCCGCAGCTCGGGGTAGTGGCCCTCGTTCTCGTGGACCACCATGTCCACGATCTTATAGAGGAACGGCTCGTTCACGCCCAGCAGCTTTCCGTGGCGGGCGGCCCGGCGCAGCAGCCGGCGCAGCACATAGCCCCGGCCCTCGTTGGAGGGCAGCACGCCGTCGCAGATCATCATGGTGGACGCCCGGATGTGGTCGGTGATGACCCGCAGGGACACATCCATCTTGTGGGTGCGGCCATAGGTGGCCCCGGTGAGGCGGGAGACCTCGTTGGTGATGTTCATCACCGTGTCCACGTCGAAGAGGCTGTCCACGTCCTGACACACCACCGCCAGCCGCTCCAGGCCCATGCCGGTGTCGATGTTCTTCTGCTTCAGCTCGGTGTAGTTGTTGTTCCCGTCGTTGTCGAATTGGGAGAACACCACGTTCCAGACCTCCATGTACCGGTCGCAGTCGCAGCCCACGGTGCAGGTGGGCTTGCCGCAGCCGTACTTGGGGCCCCGGTCGTAGTAGATCTCGGAGCAGGGGCCGCAGGGGCCGGAGCCATGCTCCCAGAAGTTGTCCTCCTTGCCGAACTTATAGATGCGCTCGGCGGGGATGCCGATGACCTCGCTCCAAATGCGGAAGGCCTCGTCGTCGGCGGGGGTGGTCTCGTTGCCGGCGAACACGGAGGGATAGAGCCGGTCCGGGTCCAGGCCCACCCACTCCGGGCTGGTCAGAAATTCCCACGCCCAGGGGATCGCCTCTTTTTTGAAGTAGTCTCCGAAGGAGAAGTTGCCCAGCATCTCGAAGTAGGTGCCGTGGCGGGCGGTCTTGCCGATGTTCTCGATGTCCCCGGTGCGGATGCACTTCTGGCAGGTGCAGACCCGGTGGCGGGGCGGCTCCTGCTCCCCGGTGAAGTAGGGCTTCATGGGGGCCATGCCGGAGTTGATGAGCAATAAGCTCGCGTCGTTCTGGGGGATCAGGGAAAAGCTGGGCAGACGGAGGTGGCCCTTGGTCTCAAAGAAGGACAGGAACATCTCCCGCAGTTCGTTCACGCCGTATTTCTTCGTCATATCCTTTAACCTCTTATGCTTTCTTGGTTTGCGCGTCAATGAGAGTTGATGAAGGCCTGCTGCTCGTCGTTGGAGGCGAAGAAATAGGTCACGCCGTCCACGGAGTACCAGTAATAATAGCCTGTGCTGGCCGGCTTTGCCACCGCCTCGATGGCGGTCATGCCCGGGTTGCAGATGGGTCCGGGGGGCAGGCCGTGGTATTTATAGGTGTTGTACGGGCTGTCCACCTCCAGGTCCGCGTAGGTCAGGTCCAGGGTGTTGGTGCCCAGGGCGTAGTTCACCGTGGCGTCGATCTGCAAGGGCATATCCGCGGCCAGACGGTTGTAGATGGCGGAGGCCATGTTCTCCCGCTCTCCCTCGCCGCCGCCGGCCTCCTTCTCGATGAGGGACGCCATGGTGAGGCCCTGCTGCACCGTCAGGCCCCGGTCGGTAAAGGCGGTGATGATCTCGTCGGACAGCTTGCTGTCGGTGTTCTTCAGGAAGCGGTTCAGGGTCACGGCCGCGTCCTCGCCCTGATAGAACTCATAGGTGTCCGGGAACAGGAAGCCCTCCAGCCGGCTGGCGTCGCCCAGGGGGATGCCCTCCAAAAAGTCATAGTCGAACTCATAGTTGGCCGCCGCCTCGTAGAGGTCCGCCTTCTTGCAAACGTAATTCTGCTCCAGGAGGGTGAATATCTGCTCCATGGAGAAGCCCTCGGGGAAGGTGACCTGGGTGGTCTCCTGGCTGTCGGAGCCGAACTGCATCTTCGTCACCAGCGCCCGGTAGTCGTAGGAGGTGTTCAGATCGTAGATGCCCGGGTCCATCTTGATGTTGGCGTTGGATATCCTGGCGAAGATCTTGAACAGCCACTTATACTCGATGATGCCGCCGTTTTTCAGCGCGTCGGCCACCTGGTCGATGTCCACCTTGATCTCCACCTGCTCGATCTCGCCCTTGTCGTTCTTCCGCTCCACGGTGGTGGGCATATCGCCGGTGGGCTCATAGGGGAGGATCTCCACCACGGCGCTGGCCGGCTCCTTGTTCAGCGCCAGCACGTCCACCGCGCACATCCAGCCGAAGCTGGCCAGGATGACGCTGACGCTGATGACGCACAGGGCGTACAGCAGCCCGCCGCCCAGGCCCACGCGGCCGTACCGGCGGAAGCGGATGGGCATATAGTCCCGGGCCTCGGGCAGGTCCTCCGGGTCGGTATAGTCCACCTCGTCCAGTTCCGAGTCGTAGACCAGCATCTGGCTGCTCTTCAACTCCCGGCCCACGGTGGGCGCCTCCCGGACCACCTTCTCCGGCAGGGACATCAGTTCCTTCTGCCGCTGCTTGCGCTGCTTCTTCTCCGCGCGGGTGAGCCGGCGCTTTTCCTCCTTGGCGGGCGCGATACTCTCCGGGGCAGGCACTTCGGCCGCCTCGGCCATCTCCGCCTCGGCTGCCTCCGGCATAGTCTCCTCCTCCGGGCCCGCGGCCTCCGCCTCCTGCACAGGCGTCTCGGTCTTCTCCGGCGCCGGGGATTCGTCCCCGCCGCGCCGGGACAGCTTCGCCCCCAGCCCGCGCAGACGCCCGCCCAGGGTGGGCTTTGCCTCCGCCTCCGGCTCGGACGGCTCCTGCCCGTCCTCCGGGCCGCCGTAATCCTCGTCGAAGGTGTAGGTCTGCTCCTCCTCGCCCTCGGCCGGGGCGTCCTGGCCGGCGCTCTCCTCCTCGGGGATGTATTCGTCGTCGCTGTGCTTTTTTCTGAACATGAAAGTACTCCTTGCTCTTGCCGTCACGAGAATGGGTCCGGCTTCATAGTATGACACGGATGCGAACGCGCCGCCCGTCCCACCGCGCAGACGGCGGCCACGGAGATCAAAGCGCGGGGAAAGGGAAAATCAAAATGTTCTACAACAATTCTTATAGCTGGCTCTGGCTGATCATCATCCTGATCCTCCTGTTCTCCGTCGCCGGCGGCTATGGCTGCGGCTGCGGCTGTGGCAACGAGAGCAACAACAGCTGCGGCTGCGGTTGCGGCTGCGGCAACTGAAAACAAAGCGCCTATCTCACTCGCGGGGTCCTTCGGGGCCCCGTCTCTTTTTTCTCTTCTCCGCCAGGACCGCCAGCGCGAAGGCGGGCAGCCGTATCTGCCGCTTGATCCGCCGTGGCTCTCGCAGCAGCCGGTAGAGCCACTCCAGCTTCCAGCGTATCCATGCCTCCGGCGCCCGCTTCACCCGGCCGCTCAACACGTCCAGGCACCCGCCCAGGCCCGCCATCAGGCCCACCGGGACCCTGCCGGCGTTCTCCGCCATCCATATCTCCTGCCGGGGCGAACCCAGGCACACCAGCAGCAGGTCCGGCGCGGCGTCCTCCACCGCCCGGCGCGCCGCCTGGGCGTCGTCGCCGTAGCCGTGCATCACGCCGCACACGTGGACGCGGGGAAACTGTCTCGCGATGGCCGCGGCCGCATCCTCCGCCACCCCGGGCTTGCCGCCCAGCAGGTAGAGCCGCCCCTGGAACCGGGCCAGCAGCGCCAGCAGAAAGTCATAGCCCGTCACCCGCTCCGGCACCGGCGTGCCGAGGGTCTTGGCGGCCCACACGATGCCCACGCCGTCGGGCAGGGTCATATCCGCCCCCGCCAGCGCCGCGCGCAGCGCCTCGTCCTTTCGGCTGGCCCAGACGATCTCCGGGTTGGGCGTACACACATAGGCGCACCGCCGCTGGCCCATCAGGGCCAGCGCCCGGTCCACCGCCCCGTCTATGGTGACGGCGTCGAAGCGCACGCCCAGTATCTCGGCGCTCACAGCTGGGAGAACACCTGGCCGATGTTGCCCCGGACGATCAGGTCCGCCTCGCTGTCCCGGGGCGTGACGCCCCGGTTCACCAGCACCAGCCGGTTGCCCCGGTAGTAGTTGATCAGCCCCGCCGCGGGATACACGTTCAGGCTCGTCCCGCCGATGATCAGCATATCCGCGCCCCGGATGTGCATGACGCTGCGCTGGAGGATGTCCTGGTCCAGCGCCTCCTCATACAGCACCACGTCCGGCCGGACGATCCCCCCGCAGTCACAGCGCGGCACCCCTGTGCCCTCGTTGATATAGGAGGGCGGGTAGCTCTTCCGGCACCGGGCGCAGTAGCACCGCAGGGTGGAGCCGTGCAGCTCCAGGACCTCGCGGCTCCCCGCGGCCTGGTGCAGCCCGTCGATGTTCTGGGTGATGACGGCCGTCAGCTTCCCCTCCCGCTCCATCCGGGCCAGCCACAGGTGGGCGGCGTTGGGCTTGGCGCCCTTCACCACCAGCTTGGCCCGGTAAAAGCGGTAGAACTCCTCCGGGTCCCGCTCGAAAAAGGTGTGGGACAGTATGGTCTCCGGCGGATAGGCCCACTGTTGGTTGTACAGCCCGTCCACGCTGCGAAAGTCGGGTATCCCGCTCTCCGTGGACACGCCCGCGCCGCCGAAAAAGACGATGCTCCGGCTCTCCTCCACCCATTTTTTCAGAGTCTCCACCGCCTGATCCATCTTGAGCCGCACCTCCGTTTCCTGGGCCGATATGCCTGATATGCCTATTTTTGATCAGTTTATTATAATATATCCGGCCGCGTTTTTCAATACAAAAAGCGCACAGGGAAGCCCCCTGTGCGCCCGCTCGTTACTGTGCTTATTTCTGAACGTCCCCGGACGGCGTCACAACGTCCGCGGCTATGCCGTCCCACTGGCCCGGATAGGTGATCTGGTAGCTGACGGACCCATCCGCGCTCGTGCCGCTGTCCGAGCCGGTCACCACCGTGATGTCGTAGCTCCTGCCGTCCTCGGTGATAAGGCGGTAGCCCTCGTCCCGGGGAATGAGTTTGCCCGTCACCGCGTCCACCAGGTCCACGATCTTGCCGAACACCACCCCGTCCGTGGCCTCGTTGGCCGCGTAGACGGACACGGTCAGCAGCGCCATGACGCACGCCGCGATCAGCGCGATGCGCCCCACATGGCTGGTCTTTCTGTCCTTCTCCATGGAATATACCTCCTTGAACCGTTCCGGGGAGACGTGGAGCGCCCCGAAGGCCCTGATGTACCGCTGCCTATTCGTCACTGTCCCATGCCTCCTTGAGTTTGTTCTTCAGTTTTTTCCTGGCCGACGCCAGGCGGGATTGGATGGTGGATTCGTTGGTCCGGAGGAGCCGGCCGATCTCTCTGACGCTGTAACCCTCGTAATAATAGAGGTGGACAGCCACCCTCTCCTTCTGCGGCAGGCCCATGACCGCCAGAAACAGCGCGCCGTCCTCCGGCTGATCCGCGTAAAGGCGCCCGGCGTAGTCCTCCAGCGGCTCCCGCCGGGTCCGCCAGGGGGACAGCAGCAGCTTTTTGCAGTTGTTGACCGTCACCCGTATGAGCCAGCGGCGCATATGCTCCTCGCCGTCAAAGGACTTGTCCGCGCGCAGCAGCTTCAAAAACGCGCTCTGGACCATGTCCTCCGCGTCAGCCCGGTCCTTGCACCAGCTGAACGCGATGCGGTAGAGCATATCGCCGTAACGCTCCACGGCCGCCGTGAACTGCTCCTCTGTCAAACGCCCGCCTCCTCCCGATGTGATCTTGAAAGGCCCTTCACCGGGAATATCCCCCAGGGGCCGGAAATATCCGCGCTACGGAAATTTTTTCTCGCTTCTCCGCACTTTTTTGCGCTTTTCACCAAAACATTCCCGATTATTTGCAAGGGCGGTTAGATGTTTTGACGAATTGAGTGAAATCAGCCGCCAAAAATTGTCCAACATGACAAATCGTACCGTCCGCGCAAAAAACGGCCACTTTTTGTTTGAAAAACCCGGCTGAAAAGTATATTATATGGATATAATACCTAGTTTCCCTAGTTTCGGCGGCAAAAAACATGGACAGGAGTGATAACAGTATGTTCCTTATCCAAAATCTGTTCTGGGTCGGCTTCGTCGGCGCGGCCGTCGCGCTGATATTCGCCTGGCTCCAGAAAAACAAGGTCATGCGCGCCAGCGAGGGCAGCCCCAAGATGGTGAAGCTGGCCGCCTCCATCCGGGCGGGCGCCAACGCCTACCTCAAGGCCCAGTATACCACGGTGGCCAAGGTGTTCGCCGTGGTGTTCGTGATCCTGCTGATCATGGCCTTCGCCCCCGGCGAGCTGATCCCCAAGGTGACGCCCATCGCCTACCTGACCGGCGGCATCTGGTCCGTGCTGGCGGGCTTCATCGGCATGAAGATCGCCACCAACGCCAACGCCCGTACCGCCAACGCCGCCAGCGAGAGCCTGAACAAGGGCCTGAACATCGCCTTCTCCGCCGGCTCCGTCATGGGCTTCGTGGTGGTGGGCCTGGGCCTGCTGGACATCACGATCTGGTTCTTCGTGCTGAAATACATCGTGGGCATGACCGAGCCCCATGAGATCGCCAACATCATGGTGATGAACGGCATGGGCGCCTCCTTCGTGGCCCTGTTCGCCCGTGTGGGCGGCGGCATCTA
>CANRIF010000082.1 GCA_947630645.1 uncultured Oscillospiraceae bacterium | reverse complement strand
GGCGGCGTTGTGGGTGATGAAGCGGTAGGCGTTCATGATGTCCTCGTAGCCCATCATCTGGGTCACGTGCAGGCCCAGGAACACCACGTCCCGCAGGCTGCCGTTGCCCATGGGGTACCAGGGGTCGAAGATGTCGTCGTGGCCGAAGGAGACGTTGATGCCCTCGGCGGTCAGCTCCTTGACCCGGGTGACGCCCCGGCGCTTGGGATAGGTGTCGGCCCGGCCCTGGAGGTGGGTGTTCACCAGGGGGTTGGAGACAAAGTTGATGCCGCTCATTTTCAAAAGCCGCATCAGCCGCAGCACATAGGCGTTGTTATAGGAGCCCATGGCGGTGGTGTGGCTGGCGGTGACCCGGTCCCGCAGGCCCAGCTCCAGGGCCCGGGCAGCCACAGTCTCCAAGCCCCGGGAGGCCTCGTCGTCGATCTCGTCGCAGTGTACGTCCACCAGCCGGTCGTACTTCACCGCCAGGTCCATGGCGAAGTTCAGGGACTCCACGCTGTACTCCCGGGTGAACTCGAAGTGGGGGATGGCGCCCACGCAGTCGGCGCCCATCTGTACCGCCCGCTCCATGAGCCTCTTGCCGTCGGGGTAGCTCAGGATGCCCTCCTGGGGGAAGGCGACCAGCTGGATGTCCATCACGTCCCGCAGCTCCTCCCGCAGGTCGATCATGGTCTCCATGGCGGTGAGTTTGGGGTCGGTCACGTCCACGTGGGAGCGGATGTGCTGCACGCCGTTTTTGGCGTACATCCGCACGGCCTGGTGGACCCGCCGGCGGATGTCCTCCGGCGTGAGTTTGTCCTTGCGCTTGGCCCAGCACTCGATGCCCTCGAAGAGGGTGCCGGACATATTCCACACCGGGTCCCCCGCGGTCAGGCAGGTGTCCAGATGGACGTGGGACTCGATGAACGGCGGCAGCACCAGCTTGCCGCCCAGGTCGGCGATCTCCTCCCCCGGCAGGGGGTCCAGATGATCGGCGACGGCGGCGAACTTACCGTCCTCCACCCGGATGTCGGACGTGGTCTTGGCATTTTCGATGCGCGCATTTTGAAACAGCATGGTCGTCCTCCCTAAAATCTGACGGCGGCCCCGCGGAAACACGGGGCCGTCTCTTAATATGTGTTACTTTCTCTTGGTGATGGCGGCGAACAGGCCGTAGCAGACGCAGGCCGTCACCATGGCGTTGATGGAGGCGATGCCCCAGCTGACGAAGTTGCCCACCAGGGCGCCGGCCACCACGCCGAGGACGGCGCCCACGTTCACTTTCTCGGTGACGGGCTTGTCGTCGGTGTAGTTGGCGCTGCGAAGGAAGTAGTCCAGGGTGATGATGGCGCCCACCGGGGGCAGGGTGGCGTTGAGGAAGTTCAGCCAGGAGATGAAGTTGTTGTAGAGCCAGATGGCGGTCACCGTGCCGATGACGCCGGCCACCAGCACCATGGGGCGCTTACGCACGCCGGTGATGTTGGAAAGGCCCAGGCCGGAACTGTACAGGGCGTTGTCGTTGGTGGTCCAGATGTTGGCGCCCAGCACGATCAGGGCGGGGACCAGCAGCCCCTGGGCCATCATGACGTAGAAGATGTCGTCTTTCCCGGTGAACGCGCCGCCCACCGCGCCGAAGGCGAACATCAGGGTGTTGCCGATGAAGAAGGCGATGACGGTGGTGACCACGGCGGTCTTATTGGTCTTGGCGAAGCGGGTGAAGTTGGGGGTGGCGGTGCCGCCGCTGACGAAGGAGCCCATCACCATGCCCACGCCGGCGAAGATGCTCACGGTGCCGGTGTTCTTGGCGAACACGGCGGCCAGCCCGCCGCCGGCGACGGTGGCGGTGACCATGGAGTAGGTGCCCAGGATGGCGATCAGGGGCACGGACACATAGCTGACGATCTCCAGGCCCTTGATGCCGAAGTAGGCGGAGGAGGTCATGCACACGCCGGCGATGACCACCAGCAGAATGGGGCTGACGTGCAGCGCCTCGGCCGCGGGGAAGGCGAACATGGCCACGCCCACGCCGAACCAGCCGATCTGGGTGAAGCTGATCAGGGCCGAGGGCAGGAAGGAGCCGTAGCGGCCGAAGGACCGCTGGGCCAGCAGGTCCAGGCTCATGCCGGTCTTGCTGCCGATGTAGCCCAGCACGCCGGTGTAGGCGCCCAGGATGGCGCCGCCCAGCAGCACCGCCCAGACGAATCCGGACAGGTCCATGCCGTTGCCCAGGTTGCAGCCCACCGTCATGCTGGCGGAGAAGAAGGTGAAGCCCAGCATGATGAAGAACATGGGCCAGAAGCCCTTCCGGTCCGTCTTGGGGACGCTCTCCAGGGAGTAGTCCTGGTCTTTGACTTTGGTTTTCTCGTTCATCTTTCATTTCCTCCATTCTTTTTCTGGTGTTGCGGAGGACGCGAAAAAACGCGGCTCTCCGGCAAGGAGAGCCGCGCTTGCATCACACGGAAAGACCCAGGATGGGCCACAGTCCTTGGAGGTCTCACAGGGCCTCTTTTAAAGCACCGGCGTTATTATAAGGCCGTCCCCGGGGACTGTCAACGGCTTTTCCCATTTTCTACGTTTTGCCAAAACCCGCCCCTTTGCGGCGCGGATTTTTGGGAGAAACAGAGGAGCGTTATTTTCCCTTCCGCTCCCGCCGCCGCTGGATGGAGAACACCTGGTCCCTCCCCTCCCGCACGGCGTCCCCCGCCTCACGCAGCCGCTGCTGCAAGTGTTCCAGCGGGGAAGCCTCGGACCGGAAGGGCAGGAAAAAGTGGATCTTCTCGGCGTTCCGCTCCTGGACGGCGCGGATGTGGGCCTTCAGGTTCTCGTATTTGATGATGACGCCGTTCTCCTTGGCGAACTTCTTCAGCCTCGCCGTCAGCTGCACGGAGTGGGCCAGGTCGATGAAAAACACCCCGTAGAACATACCGATCACGAAAGAGAAGGCCAGGTTCTGGGCCAGCCATTGCAGCGCGTCCAGGATATAGGGGTGGATCAGGAAATAGTACGCCGCCCCCAGCACGGCCCAGAAGAAGGAGAACTTGGGGCAGATGATGCCCTGGATGTTGCCCCACTGGTCGGAGTAGTCCCACAGCCGCACCTTGGCCACGCGGATCATCAGGATGCCGGCGATGTACTCGATCAGCGTCATGCACACCGCCATGGACAGAAATAGCACCACCCGCTCCCACCGGGGGTCGGCGATCCAGTCGAAGTCCTCCAGCACCGCGATCAGATACAGGATGCACAGCCCGGAGCCGTACAGCGGCAGATAAGGCCCGGTGCAGAAGCCGGGGTTGATCCACTTCCGCTCCGGGTTGGCCGCGGAGAGGAACCGCCGGAAGAACAGCTCCAACACCCACCCGAACACCGAGCCGATGAAAAACAAAAATGCCAGCGTCAAAAACATACCCATGACAAGGACCCTTTCTCCTTATTGATATACATTCACGAACCGCACCGTGGGCGCGCACCGGGCGTCGTCCACCCGCAGCCGCAGCCGCTCCGTCCGCACGCCGCCCGGCAGCGTCACGATGCGCTTGCGGCCCACCACGGTCCCGGAGGCAGCCTCGCGCCAGCCGCCGTCCGCCCAGATATCCAGGCCCCAGCGTTCGATGCGCTGGCTCGACCGCACCTGCTCGCCCAGCACCACCCGCCGGAACGACACCGGCGCCGGCCAGGTGAGCGTCAGCTCCCACGGCCCGGTCCCGGACGCGGGCATATAATAGCCCTCCCCCGCCGCCAGGACGTTCTCCGGCCCGTGGCCCGGCAGCGCCGCCGACCCGCTCACCGACCCGCCCGGCGCCAGGTCGCCGCCGTATGCCTCCGCCAGATACGCCCCCAGCTGCCGCAGCCGGGCCGCGTCGTTTTCGTGCAGCAGCCCCGCCCTGGTGGGCGGGACGTTCAGCAGCAGCGAGGCGTTGCCGCCCACGGACCGCTCGTAGATGCCGATAAGCGTCTCCAGGGACTTGACCTGCCCGTCCTCCGCCGGGTGCCAGAACCAGCCCGGCCGGATGGAGGTGTTCACCTCCGCCGGGTACCAGATAAGGTCCGGCTCGTCCCGCAGGGCGTCCCGGCTGCCCAGGTCCAGGTCCTGGGCCCGGATGGGCCGCCGCCGGAAATCGGCGCCATCGGCCCGCTGGCTGGCGGAGGCCACCGTCTCCGAGTCCGCCGTCCGCCGGGGCACCACGCTCCACTCCGAGGGCCGGGTCTGGCCGGCCTCGTTGCCGCACCAGCGCACGTCCGGCCCGCACACATGGATGCACGCCCCCGGCTGGAGCCGGCGCACCGTCTCGTGGTACCGCGGCCAGTCGTAGGTCTGGCGCTTCCCGTTCGGCCCCTCGCCGCAGGCCCCGTCCAGCCACACGCTGCATACATCCCCGTACCCGGTGAGCAGTTCCGCCAGCTGCCCCACGAAGAAGTCGTCGTAGGCCCGGCCTGCGCCGTAGCGCGGCTCGTGCCGGTCCCAGGGGGACAGGTACACCCCGAAGCGCAGCCCCGCCCGCCGGCAGGCGTCCGACACCAGCTTCACCACGTCCCCCCGGAAGGGGCTGGCCGCCACGGTGTGGTCCGTCCAGCGGCTGGGCCAGAGGCAGAAGCCGTCGTGGTGCTTGCAGGTGAGGATGAGCCCCCGCATCCCGGCGGCGCGGAACGTCTCCGCCCACTGGTCCGCGTCCAGGGCCGCCGGGTCGAACAGCGCCGGGTCCTCCCGGCCGTCGCCCCACTCCCGGTCGGTGAAGGTGTTGGGGCCGAAGTGGACGAAGGCGTAAAACTCCATGTCCATGACCGCCATCTGCCGCTCCGACGGCACCACCCGCACCAGCCGCTGATCCAGCAGCTGGTCCGGCCGTTCGTCCCGCGTCATCCCATCACCCCCGCCGGACAGTATAGCACATCCCGCGGGATATGAAAACAACGACCGCAAAAACAAGGCACAGAAATGGAAGTCCAATGACTTCATTTCTGTGCCGTTTATATTGTGGATTTGGTAAATTAATCCGCTGACATAACTTTTACAAATTTGCCTGAAAGGATTCCTTTGCCGCTTTCACAATGTCCTCGATGACGCGCACCTGTGGCGTTGAACAGCTTTCCAGAAGTCCCGCGATATGCGCCAGGGCCGCGCTCCGCCCCGCCGGGGCCTCGTCATACAGAAACTCGTCCGTCCGGACCTCCAGTGCTGCGGCCAGGGCCGCGAAGATGGGCAGGCTCATTTTCGTGTTGCCCGTCTCGATGTGGCTCATGTGAGTGGTGGAGATGCCCACCTGCTCCGCCAGTTCCTCCTGGGACAGCCCCCGCGCCTTTCGTATTTTCCGTATCCTCTGCCCGATCGCATAGTAATCCATACGCATTCCCGCCCATATAATTCATTTTAACTTGAATTATATGGACTGTTGTGATATCATTACATAAATTATATAGGCGTTTTATTGCCTATTAAGTTCATATTGCCCATTGTATAGGGCATTGGAGGATAACATGATGAAAAAACTTCTCTCTATGCTGCTTGTTGTTGCACTGGCCCTAGTCCTAGCTGCCTGTGGAAATGATTCCTCAGACAAGCCCGTCGCCAGCGAGACAGAAACCATCGCGGAAACAACCGATGCACCTGATCAGGAAGAACCTGCCGCCACAGAGGAAACGGAGTCCGAGAGCGAAAACTATTCCAACGTGGTCTACTACGTCGGGGATGACATTCCTGCCGGCGGTTATGTTATCAATTGTACCAGCACAAATTCTGCACTTGAAGTAACGGTCTTTGCTAGTGCAGAGAACTATGATGACTTCCAGAGTGCAGACAAATTCACTAACGGCAAGTACAGAAATGCTGTGGAGCAATACGCTTGGGCTGATTTTTCTTTGTATGAAGGAGAAGAAGTCTATGTTGGTCTGCGTGAAAGTTACATAATCCTGCTGGACGATGGAAAATGCGAGTTTACCAAGTATGACCCGGCTGCCGCCCAGACCATATACTCCGGCATTTACGTCGTTGGAGAAGATCTGAACGCGGAGAAGGTCAATATCAAATGTACCTCCGAGTATATGCAGGTGACCCAGTTCGCAGGCAAAGAAGATTATCTTGGATACCATAAAATGAGCCGCTACACACATGGCGAGGAATCTGACGCCATTGAGAAGTATGCCGCATCCACCGATTCCATTTATACTGACGAAAGCACCTATGCCAATCTGCAGGATGGTATGGTAATCATGGTGGAAGACGGGGCTGGAGACTACTCCGCAGCAGAGGGACCAATCATCAATTGACATACAAGATTAAACTAATTACTTTTTTGGAGGAACTCTTATGCCTGACAACTTTTTTAAACGGTTAGCTCGTGACGTGTATTATGCTAGTACCGGACGCGATACAGATCATCCGAAATGCCCTCAATGTGGTAAACGAATGACATTTCATGGCGGAGATTTGCCTTTAGGCGATGGATACTGGGAATGCAGCAACTGTGGTTATAGCTTCACCGAAGATGAATTGAATGAACATTTAGATATTTAAAAAGGGGAATTTTACTATGGATGAATGTATTGAGTGTGGCGGGTCTCTAGCCGGAGGAGAACTTGTCCTTCCGTGGGAAGATGGGGATAATCCCAACGCTTACATTATTTGTCCCCATTGCGGCTACGAAAATATTGTTTATGGATACGGCGAGGATGATGACTAGCGTTGTCCTCGGCTAGAAAACGCCAAGAAACGGTGGCCGTATCACGGTCACCGTTTCTATTTGGTGGAGCAACCTGCTCCAAATCCGAACCAAAGGCGGCCTCTATCTCTGATAGGGTAATCGGCTCCGTGCCATCTTTGAAGTTGTAAGTAAACAGCAGCTTGTCATCGAACACATAGATGGAATTGATGAACGTGTCAATGATTTGTTTTTGAGAGTCCATCCCAAAATTTGTGTAAACCTCCACGAGGGTGTAGAATAGAAGCACCACAATGGAGGTAAATAACATG
>CANRIF010000081.1 GCA_947630645.1 uncultured Oscillospiraceae bacterium | reverse complement strand
CAAAACCGCCCTCGGTCCTGATGGCCCGCCAAACCGCCTGTGCCGACGGCATTTGCGGCTCTCCCTATTGCAACAAAACCGCCCTCGGTCTTGGGGCGGATTGAAATACACTTTCAATGCCATACTGCATAAATCAACGGGGAGCAATAAGCTCCCCGTATTTGTCGGTCGTAGCGAGGGTCAATCTGTCTGTTTTTCAGGGATTTATGCCGTTGTGCATAAATGATTGTCACGGTCGGACCAGTAGCACCAGCGACGCCGGCAGGTCCGGTGGGGCCGATAGCACCAGCGACGCCGGCAGGTCCAGTGGGGCCAACGGGACCCTGGGCGCCGGCAGGGCCGGCGGGGCCAACAGGCCCCTGGGCGCCGGTGGGTCCGGTAGGCCCGGCAGGACCCGGGATGCCCACAGGCCCGGCGGGTCCCATGACGCCCGCAGGCCCGGTGGGTCCGGCGATCAGGGTCGGGCAGCAGGGCTGGCTCTGGCAGGGCTGGCTTTGGCAGGGATAGCGGCCCAGGCCGTTGGCCTGCTGGCCGCAGATGATGTTCATGTTTTCAGAAGCACGATCTGCCATGATTTCCTCCTTTGGGCGTTATGCGCCCAGACCACTGTATGCCGGGCCGGGCCAGGGCGTGCGCTGGCCGGGATTTCCCGCGATGGAAATTTTTGATGTATAATCGGCGGCGGCCCGGCGCAAACTAAGCCCGCAAGCTCAATTCAGTCTGATCGAAAAGGAGGCGTTTTCATGGTCATTGACAGGATAGCTCTGATCCTCGCCATCATCGGCGGGCTGAACTGGGGCAGCATCGGGCTGTTTCGGTTCGATATCGTGGCCTGGATGTTCGGCGGCCAGACCAACCCGGTGTCCCGGGTGGTCTATACGCTGGTGGGCCTGGCGGCGCTGTGGTGCGTCTCGCTGCTGTTCCGCGCCCGCGACGAGGCGGACGAGGAAGCGTGAGCGGCGCGCGCTGTGGATAGAAAAGGGGGAGAGGTTTTATGATCTCTCCCTCCGTCTGCCGCGCCTAGCGCGGCAGCCACCTCCCTCGTCAGAGGGAGGCGGATTGACTACCAGCCCATATTATTAGGCCCCCTCTGACGAGGGGGCTGTCAGCGCCAATGGCGCTGACTGGGGGAGAGACACTTAAATCTCAACTACCTCCACCACGGTCAGGGTCCCGTCCTGCACGGTGAAGCGCACGTCGAAGGAGAGGTAGTTGAACCCGTACCGCCGCCCGGGATCGTCGATGTAGGCCGGGCGGGGGTCCTGGGCCAGCAGGCCGATCAGGGCCTCCCGCTTCGCCGGCGGTATCCGCTCCAGCAGCGCCGGGGGGAAGTCCACCGCGAGGGCGTGGTCCATATGCTCCTGGGCGAAGCCGCCGGAGGCGTCGGGCCGGCTGTCGGTATAGGCCAGATATGGCTTGATGTCATAGATGGGCGTGCCGTCCGCCATGTCCGCCCCGGACACGATAAGCACCGGACCCAGCTTCTCGTCCCGCTCCAGCCGCTCCAGCGCCACGCAGGACAGGCCAAGGGCGTTGGGCCTATAAGGGGAGCGGGTGGCGAACACCCCCATGCGCCGGTTGCCGCCCAGCCGCGGGGGCTTCACCGTGGCGGCCCAGGCGTCCCGGCTGTTGTGGGAAAAGCCCCATATGAGCCAGATGTGGGAGAACCCCTCCAGCCCCCGGAAGGCCACCGGGTCCCGGTACTTTGGCTCGAACACGATCCGGGCCGCGAGGCCCGGCACCAGCCCGCTCTGCCGGGGCAGGCCGAACTTGGTGGGCAGGTCCGTCTCGATGTGGGCGATGGGCTCTATGAGCCGTTTATCCTCCAGCATACATATCCCCCGCGAAGAAAAAATGGGCGCGGCCGATGCGCCGCGCCCATTATAGCATATCGCAGCCGTTCCCGCCAACGGGGAGGGCTTATTTTTCCGCCGTCTCTTCCTTGGCCGGGGCCTCGTCCTTCTCCTTGGAGAGCATCACGTTGGCCAGGATGCCCAGGATCAGGGAGCAGGCCACGGTGCGGATCTCCACGGCGCCGAAGCTGACGGACAGGCCGCCCACGCCGGTGATGAAGATGATGGAGGCCACGAACAGGTTCCGGTTCTTGTTCAGGTCCACGCCCTGGAGCATCTTGAAGCCGCTCATGGCGATGAAGCCGTACAGGGCCACGCACACGCCGCCCATGACGCAGGAGGGGATGGTCTGCAAAAAGGCCATCAGCGGGGAGATGAAGCTGACGATGATGCACAGCACCGCCGCGCCCCAGATGCTCACCGTGGAGGCGTTGCGGGTGATGGCCACGCAGGCGATGGACTCGCCGTAGGTGGTGTTGGGGCAGCCGCCGAACGCCGCGCCCACCATGGAGCCAACGCCGTCGCCCAGCAGGGTGCGGGTCAGGCCGGGGTTCTCCAGCAGGTCCGTGCCGATGATGGAGGAGAGGTTCTTGTGGTCGGCCAGATGCTCGGCGAACACCACGAAGGCCACCGGCACATAGGCGGTGAACAGGGTCAGCAGATAGGTGGGCGTTATCAGGGAGGCGTCCGCGCCCAGTAGGTAGGTGAAGTCGGGGGCGGCGATGATGCCCACGTTTGCCATAGCCTCATAGTTGATGACGGTGAAGGCGGGGTTGCCGGTGACGTAGCCCAGCAGAGCGAACAGGCTGGCACAGGCGTACCCGGCCAGGATGCCGATGATGAAGGGCACCAGCCGGACCATCTTCTTGCCGTAGGTGGAGGCCAGGATGGTCACCGCCAGGGTCACCAGGCCGCAGATCAGCGCCACATAGACGGACCCGCCCTCCACGCTGGAGGTGGTCAGGTCGCCCACGGCGTTGCCCGCGAGGCTCAATCCGATGATGGCCACGGTGGGCCCGATGATGACCGGGGGCATCAGCTTGTTGATCCAGGCCACGCCGCAGACCTTGATGACGATGGCCAGCACCACATACACCGCGCCGGCCATGACCGCGCCGATGATCAGGCCCCAGTAGCCCACCGCCATGCTGGCCGCGCCAGAGAAGGCGCTCATCATGGAGCCGATGAAGGCGAAGGAGGAGCCCAGGAATACCGGGCTGGAATTCTTGGTGAATATGAGATAGACGAACGTGCCCGTACCGGCGCCGAAGATGGCGGCGGAGGCGGTCAGCGCCGTGCCGCAGGAGCTGTTGACCACCGCCGGGACCGCGATGGTGGCGGCCATGATGGCCAGCAGCTGCTGGATGGCGAACAGGATCACCTGTCCGAATTTGGGCTTGTCCTTGATGCCGTAGATGAGATCCATTGTGATGTCCTCCCTTTTTGCAAGTTCAGTTTATCTCTGCTCGTAGAGTTTTACGCAGGTCTCCCCGTCCGTCTCGTCCAGGCGGACGGCCACCACCTCGGCCCGGGAGGTGGGTACGTTCTTGCCCACGAAGTCGGGGCGGATGGGCAGCTCCCGGTGGCCCCGGTCGATGAGGCAGAACAGCTGGATACGGGCCGGCCGGCCCAGCTTCACCGCCGCGTCCATGGCCGCCCGGGCGGTGCGGCCGGTGTAGATCACGTCGTCGCACAGCAGCACGGTCTTGCCCTCGATGGAGAAGGGCACGTTGGACCCGGTGACCACAGGCGCGTCCGCCACGGCGGACAGATCGTCCCGGTAAAGGGTGATGTCCAGCTCGCCCACCGGCGGCGCGGTCCCCTCCAGGGTGTAGATGTTGGCGGCCAGCCGCCGGGCCAGCGGCACCCCCCGGGTGCGGATGCCCAGCAGGCACAGCCCCTCGGTGGTCTTGTCGCTCTCCAGCACCTGATGGGCGATGCGTACCAGCGCCCGCTCCACCGCCTGCCGGTCCATCAGTTCGGCGCGAAATTCCATAACAAAAACCCTCCCGCACGCGGCAGGAGGGTATGGTCGCACATTGCCATATCATGCCTTGCCGACGTCTCTGCATCGGATTAAAAGCTTTACCGTGTCAGATGATAAACCGAACGGGGCCGTTTGTCAACCGCCTTTTTCCACAAAAACCGCTCCCGTCCGGCGGGGTTTTCCGGCGCCTTTTTCTTGACCGGAGGGCCGCGGCGTGATTTAATAGGGGCGGAGAGGTGAGAGTCTATGGAGATGCTGCCGGAGGGCCTGGCGGACGCGCTGCTGCCCTGGTACGAGCGCCGCGCCCGGGACCTGCCCTGGCGGCGGGAGCCAACGCCCTACCGGGTGTGGGTGTCGGAGATCATGCTCCAGCAGACCCGCATCGAGGCCGCCCGGGGCTACTTCGAGCGGTTCATGGCCGCGCTGCCCACGGTGGCGGACCTGGCCGCGGCGGACGAGCAGACCGTGCTGAAGCTGTGGGAGGGCCTGGGGTACTATTCCCGCGCCCGGAACCTGCACAGGGCGGCGAAGCTGGTCGTGGAACAGTACGGCGGCGCGCTGCCCGGGGACGTGAAGGCGCTGCGGTCCCTGCCCGGGGTGGGGGACTATACCGCCGGGGCGGTGGCGTCCATCGCCTTCGGCCTGCCGGAGCCGGCCGTGGACGGGAACGTGCTGCGGGTGTGCGCCCGGCTCACCTGCTGCGCCGAGAGCATCGGCCAGCCCCGGGTGAAGGACGGCTTCCGGGAGCAGCTGCGCCGGCAGTATCCACCGGATCGGTGCGGCGCGTTCACCTCGGCGCTGATGGAGCTGGGGGAGACGGTGTGCCTGCCCGGGACGCCGGAGTGCGGGGCCTGTCCGCTGCGGGAAAAGTGCGCGGCGGAAAAGACGGACCGGCCGGAGCGGTGGCCCGTGATGCCGGGGAAACGGCCCCGGCGGATCGAGGAGCGGACGGTGTTCATCCTGGAGCGGGACGGGCGCGTGGCCCTGACGCGGCGGCCCGACCGGGGGCTGCTGGCGGGGCTGTGGGAGCTGCCCAACGTGCCCGGCGCGCTGGACGAGACGGCGGCGCTGTGCCTGGCGGACAGCTGGGGCTGTGAGCCGGCGGGGATCGAGCCATGCGGCGCGGCGGTACACGTCTTCACCCACCTGGAATGGCATATGACCGGCTGGCGCGTGCGCTGTCAGGCCGCGCCGGAGCGGTTCGTGTGGACCACGGCCGCGGAGCGGGAACGGGAGTACCCCGTGCCGTCCGCCTTCCGGGCCTATAAGGATAAGGATCAGCTGTGAAAGGAGAAGCTGCGATGAAAAAGATCCTATTCATTCTGTTTTTGGCGCTGTGCCTGGCTCTGCCGGCGGGCTGCGCCTCCCAGGGCCAGACGAGCGCCGCGCCCACGGCGGAGCCCACATCCGAGCCCACGGCCGAGCCCGCGGCGGAGGAAGAGGGCTCGCCCAGCGACGCGACCCAATGGATCGAGGACGGCTCCGCCACCGACGCGTCGATGGGCTGGACCGGCGCGGACCTGGAGGAGTGCGTGGAGGACCTGGCGCCCTTTGAGGGCATGGTGCCGTATATCCGGCTGGAGTGCCCGGGCGCGGCGGAGATCAACGACGCGATCGAGGCGGAGTTCGTTCCCCTGGCGGACGACCCCGCGTGCGAAGGGATGTTTTATTTGAGCTACAAGGCCGCCCAGCGGGTGCTGTCGGTGGTGATGGTGGTGAAGGGGCCCAACGACACCATCTTCTACACGCCCTATAACCTGGACCTGATCACCGGCGAGGCCCTGGACGGCGAGGCGCTGATGGCGCTGCTGGGGGTGGACGCTGACGAGTTGAAGGCCCTGGAGCAGACCGTCATGGGGGAGGAGTTCACCCATGAGTACGGCACCGGCGAGGCCGTGACGGACGAGGCGTTTTACGCCCAGCAGTATGAGCGCACCACCGCCCTTGAGAACACCCAGACGGACCGGCTGTGGGTGGCCGGCGACGGACAGCTGACCTTCGTCGGGCGCATTTACAGCCTGGCCGGCGCCGAGTACTACGAGCGCGCCCTGGGGACCGGGCTGATATTCTAACGCGGCCCGGTTGCAATCGGACCCCGGCCGTGGTATCATGTTGCCGGGACGGAGAAAAGTGAGGTAAAGATATGCAGTATAACCCCTACTATTCCAACAGAGAGCTGCGGGAAATGGGCTTCAAGTCCCTGGGCCGGCACGTGCTGATCAGCCGCACCTGCTGCATCTATACGCCGGACAAGATCTCCATCGGTGACAACGTGATCATCGACGACTTCACCATCATGAACGGAGAGATCAACATCGGCAGCTATATTCACATCGGCTCCAACAACGAGCTGTACGCCGGCGATTCCAGCATCACCATGGAGGACTTTTCCGGCACCTCCTCCCGCTGCACGTTCTACGCCAGCAGCGACGATTACTCCGGCGCGGCCCTGCACAGCCCCGTGGCGCCCAAGGCGTTCCGCCGGGAGTTCCAGGCGCCCATCGTGGAGGAGAAGTTCTGCGTCATCGGCACCGGCGGCATCGTGCTGCCCGGGGTGCGTATGGGCCAGGGCTGCTCCTTCGGGGCCATGTGCCTGATCAACAAGTCCACCGAGCCATGGGGCGTCTATGTGGGCGCGCCGGCCCGCCGGGTCCGGGAGCGGAAGCAGGACATGGTGGAGATGGCGAGAAAACTCAAAGGCGACGTGTGAGCGCCGCGATATAGTTAGGAGGCATTGCAAATGGAAGACCTGATGGAGATCCTGCGGGACCTGCGCCCCGACGTGGACTTTGAGCGGGAGACCGCCCTTATCGACGACGGCATCCTGGGCTCGTTCGATATCACCGCGCTGGTCAACGAGCTGATGGACGTGTTCGACGTGGAGATATCCATGGCCGATCTGGAGCCGGAGAATTTCAACTCCGCCGAGGCGATCTGGCAGTTCATCCAGAGCCTGAAGGCGTGAACGGCCGGGCCGGACGGACCGCGATGCGGCCCGTCCGGCACGTTCCGACAGAAAAAGTCCTTGACAACCGCCGGAGCATATGGTATCATTACAATCCCAAATGACGCGGGATAGAGCAGTCTGGTAGCTCGTCGGGCTCATAACCCGGAGGTCGGAGGTT
>CANRIF010000080.1 GCA_947630645.1 uncultured Oscillospiraceae bacterium | reverse complement strand
TCCGCGATGTCCAGGTAATAGTTGAACTTGTCCTTTCGTTCCATGCCGCGCATCCCCCTTGTTCGTGTTCATGATAATGATTATAGGCAGCTTCCGCAAAAAAGTGGTTACTAAACGGTTAAATTGTGATATGATGGAGCCATGGAAAAGCGGAACTATCAAAAAGAACTGGACGGGCTGACCGCCGGGCTGACGGCCCGGCCCCGGCTGCTGCTCCAGGCCTGCTGCGGGCCCTGTTCCAGTTCGGTGCTGGAGTACGTGACGGGGTATTTCGACGTGACGCTGCTGTTTTACGACCCCAACATCCGGCCGGAGGCGGAGTATGAGAAGCGGCTCGCCACCTTGAAGCAGCTGCTCTCATCCATGCCCCTGGAGCATCCGCCCGCGCTCATCGAGCCGGGCTGGCGGGGGGAGGACTTTCTCGCTGCCGCCCGGGGACTGGAGGCGGAGCCGGAGGGGGGCGCGCGATGCGCGGTGTGCTTCCGGCTGCGGCTGGAGGAGACGGCGAAGCGGGCTGCGGCGGACGGGTATGACTACTTCGGCACCACCCTCACCGTCAGCCCCCACAAGAACGCCCCCCTTATCAACGCCATCGGGGAGGAGCTGGGGCAAAAGTACGGCGTGGCGTGGCTGCCCTCCGACTTCAAAAAGCGGGACGGGTACCTGCGGAGCATCCGGCTGTCCCAGCAATACGGCCTCTACCGCCAGGACTACTGCGGCTGCGGCTGGCCGGAACGATGAAAAAAGACGGGCCTCGCCCGTCTTTTTTCCTATCCGTGGTGTTCCAAGAGGTACTCCACCGCCAGGCGGTAGCCGTCGAAGCCGTATCCGGCGAAGGTGGCCTCGCAGGCCATGCCGGCGTAGGATACGTGACGGAAATCCTCCCGCTGGGACACGTCGGACAGATGCACCTCCACCGCCGGGATGCTCACCGCCTTGAGCGCGTCCAGGATGGCCACGCTGGTATGGGTGTAGGCGGCGGGGTTGATGACGATGCCGTCCACCTTCTCGTAGGCGGCCTGGATCTTGTCCACGATGGCTCCCTCGTGGTTGGACTGGAAACACTCGCAGCCCAGATCGTGGCTCCGGCACACGCCGGTGACGAACTCCACCAGTGCTTGATAGCTCTGGCTGCCGTAGATGCCCGGCTCCCGGATGCCCAGCATATTCAGGTTGGGGCCGTTGATGACGAGGATGTTTTTCATGCCAGCGCCTCCTTGATGCGCGAGACGGCAGCCCCCAGGGACCCGTTGTTGTCCACGGTCAGGTCCGCGAAGGCGGCGTATTTCTCCCTCCGCTGGGCGTACAGCGCCTGGGCGGAGTTTTTTTGCGACAGGGGCCGGCCGGCGGTGGGGAGTTTGAAAAGGTCCCTTTGCAGCCAGACGATGATCCCGTTCTGGTGCAGCAGGGGGTAGTTCTCCTCCCGGGTGACGCAGCCGCCCCCGGTGGCGATCACCGCGCCGGAGCCCTTGCCCAGCCGGGCCAGCGCCGCCGTCTCCCGGGCGCGGAAGCCCGCCTCGCCCTCGGCGGCGAAGATGTCCGGGATGGGGCAGCCCGCCTCCCGCTCGATCTCCGTGTCCGCGTCGATAAAGGGGCGGCCCAGCGCCGCCGCCAGCCGTCGACCCACCGCGGTCTTGCCGCAGCCGGGCATACCGATCAGCACGATGTTGGACATCTGGCGGGATAAAGTTGACATAATTTCTTTTATCTTTTCCCGGGGAATGGCGTGGCCCGCGAACTGCTCCGCGCTGCGCCACGCCTGGGCCACCAGCATCCCCAGCCCGCCGGCGTGGGGGATGCCCAGCGCCTCCGCCTCCAGCAAAAACGCGGTGCGCTGGGGGTTATACACCACGTCGAACACGCCCTCGCAGGCAGGGAACGCGCCGACGGAAACCGGCGCCGCGCCGGTGTCCGGGTACATCCCCAGGGGGGTGGCGTTCACCAGGATGCGGGCGTCCTTGTGGCGGTATAAGTTAACATAATTATCAGGCCCAGACCGGGACACCGACACGATGGGCGCCGCGCCCAGGTCCGCCAGCGCCGCCTTGACCGCCAGGGACGCCCCGCCGGTGCCGAACACCAGGGTCTTCTTGCCCCGCACGTCCACGCCGGAAGCCTCCACGATGTAGCGGAAGCCGGTGTAGTCGGTGTTGTCGCCGTGCCAGCCGGCGGGGGTGCGGACCAGGGTGTTCACGCTGCCGATGTGGGCCGCGGCGTCGGAGAGGGTGGCGCAGAAGGGTACCACGTCCTTTTTGTAGGGGATGGTCACGTTCATGCCGTCCAGGGGCGCGGCGGCGAGGAAGGCGGCCAGGCCCTCCGGCTCCACCTCGTACAGGCGGTATTCGTAATCGGCCAGCATACCGTGGATCTGGGGGGACCAGCTGTGGCCCAGCTTCCGCCCCAAAAGGCCAAAGCTACCCATTTTCTTCCTCCATGCACCGGGTCTGCCAGGTCCGGCTGGCGGCCATGATGGGGCCGTACAGCCCGGCAATCAGCTCGCCTGTCTCCGGCCGGCACAGCGCCCGGACGGCGGCCAGCTTTTCCGCCTCCCGGCCGGCGTCCAGCACAGGCAGGCCCTTGGCCCGCTTATATCCGGCGATGGCGGCGGACACGTCCAGCCGCCGCTCCAAGAGGGCCACCAGCTGCCGGTCCACAGCGTCGATCTCCCGGCGAAGTTCTGTCAAGTCCATATTCAGCACCTGCTCTCCAATAGGGCGTCGTAAATGGCCGCGGCGGCGGCCGCCTCCACACAGGGAACCGCCCGCAGCACGATGCACGGGTCGTGGCGGCCGGACACGGTGAGTTTCACGTTTTCGTGGGCGGCCAGGTCCACGCTGTCCTGCTCCATGGCGATGGAGGGGGTGGGCTTGAAGGCCGCCCGGAACTCGATGGGCATCCCGCTGGTGATGCCGCCCAGGATGCCGCCGTGGTGGTTGGTCCGGGTGCGGACCACGCCCAGGTCGTCGTAATAAAAAGGGTCGTTGTTCTCGCTGCCCTGCAGGGCGGCGGCCTGGAAGCCCGCGCCGAACTCCACGCCCTTCACCGCGGGGATGGCGAACACCGCCTGGGCGATGCGGTTCTCCATGCCGCCGAACATGGGCTCCCCCAGCCCGGCGGGGACGCCCTCGGCCACGCACTCGATCACGCCGCCCACGGAGTCGCCCGCCGCCTTGGCCGCGGCCAGGACGGCCTGGATGGCGTCGGGCTCTGTCTCGCCGCCGATGGAGAGGATGCGGGCGGAGACGGATATGCCCTCCGCCGCCAGCAGCTGCAGCGCCAGGCCCCCGGCGATGCACAGCGGCGCGGTGAGCCGGCCGGAGAACTGACCGCCCCCGGCCACGTCCCGGGCGGGCCCGTATTTCACGAAGGCGGCCCAGTCCGCGTGGCCCGGGCGGGGGACGCGGCGCAGCGCCTCATAGTCGCCGGAGCGGGCGTCGGCGTTGCGGATGACGGCGGTCACCGGCGCGCCGCAGGTGTGTCCGTCCACCAGGCCGGCGATGAATTCCGGCGCGTCGGCCTCCTTGCGGGCGGTGGTGTACTGGCCCTTGCCCGGCGCCCGGCGGTCCAGAAAGGCTTGCAGGGCCGCCATGTCCAGCGTGAAGCCCGCGGGCAGCCCCTCGATGGTCACGCCGATGGCCGGCGCGTGGGACTGGCCGAAAATGGTGAAGCGGTAACGCTCCCCGAAGCTGTTGCTCATGTGTCCTCCTCCAGCGTCACTCTGCCGCCCAGCCGGGCATAGTCGTCCCAGAAGGCGGGGTAGGATTTGTTCACCGCCTGGGCGCCGTGGATGGTCACAGGCCCGTCGCAGGCGATGGCGGCCACGGCCGCGCTCATGGCGATGCGGTGGTCGTTGGCGCTGTCCGCCACGCCCCCGGCGAGGCGGGTCCTGCCCCGGACCACAAGGCCGTCGGCCAGTTCCTCCACGTCGCCGCCCAGGGCCCGGAGCAGCCCCGCCGTGGTGGCGAGGCGGTCGCTCTCCTTGATACGTAGGCGGCCGGCGTTCACGAACCGGGTGAGGCCCGGCGTCACCGCCGCCAGCACGCTAAGCACCGGCACCAGGTCCGGCACGTCCTGGCAGTCGATGACGGCGTTTCCAGCTGCGATGCGCCCGGCCAGCTCCGTCACCGCCCGGTCCCCCTGGGGGGAATCCGGGTCCAGGCCCGTGACGGTGAGCGTACCGCCGCAGATGCGGTCCGCCGCCACCCAGAAGGCGGCGTTGGACCAGTCTCCCTCCACCGCGGCGGTGCCGGGGGAGGCGTAGGGCCGCCCGCCGGGGATGGCGTAGACGCCGTCTTCCATCCGGACGGCCGCCCCGAACAGGGCCATGGCCCGCTGGGTCATGGTGACGTAGGCGGCGGACTCCAGATGCCCGGTGAGCCGCAGGGTGCTGGGTCCGTCCAACAGGGGCAGGGCGAACAGCAGCCCGCTGATGAACTGGGAAGAAACGTCGGCGGCGATGGTGTATCCCCCCGCCGAGAGGCTTCCGCCCACGGCGATGATGTCAGGCGCGGGGCGGGACAGCGCGGCCCCGTGGCGCCCCAGCTCCTCCCACAGGGGGGACAGGGGCCGCTCCGGGAGCCGTCCGTGCATTATTATCGTGGCCCCGGCCCCCAGGGCGCACACCACCGGCAGCAAAAACCGCAGCGTGGAGCCGCTCTCCCCGCAGTCCAGCGCGGGCAGCGCCGGGACGGAGACGATGGGCTTTACGGAAAAGACGCCGTTTTCATAAGATATATCCGCCCCCAACGCCCGCAGGCAGGCGGCCGTGGCGGTGATGTCCGCCGAGAGGGTGGGGCAGGCGATGGCGGTATCCCTGTCGGCCAGCGCCGCGCAGATCAGCATCCGGTGGGCCTGGCTCTTGGAGGCGATGGCGGGGATGGTCCCGGCCAGGGGGGCGGGGTCAATGGTCGCTATCATCTCACAGCCCCGCTTTCATGAAGTCGTAGAGCGCCGCCCGGTCCATGGGCCGGATGGCACAGCGGCCGATGGCCTCCGGCACGATCACGCTCACTGTGCCGCCGGCCCGCTTTTTGTCCGAGAGCATCCGCTCCATCAGCGTGTCCAGAGGATAGTCCGTGTGGGTGGGGAGGCCGAACTTTTCCAGCAGCGCCGTCACCCGGCCAGGCACCTCTGGCGGGCAGAGGCCGCATTTTTCCGCCGCCCGGCAGATGACGGCGGTGCCGATGGCCACGGCCTGGCCGTGGGTGAGGGCAAAATCGCTCTCGGCCTCTACGGCGTGGCCCAGGGTGTGGCCCAGGTTCAAAAGCGCCCGGCGGCCGGTGTCCCGCTCGTCCTCCGCCACCACGTCCCGCTTGTGGGCCACGCACCGGGCGATCACGGCCTGGCGGCCGAACGCCGGCCCCTCCCGTTCCAGCAGAGCGAACAGGTCCGGATCGAAGAGGATGGCGGTCTTGACCACCTCGGCGCAGCCGGAGAGAAAGTCCGCCCGGGGCAGGGTGGAGAGCGTGTCGGTGTCGCACAGCACGGCCCTCGGCTGCCAGAACGCGCCCATCAGGTTCTTGCCCGCGGGCAGGTCCACCGCCGTCTTGCCGCCCACGGAGGAGTCCACCGCGGCCAGCAAAGTGGTGGGCAGCTGGATATAATCCACGCCCCGCATATAGCAGGCCGCGGCGAGGCCGGTCAGGTCCCCCACCATGCCGCCGCCCAGGGCCAGGAACACATCGGCGCGGGTGAGACGCTCCGACGCGGCGAAGTTCAAAAGCGCGATCAGGTTGTCCGCCGTCTTGCTGGCCTCCCCGTGGGGGAGGGTATATACGGAGACGGGGAGGGCCGCCTTTTCCAGGCTGTCCAGCGCCTTGGCCGCCCACAGCGGCCCCACCGCGTCGTCCGTCACTACGAGGCACCGGCCGGCCTTGGGGCAGAGGGATTTGACCGCGCCGCCCAGCCTGGTGAGCAGCCCGGGGCCGATCTGCACGTCATAGGGGGCGGAGGCGGGGATATGGACCGTATTCATCCGTCGATCTGCTCCTTTCGCTCCTTGCCCTCCTGCAGCAGCGCCCGGAGAGCGTCCCGGTCGTTCGCCGCGATGGCGTCCCGGTAGGCGGTCATGCTCCCGATGAAGGCGTCCATCTCCGAGAGCATATTGTCCCGGTTGTCCAGGATCAGTTCGCTCCACATATCCGCGTTGAGCCAGGCCACCCTTGTCAGGTCCTTATAGCTGCCGGCGGAGAAGCCCCGGTGCCGGGCGGCGGTGGGACTTTTGATGTAGCCGTTGGACACCACATGGCACATCTGGGAGGTGAAGGCGATCATCTCGTCGTGGGCCGCGGCGGTGGTGACGCTGATGCGGCCGAAGCCGGCGGGCTTGAGCAGTTCCTTCACCCGCTGGAGGAAGTCCGGATCGTCGTATACCGGCGGCACGATCACCATGGGCGCCCGGTCGTAGAGGTTGGCCCGGGAGTACTTGTAGCCGGAGAACTGGGTGCCGGCCATGGGATGCCCGCCCACGAAGGTGAAGCCGTGGGCCGCCGCCAGGGGGAAGGCGAAGGCGCATATCCCGCGCTTCACCCCGGCGCAGTCCATCACCACGCCCGTCTTGGAAAAATCGTCGGCGTGTGCCGTCAGATAGTCCATGGCCGCCTGGGGGTACAGAGCGATCAGCACCAGGTCGCAGTCGGCAAGTCTGTCCGCCGTCAGTTCTCCGTCGATGGCCCCGTCCAGCAGGGCGAATTCCGTGACGGAGCGGCTGCGGTTGGCGCCCAGCACCGTGACGGCCGGGTCCCGCTTATACGCCTTGGCCAGGGACCCGCCGATGAGCCCCAGCCCCACGATGCCCACCGTCATCCCCGCACGACCTCCAAAATGCGCTTCATCTGACCCATCAGCGCGTCGAACTGGGCGGGGGTCAGGCTCTGGGCGCCGTCGCACAGGGCGTGCAGCGGGTCGTTGTGGACCTCCACCATGATCCCGTCCGCCCCCGCGGCGGCGGCTGCCAGGGCCATGGACGGCACCAGGTTGGAGTGGCCGGTGGCGTGGCTGGGGTCCACCACCACGGGCAGGTGGCTCAACTCGTGCAGCACCGGCACGGCGGACAGGTCCAG
>CANRIF010000079.1 GCA_947630645.1 uncultured Oscillospiraceae bacterium | reverse complement strand
TAACCCTTGGCCATGCCAAGGATCTTATTTCTGTGCTTGCGCGTCATCATCGCGCCCTTGATACGTGCCATCTTTCGTTATCCTCCTTATTTATACGGGATCATGCGCTTGACGGTGGCGGCATTGGTGCTGTCGGCGTAGGCGCCCTTACGCAGGCCGCGCTTACGCTTGGTGGTCTTGCCGTGGCCGTTGAGCAGATGGCTCTTAAAGGCATGGGCGCGCTTGACCTTGCCGTTCTTGGTCAGGGAGAAACGCTTTTTGGAAGCGCTGTGGGTCTTCAGTTTCGGCATCTCAATTCGTCTCCTTTGCTTTTTCTTGCTTGGGCTGTTTCTTTTGCGGGGTCTGGGCCTTGGGCGAGAGGAACTCGGTCATCAGCCGGCCCTCCAGCTTGGCGCCCTTGTCGACCTTGGCGATCTCGGCGCACTCGGCGGCAAAGCGTTCCAACAGCTGCTTTCCCAGTTCGGTGTGCGCCATCTCGCGGCCGCGGAACCGCACCGTGATCTTCAGGCGGTCACCGTCGGCCAGGAACTTCTGGCCGCTGCGAAGCTTGACCAAAAAGTCGTTGTCGCCGATGGAGGGGGACATACGTATCTCCTTGACCTCGATGACGTGCTGGTTCTTTTTGGCCTCTTTTTCCCGTTTGGACTGCTCGAAGCGGAACTTGCCGTAGTCCATGATCTTGCACACAGGCGGCTTTGCCTGGGGCGAGATCATGACCAGATCAAGATCCTGCTCCTGCGCGATCTCCAGGGCCTCCGCCGAGGACATGATCCCCAGCTGCTCTCCGTCGCCGCCGATCAGCCGGACCTGCGGTTCCCGGATATCCTCGTTGAGAGGATGCGTTACGTTCGCTATCGCCAGAGCACCTCCTTAAAGTGGATGCAAAAAGCGCGGATACAGGACGTATCCGCGCAAAAACACGCAAAGGGTCTTGCGGCCTCGGCGCGCGCCAGACGGGCGGCCGGGCGAGGACGGATACCATGCGTCCTGCTTCATGCCCTGTTAATATACCAGCCCCGGCCGGCTTTGTCAAGCCCATTCTTCCCATTTTCGGGGAAAAACCTGCCGGGGACGGTCAGCAAGTCAGTAGTCCTGCCCCGGCGCAGATTCGGGCGTGGGCTCCGGCGCAGGTCCCGGTTCCGGCGCGGGTCCGGGCTCCGGCGCGGGTCCCGGCTCCGGTTCGGGTCCAGGTTCCGGCTCCGGTTCGGGCACAGGAGCAGGCTCCGGCGCGGCGATGGGTTCCACAGGCGCAGGTCCCGGCTCCGGCGCGGGGGCATTTTCCATCTCGATGGCCAACTTCACGATCCGGCTGGTCCCCAGCCGCTCCGCGCCCAGGGCGATCATGTCCTCCGCGTCCCGGAGGGTCTTGATGCCGCCGGAGGCCTTCACCTTCACGTGAGGCCCGCAGCAGGAGCGCAGCAGCTGCACGTCCTCCCGGGTGGCGCCGCCGGTGGAGAAGCCGGTGGAGGTCTTGATGTAATCCGCGCCGGAGGAGGACACGACGGTACACATCCGCCGCTTCTCCTCCTCGGTGAGCAGGCATGTCTCGATGATGACCTTCAAAATATGGCCCTGGGTGGCGTCCCGGACGGCGATGATCTCCCGCAGCACGTCGTCCCAGCAGCCGTCCTTGACCATGGCCAGGTTCACCACCATGTCGATCTCCGACGCGCCGTTGGCGATGGCGTCCTGGGCCTCCTGGACCTTCATGCGGGTGGTGTTGTAGCCGTTGGGGAAGCCGATGACGGTGCAGATGGGCAGCCTGCTCCCCACATACCGCTTGGCCCCGGCCACATGGCAGGGCGGGATGCACACGCTGGCGCAGTTGTAGCGGATGCCCTCGTCGCACAGCTGGCGTATCTCGGCCACCGTGGCGTCCTGGCGCAGCAGGGTGTGGTCGCAGCGGCGCAGTATCTCGTTGAGTTCCATGACAGTTCCTCCTGAAGCGGCGTTTTCGCCGCGTATTTTTCGTTATATCTCCCGTCCGGGCCTCATAAGCTGGGATATCAACGCTTGTGAGGTGCGTCCATGGACGAGGTATTTGCCACCAACCGGGCAGAGCTGTGCGGCGTCGTCACCGCCCCGCCCCGCTATTCCCACGAGAGCCGGGGCATCCGGTTCTACACCTTCCCCCTCCAGACCCGCCGGCTCAGCGGCACGCCGGACACGGTGAACATCGTCCTGCGCCAGTCCCTGCTGCCGACGGACGGGCTGCTGGAGGCGGGGCCTGTGCGCGTCACGGGGGAGCTGCGCTCATTCAACAACAAAAGCGGCGTGGGCAACCGCCTGGTGCTGACCATCTTCGCCCGGGAACTGGCCCCCGGGGAGGAGGACGAGAACCGCATCGTCCTCACCGGCACGGTGTGCAAGACCCCCACCCTGCGGGTCACGCCCATGGGCCGGGAGATATGCGACATCATCCTGGCGGTGGCCCGGCGCTACCGGCGCAGCGATTACATACCCGTGATCGCCTGGGGCCAGCAGGCCCGGGAGGTATCCGAGGCGGAGGTGGGCGCCCAGCTCACCGTCCGGGGCCGGCTGCAGAGCCGGGCCTATACCAAGGTCATCGACGGCGAGAGTTTCCAGCGGCTGGCCTTCGAGGTGTCCGCCGCGGACATCTTCCTGCTGTGAGGGCGCCTGTCAATATTTTATTATAACTTCTTTCTCCTGTCAATTATTGAAAAACGCGCCCGGATGGTATATGATAGATTTGGTTGATTTATACGAACAGACCAACTCTGTCAGAGGGGGACGTGGGAATGAGCGTTCTGAACGACTGCACTTACCGGGCGCAGGACTATCTTGGCTGCCACAAGGCGGAGGGCGGCCGCACTTTCCGGGTCTGGGCGCCCAACGCCCAGGCGGTATCCGTGGTGGGCGATTTCAACGGCTGGGACGCCGGGGCCTCGCCCATGGAGCGGGACTGGGAGGGCTACTGGTCCCTGACCGTCCCCGGGGTGGAACACGGGCAGGTATACAAATACGCCGTCACCGGTCCGGATGGCCGGCAGGTGCTGAAGGCCGACCCCTTCGCCTTCCACGCGGAGACCGGCCCGGCCACCGCCTCCAAGGTCTGGGACCTGGACGGCTACGCCTGGGGCGACGGGGACTGGATGGCCGCCCGGCCCCATAACGAGTTGCGGCGCCAGCCCATGAACATCTATGAGATGCACATCGGCTCCTGGCGCATCGGCGAGGGGGAGACCTTCCCCAACTACAAGAACATCGCGCCCACCCTGGCGGACTACTGCCGCCGGATGGGCTATACCCATGTGGAGTTGCTGCCCGTCACCGAGTTCCCCTTCGTGGGCAGCTGGGGCTACCAGCCAACGGGCTGGTTCGCCCCCACCAGCCGCTACGGCACCCCCCAGGACTTCATGGCCTTCGTGGATATCCTGCACCAGGCCGGGGTGGGCGTGATCATGGACTGGGTGGCGGCCCACTTCCCCCGGGACGAACACGGTCTGGCCCGGTTCGACGGCACCACCCTCTATGAATACGCCGACCCCCGCATGGGCGAGCATCCGGAGTGGGGCACGCTGGTGTTCGACTACGCCAGCCCCGACGTGCGCGGCTTCCTGATAAGCTCCGCTCTGTTCTTCCTGGAGACCTACCATGTGGACGGGCTGCGGTGCGACGCGGTCAGCTCCATGCTGTACCTGGACTACGGCCGCAAGGCGGGCCAGTGGGTCCCCAATAAGGACGGCGGCAACATCAACTACGACGTGGTCTCCTTCTGGCAGCAGCTGAACACCGCCGTGGCGGACCGCTGCCCCGGGGCCTTCACCGTGGCGGAGGAGTCCACCGCATTCCCCCGCATCACCGCCTCCCCCGCCGACGACGGCCTGGGCTTCACCTTCAAGTGGGACATGGGCTATATGCACGACACCCTGGACTACTTCAAGCTGGACCCCTACTTCCGCTCCTTCAACCACGACAAGCTCACCTTCTCCATGATGTACGCCTTCTCCGAGTACTACATATTGGCCTACTCCCACGACGAGGTGGTCCACGGCAAGTGTTCCATGCTGCAAAAGATGTCCGGCCTGTACGACGACAAGTTCGCCACCCTCCGGGCGCTGTACGGCTACCAGTTCGGCCACCCGGGCAAGAAGCTGAACTTCATGGGCGGCGAGTTCGGCCAGTTCATCGAGTGGAACTACCAGCAGCAGCTGGACTGGCTCCTGCTGGACTACCCCCGGCACCGCGAGATGCAGGCCTGGTGCGCGGCGCTGGGCCAGATGTATCTCTCCCAGCCCGCCCTGTGGCAGATCGAGGACAGCTGGGAGGGCTTCACCTGGCTCAACCCCGACGACCGGGACCGCAGCTCCGTGGCCTTCATCCGCTGGCCCCGGGACCGGAAAAACGCCAAGCCCGTGGTATGCGTGTGCAACTTCACCCCCATGTTCCACGAGGACTTCGTCATCGGCCTGCCCGGTCCGGGGCGGCTGAAAAAGCTCTTGAGCAGCGACGAGGTCCGCTACGGCGGCAGCGGCCGGGCCTTGGGCCGGAAAAAATACGAACACAAGGGCTTCCGGGAGTTCTCCTACCGGGTCCATCTGGGCCTGCCGCCCCTGAGCGCCCAATACTTCACCTATGAGGAGGATCAATAGCCATGCAGATAAAACAGCTTCGTGACAGCATCGCGGCCCTGGCGGCGGAAAAGGGCGTCTCGGGCCGGCCGCCCCGCATCCTGCTGGCCGCGGCGGAGTGCGCGCCCCTGGCCAAGACCGGGGGGCTGGCCGACGTGGTGGGAACGCTGCCCAAGTACCTCAACAAGCTGGGCTTCGACGCCCGGGTGATGGTCCCCTACCACCGCGTCATCAAGGACAAATACGGCGACCGGGTGGAATACCTGTTCAGCTTCTATATCTCTATGGGCTGGCGGACCCGGTTCGTGGGTGTGAACAAGCTGGACCTGGACGGGGTGACCGTGTGGCTCATTGAAAATGAAGAGTACTTCGGCGGCCCCATCTATATGCCCGACCGGGAGGGCGAGCAGTACGCCTACTTCACCCGGGCGGTGCTGGAGAGCCTGTTCCGGCTGGACTTCATCCCCGACGTGATCCACTGTAACGACTGGCACACCGGGATGCTGCCCCTGCTCCTAAAGACCCAGTACATAGACTCCCCCCTGGGCCAGACCAAGACCCTGCTCACCATCCACAACATCGCCTACCAGGGCCTGTGCAAGTTCGACTTCGTGCAGGACTACCTCTCCATCCCCGACGGCTGCCTGGGGCTCATGGAACGCTACGGCATGGCCTGCTTTTTGAAGGCCGGGTGTGTCATGGCGGACCGGGTGAACACCGTCAGCCCCTCCTACGCCCGGGAGATATGCACCTGGGAGTACGGCGAGGGCCTGGACGGGGTATTGAGCCTGCGGGGGGACGTGTGCGGCATCGTCAACGGCATCGACAAGACCGTCTGGCGCCCCGGCACGGACAAGCGCATCCCCGCCAACTTCACCGCCTCCAAGATGAACGGCAAGGCCAAGTGCAAGGCCATGCTCATGGAGGAGACGGGCCTGGAGGTGGACCTGGACCGGCCGCTGATCGGCATGGTCACCCGCCTGGTGGAGCAGAAGGGCCTGGAACTGGTGATGGCCGCCATGGACGAGTTATTGTGGAACAACGACTGCGCCTTCGTGCTGCTGGGCAACGGCAACCGGAAGTATGAGGACTGGCTCCGGGGCCTGGAGAGCCGCCACCCCGGCCGGGCCTGCGCCTGGATCGGCTACGACGACGATCTGAGCCACCACATCTACGCCGGATGCGACTTCTTCCTCATGCCCTCCCGGTTCGAGCCATGCGGCATCTCCCAGCTGATCGCCATGGCCTACGGCACCCTGCCCATCGTGCGGGAGACCGGGGGCCTGCGGGACACGGTGCAGCCCTACAACCAGTATACCGGCGAGGGCACCGGCTTCACCTTCTCCCGCATGGACGGGTATGACCTGGCCGACGCGGTGCGCCGCGCCCTGGCCGCTTATTGGGATAAGCCCGCCATGGCCCGCCTCATAAAACAGGCCATGGCCGTGGATTACAGCTGCGACGCCTGGGGCTACGAGTACGGCCAGCTGTACCTCTCCATGCTGTAACAGCCGGACAAAATAGTCAAAACCTCCGGCGAAGCCGGAGGCTTGAATAGGCCCTAGAAGGGCCTGGTACTAGCAAGCCCCTAAAGGGACCCTGAAAAGTTTGCCGACCGCATTTCTTTTTCAGGCCGCCCCTCAAGGGGCTTTTCTTATGCCCTCTTGTTCACACTACCCGTAAACGGGTCCACAAACTCTTTCAGGCTGATCTGGTCTTCTATCTGGTCCTCTTGCAACTGGTTTCGGATGTATTCCTGTATCTGCTTCTTGTTCCGTCCCACCGTGTCTACGTAGTACCCTCTCGCCCAAAAGTGCCGGTTCCCATATTTGTACTTCAGGTTCGCGTGTCTGTCAAATATCATTAGACTGCTCTTCCCTTTCAGGTACCCCATGATTTGCGACACGCTGTATTTCGGTGGGATGCTTATCAGCATATGGATGTGGTCCTTGCACAACTCTGCCTCTATTATTTCTACCCCCTTTTGCTGACACAGCTGCCTTAATATTCGCCCTATATCTTGCTTTATCTCTCCATATATCACCATTCGCCTATACTTCGGTGCAAATACTACATGGTATTGACACCGCCACATCGTATGCTCTAAACTACTTACGTCTTTGTCTTTCACGATAAAGACCTCCTCATTTCGTAGTTGGTGGTCGGCAAACCTACCCTCTACTCTAATGAGGAGTTTTCTTCTTGTCTACTTTTTTCCTCGCTGGAAGCTCTTTTTTCCCACTAGCATAGCTAGTGGTTCTCTTTGCTACTAGCAACAGAAAATGGAGGACACGTCGCACGACGTGTCCTTTCCTTATCGACAGGGCTCCCATGGGAAACCAACGAAGTGTTTCCCATGGGAAAAAGGAGAAAGGCCTCTGACCGATGGAGGAGCCTCGCTTGCGAGGATCTGACATCTTCAGAGGTCTTTCGACGTGGAGCGGGCAACGAGATTCGAACTCGCTACCTCCACCTTGGCAAGGTGGCGCTCTGCCAAATGAGCTA
>CANRIF010000078.1 GCA_947630645.1 uncultured Oscillospiraceae bacterium | reverse complement strand
GCGGGCCCTGGCCCACGCCCGGGAGGGGCTGAACGTGAGCATCGTCCACCCCTCCGGCATCATCGGCCCTGGCGACCGCAGCCGGCGCAACCACATGATCCGCACCATTCAGGCCATGGCCAGCGGCCGCATACCCGTCAGCATGGAAGGCGGCTATGACTTCGTGGATGTGCGGGACGTGGCGGACGGCATCCTCGCCTGCGAGGAGTACGGCCGGGCTAGGGAGTGTTATATCCTCAGCGGCCACTATGTTAAGGTCCGGGAGTTGCTCAACACCGTCTGTCATATCAAGGGACGACGCGCCAGGCGCCTTGAGCTTCCCCACGGCCTGGTGAAGCGCATCGCCCCCATCGCGGAACGCCTATCCCTGCTGGCCGGGGACCGCTCACCGCTGCTCACCCCCTATTCCGTCTACACTCTGCACACCAACGGACGCTTCTCCTATGAGAAGGCGTCAAGATCGTTCGGTTACAGGCCAAGAGACATTGTCGGGTCCATCCGCGACTCGCTATAGCGCGGGCCCTGTGCCTTCTTCCGCCGCCCGGACAAAGGCATGAAACAGCTTTCTGCTGTTTTCATCCACCCGGAAGGAGAACTCCGGGTGCCACTGGACAGCCCAGACGAAGCGCCTGTCCGGCAAGTACGCAGCCTCAATAATGCCGTCCGGAGCAATGGCCATGGCGGACCATGCTGGCGCCAGCGTTTTTACCGCCTGGTGATGATAGCTGTTGACCGCGAATGGGCCATCTCCCAACAACGCCGCAAGGGGCGTAGACGGGAGCGGCGTCACGGTGTGGACCGGCACGTCATAAGGCGGACGCTGGTGATGTTCGACCTTCGATGGATGCTGGCTTGGCAGATCCTGATACAGTGTCCCGCCCAGGGCCGCGTTGATAAACTGTATGCCCCGGCAAATGCCGAAGATGGGCTTATCATGCCTCAATGCAGCGTTCAACAGTTGCACTTCCATGGCGTCCCGCTGCCGGCAGCACTCCCCGCAGGCGGCATCCTTTTCCTTCCCATAGAGGGACGGACTCACATCCTGCCCGCCGGTGAACAGGAATCCGTCGCAAAGCGCCATAAGCTGGCCTATCTGCTCCTCCTCGTCCGTGAGCGGCAGCATGATGGGCAAACCGCCGGCCTCTGCCACACCATCCATATAACCCGGCAGCATCCAGTAGCTTTCCCGCTGGATGTCCACCAGCGGCACGAGCCCAATAACAGGTCTTTTCATACCGATCTCCCTCCCTCAAAAAGCGGCAAAGACGCCGTGACCCTTGGTCCGACGTCTTTGCCGTACTCACATTAAAGCGCTTTTCCGTTTATCTGTCAAGGGTGCGTAAGTAAACATGTATTGTCAGGCAAAGAGTTGAATGTTCTCTTAATAAATTAAAATTACCCTTGACAACTGCTCTCTTGGCATTTTCGCTGGTGACAGGGCTGATTGTGAATGTTGTAATATGATTAAAAAAGGCTCCGATCATTCCTACGCATGGATTGACCGAGGCTTCTAATACTGCCCGTAAGCGGTGGTTCTCTTGTCAAGCGTTACTGACGGCTAAAATACTAAGAACCTTTTTCTGTGCAGAAAAACACCTTGACAAATCTCGTCTCAAAAATCCATCCTGCAAAGGTACGCTCAGGAACAGCACTTCACGAACTTGGTTTTCTTTGTGGATGACGGATGGAGCGGAACGAGTTTCGAGCGGCCCGGATTCCAGAAGATGCTGGAGGCGGTGGAGAACGACCAAGTAGGAATTGTTATCACAAAGGACCTGTCCCGCTTTGGCCGCAACTCTGCTCTCACGGGAATGTATATCAACTTTGTTTTCGCCCAGCATGGAGTACGGTACATCGCCATCAATGACAACTACGACACCATCGACCCCAACAGCGTAGACAATGACTTTGCCGGGATCAAAAACTGGTTCAACGAGTTTTACGCGAGGGACACCAGCAGGAAGGTCCGGGCAGTCAACAAGTCGAAGGGTGAACGTGGGGAGCACCTGGCAGTCAATCCGCCCTATGGGTATATCAAGGACCCAGAGAATCCAAAACAGTGGATCGTGGATGAAGAAGCTGCACAAGTGGTCAAGCACATCTTTGACCTCTGCATGGAAGGCCGCGGCCCGACGCAGATCGCAAATACCTTGATGGCGGAGAAGATACTCACGCCATCAGCATATAAGGATCGGGAAAGCCGCGGTGCCACCCCTCCGAAAAGTGATGAACTATACGCATGGAATACAAAGACCGTCGTTCACATTCTGGAGCTGAAGGAATATACGGGCTGCACCGTCAACTTCAAGACGCACAGGAACTCGATTTGGGACAAGAAAAAGCGTCTGACGCCGGAAGAAGACCAGGTCGTGTTCTACAACACACAGCAAGCCATCATCACGGAGGAAGTGTTCGGGAAAGTCCAGCAGATACGCCAACAGCGTCATCGCCAGACGAAAACGGGCAAGAGCAGCATGTTCTCCGGCCTGACATTTTGCGCTGACTGCGGAGCGAAGATGCGTTACAGCACTACCAAAGACTTTGAGAAGCGGCAGGATTATTTCGTCTGTGCCAACTATCGCAGAATCACAGACAAGTGTTCCGCGCACTATATCCGGGCTGTGGTGCTGGAGGAAATGGTCTTGCGGCACATGCAGATGGTTATATCCTATGTGACCACGCATGAGGCGCATTTCCGGGAAGTCATGGGACAGAAGCTGAAGCTGGCATCCGACGAGGCCATCCGTGTGGGCAAAAAGAAGCTGTCCAAGGCGGAGAAACGGCTGGGCGAGCTGGACCGCATCTTCATGCGGCTGTATGAGGACCGGGTGAATGGGACGATCTCTGACGAGCGGTTCGCCTCCATGAGCAGGACCTATGAGGACGAGCAAGCGCAGCTCAAACAGGAAGTGGATACGCTCACCAAGGAGATAGCCCAGCAGGAGCAGAAAGCCGACGATGTGGAACGCTTCATAGCCCAGGTACGCAGATATGTTGGTCTGGAAGAACTGACGTCGTATGCACTGCATGAGCTGGTAAAGGCCATCTACATAGATGAGCCGAACATGGGAGACGGCAAGCGGCGGCAGAGCATCCACGTCTCTTACGACTTTGTGGGCTTTATCCCCATCCAAGAGCTGATGCAAGAGGAAATGGCATGACAAATGCCACGCCATTTCCGAAAAATGAGACACAATACTGTCTTATGACACCCCACCAAAGCCAGGCCCCCTCATCGGTCAGGGCGCTTCTTCCTTCTCCCCAAAGGGCAAGCGTGCCCTTTGGGGACCCCGGGGAAAGCGGTACGCGCGACTTCGCGCGAACATTAGAATGGGCAGACGTGCCGCGCGGGGGCCCCGATCCACAGAGAATAACAGCACGACGCTCTCCGCTTTTTGCGGCGGGGAGCGTCGTGCTGTCTTGCGACTTCCAAAAATTGGCGAAAAGGCGGCGTTCGGGGACAAAAGTACAGGTTTTTCCCCGTGAAGGTCGACACATCAGCACATTAAGGTATTGCATTGAGAAGGGTTTTTTGATATAATCGCCCCAATACTATAAGTGTGCCCATGGGCTTTTGGCGGGTGGGGAGAAACCTGTACATTTTTCCCCGATTTGGAAGAAGGCGCTGGAAATTCGCGGAGAAGAAAGGCGGCCCGTTCTATCGCCTTTGCACTGTGGGCGCGGCGAAATGGAGCGGAAAGCGTGACATGTAAAGACATGACCGGCATGCGGTTTGGCCGGCTCACTGTACTCCGCCGGGCGGAGAACAACAGTGCCGGCCGGGCCCGCTGGCTGTGCCGATGTGACTGCGGCGAGCTGTGCGTGACGGCGGGCCGGAATCTGCGCAGCGGCTACACGAAAAGCTGCGGCTGTGCCAAAAGGGAAGCGTTCTATAACCGCCGGGACCTGACGGGCATGCGTTTCGGCCGGCTCACGGTCCTGCGTCCCGGGGAGAGCAAAAAGCGCAACAGGACCGCCGGGGCGCTGTGGCTGTGCCGGTGCGACTGCGGGAAGGAGACGGAGGCGGCGGCCGCCTGTCTGCTCTCCGGGCGGACCCGGAGCTGCGGGTGCCTGAACCGGGAGCAGATGGGCCGGATGCATGAGCACATGCACTACCGGGACGACACCTGTCTGGAGATCCTCCGGCGCTCCTGCGAGGACACGGGCCGGAACAAGTCCGGCTTCAGGGGGCTGTATCGGCTGCCCAGCGGCAAATACCGGGCGAGCATCACCTTCCAGGGCAAACACTATGACCTGGGCCACTACTCGTCCTTCGACCAGGCGGTACAGGCCCGGCTGGACGCGGAGGAGACGCTGCACCGGGGGTATATAAAGGCCCTGCAGGACTATGAGGAAATGGCGAAGAGCGACCCGGCCTGGGCGGAGGCCAATCCGTTTTTCTATCAGGTGACCCGCGCTGACGGCGGGTTTCAGGTGTACACGAACGCCGTGGCTGCCACGGTGTGACAAGCATATCCAAGCATCGATCCGGCGCGTGGCGGGGAGAAAGCGGTCCGCGCGGAGCAACAAGGAGGAATGGGACATGGGAAAGAAGATGGCGGCCAAGCGGCTGCTGGCGGGGCTTCTGTGCCTGGTGATGGCGCTGTCGGTGTTCGACGGCACGGGCCTGCTGCAGGGCCGGGCATTGGCGGCGGCGGGTGCGTCCGGCGCCACGCCGGAGGTCAACCAGCGCGAGGCCGACCCCAACACCATGGACACCTACCAGTCCGCCCTGCTGAACAACGTCACCGGCTCCCGTTACGCCGGCCGCGTCTGGACGGACAAGACCGTGTTCGCCTACGGCGCCGATACAGACTCCGGCGGCACGCCGAGCAACAAGATCGTCCTAGACATGGCCACCGACGGCTATGACAGCTCCGTGGGCTTTGAAGCCGATTTTGTTCACGTTTTCAGCGCGCTCACCAGCTCCCAGGTGGTGAACGAGTATCCCCCTACCCCGATAGACCTGGTGATCGTGTTCGATATGTCCGGCTCCATGGGCCAGGACACCCGCTACGGTCTGGACCCCGGCAGAAATGAATACAGAGACTCCGCCCAATCGGGATATCCCAAAGAGGGCGTGATCATGTCCGAGCGTATCGCCAACTCCCGCGTCCAGCAGACCCTGAACGCCATCAACACGACCATCGACAAGCTGATGGCCCAGAACCAGCAGAACCGGGTGGCGGTGCTCGGCTACGGCGCCAACGCCACCGTGCTCATGCCCCTGGCCCACTACCGCCACCCCGAGGGCACTGATATCCCCTACCTCACCGTGGGGGGCATGGAGACCCTGTACCACCCCAGCGATCTGGTGTATAAAGAGGAAAACGAGGCCGGAGAGGGAAAGCCCGCCGGCTGGTACTGGATGAACAACCGGGACACCTGCTACACCGTGGTGGTGAACGCCGGCAACGAGTCCAACACCTACACCGGCCCTCTCAAGGACAGCGACCCCGCCAACCAGTGGGTGACGATGTCCAAGCACACCGTCAGCAACAACGTACACAACGAGGGCGTCAAGGCCTTCCCCGGCGTCGCAAAGCAGGACGCCGCCTGGGAGGCGGACCCCACCGCCAATTCGGCAGAGAGCAAGAAGGTTTACAACGGTTCGGTGGCCAGCCAGTCCGGCTATGCGCATGCAGGTGCTGACCTTATCAGCGCCATGGAGAATACCCAGCAGCTGGAGGCCGACGACTACGTGGGCTACTTCACCAACACCCAGGGCGGCATCTACCTGGCCTACAAGCAGCTGGCGGACACCGCCGCCACCACCTACCGGGAGAGTCTCACCACCGGCGTGGAGGCCTGCGTGGCCCGCATCCCGGCGGCCATCATCATGTCCGACGGCGGCGCCAACTTCGCCTTCAACAACATGGGTACTTATGAACAGTGGTTGTCCCGCTTCGCGCAGCCAAGAGAGGGGCGCCAGCCGGAAGAAGGTCCGAACTGGTACACGCAGGACGACGGCTGGGGAGGGATAGATGGCGCCTACTATGCTGACAATCCGCACCGCCTCCCCGCAGTCGGCAACGAGTGGTACGATGTCTATCTGCCCGGCACATCTGTCTTTGGCAGCAGCTGGGAAGGCCTCCCCTCGATGTATAACACCGGCGCGGATTACTATGAGGACGGCACACTGACCTCTGAACCGGCGTGGCATCACCCGGGCATCCTGTACAACAGTGACAATGAGATAGGCAGCACCGGCGGCACGGTGCTGCAGGTACTGCTCACCGCCGCTTACATGAGCCGGGTGGTGAAGGAGCACTACGAAAACGGCTGGAACAAATACGGGGCCGACGAGAGCAGCCGCTCCAACCTGTCCACCTACACCATGAACGTGGACACCCGCCACGTGCCCCAGTGGGGCCGCTGGCGGCTGTATCCCACCCTGGACCCCAAGGGGCACGCCCTGGATGATATCACCGAAGCCGACGGTAAAGGCTGGAATGAGAACGTCAAGGAGCTGGGCGAGACCTATGGCGGAAGCGAATGGGGATCTCTCGGCGGACTAGTTGCTCATGATCATAGGGCTTTCCCGACCCTTAAAGAAAACTGGGTTAAATGGCGCGACGGCACAAGAGCTACTCCGGCGATCGGTCAGAATGGAGGGACAGCGATCAACATCGACCCCATCACCGAGGGCGGTATCATCTACCATGCCGGGGACGGTGACGATGTCCAGATCACCCAGGCGGATGTGGTCGGCAACATTGCCTATAACGACGAGTTCTACGACGTACAGTCCTCAAACCTGGGCAACATCTTCGACGAGATCCTGGAGCTGATCCTGGGCAAGGTATTCGTGCCTGTGTCGGGCAACAACAGCGCCGGCGTGGGGGACGCGCTGACCTACCAGGACCCCATCGGCGACCTGATGGAGGTGAAAAACCGCTCCATCACCGCTACCCCCCACCACACTGACGATAAAGACGGCGACGTGCCCGACACCGCGGAGGAGACCACCTACGACATGTCCATGCTGCTGTTCGGCGAGATGCACGGCATGGTCCGCACCGGCGTGTACGACTTCCAGTGGAACGACGCGTACATGAAGGCTACCGACCCGACAGGCGCGGGAAGCAAGGCCCTGGATATGGGCTGGTA
>CANRIF010000077.1 GCA_947630645.1 uncultured Oscillospiraceae bacterium | reverse complement strand
TTGGTTCGGAATAGTGTAGTGCTGGCGGTCTATCTCTTGTTTTCGGTTGCTTGCTTCCTTACCGTACATGAGCATTGTGCCAGGGCTTGACCTATGGGGCGCGCTCCAACGAGGGCCGCATTCTCATTTGAAGGGAAGCTTTAAGGGAAACCCGGCGGCTTCCGGCAGTCCGCCAGCCAGTCTTTCAGAACAGGTCGCTGTGCGTCCCCGTCCGCATCAGGTACAAAACGAGACTCTCGCCACTCACTTTATATATAAGCAGCCAGTCAGGGGCGATGTGGCACTCCCGGCATCCCATGTAATCGCCAGATAGCGCGTGGTCCTTGTTCTTCTCCGGCAGCTCCTCGCTCCGAGCCAGCGCGTCCACGACATCCCCAAGGGCCCCCAGGTTGTAGCCCCGCCTCATGCAGATTTTTAGATCGCGCTTAAACCGGCTGGTGGGCTTTATCTCAAGCATCGTCCAGCACCTCATTCAACACCTCCGTGAACGAGGAATATCCCTTATACCGCTCCGGGTGAGCCTCCATCTCCTTCGCTTCTTGTATGGCAGCAAGCGTCTCCGCGTTCGGGACATCGCGCTTCACCTCAAACGGGATACGCTGCTCCCGAACGGACTGCCGCAGGAACATTCCGACGGCCGTGGATAAATCCAGTCCAAAATCAGAGAACAACTCCTGCGCGTCCTTCTTCACGTCGGCGTCAATGCTGAGTGTCGTGGCTACTTTCGCCATCTATATCACTCCCTTCATCTTTACTATACGATAGTTTTCCGCGATTGTCAATATAATATACATATAACATAAATATGAAAGGCCAGGGTACATCCCTTTCAAGGTGCAGCACCTTCTCCATAAGGAGCCTGCTCCTTTCAAATGACTAAAAGTCGAATAGCGTCATCTGGCTTGCCTCAGGCAGGGCGCCGAAGGCGCCCATGCGTTTCAGCACATCCACGTGGGCAGAGCTTAGCTTGGGACACAGCGCCGCCAACTCCTCCACGGACACGAACTCCCGTCCGTTCTCCCTGGCCCGGGCCAGGTCCGCCGCCGCCGCCTCCCCCAGGCCGGACACCGCCGCGAAGGGGACTCGCAGCAGCTTCTCCCCCTCCGGCTGGAACCGGAACGCGTCGGACAGGTACAGGTCGATGGGCGCGAAGTCGAACCCCCGCATATAGAACTCGTACACCATCTCCAGGGTTGTGGCCAGGTCCTCCTCCTTGTCCGTGGCGTTGGCGTTGGAGCGTATCTCCTTGAGTTTGGACCGGACCCGGCCGATCCCCACGGTCATCAGCTCCGCGTCGAAGCTGCCCTTCTGGCTGCGGCGGTAGAAGAGCGCCGAGTAGAACGCCAGCGGCTCGTGGACCTTGTACCACGCGATGCGGAACGCCATCAGCACATAGGCCACCGCGTGGGCCTTGGGGAACAGGTACTCGATCTTGTGGCAGGAGTCGATGTACCACTGGGGCACGCCGTGGCTACGCATGATCTCCACCTGCTCGTCGGTGAGCTGCTTGTTCTTCTTCCGCACATTCTCCATGGCCTTGAAGGCGGTGTTGTCGTCGATGCCCTGCTGCATCAGATAGAGCATGATGTCGTCCCGGCAGCCGATGGTGTCCGTGACCTTCTTGCCCGCCCGGATCAGGTCCTGGGCGTTGCCCAGCCACACGCCGGTGCCGTGGGAATAGCCGGACAGCCGCACCAGCATATCGAACTTGTCCGGCTTGGTGTCCACCAGCATCTGGCGGGTGAAGCTGGTGCCGAACTCCGGGATGCCCAGGGAGCCGGTCTGGCCGATGATGGGGTCGTTCTCCGGCACGCCCAGGGCCTTGGGCGAGGAGAAGAGGCTCATGGTCTCCTTGTCGTCCAGGCGTATCTGCTTGGCGTCGGTGCCGGTCAGCTTCTCCAGCATATTGATCATGGTGGGGTTATCGTGGCCCAGCTCGTCCAGCTTGAGCAGATAGTCCTCCATGAAGTGATATTCCAGGTGGGTGGTGACGATGTCCGTCCCTGGATCGTCCGCCGGATGCTGCACCGGGCAGAAGTCGGTCACGTCCATGTTCTGAGGGATGATGACCAGGCCGCCGGGGTGCTGGCCCGTGGTGCGCTTGACGCCCACGATGCCCTGGGCCAGACGGTTCATCTCCGCCTGGCTGAAGGTCTTGCCCCGCTCCTCGGCGTACTTTCGCACATAGCCGTAGGCGATCTTGTCCGCGATGGTCCCCACCGTGCCGGCCTTGAACACATGGTCGGCGCCGAACAGGGTCTTGGTGTAGGCGTGGGCGTTGGCCTGGTACTCGCCGGAGAAGTTCAGGTCGATATCCGGCACCTTGTCGCCCTTGATGCCCAGGAAGGTGGCGAAGGGGATGTCGAAGCCCTCCTTACGCATGGGCGTGCCGCACTTGGGACACACCGCGTCCGGCATATCCGCGCCGCAGCCGTAGCCGCGGCCGGCCGCAAAATCCGTGTGGTAGCACTTGGGGCACAGGTAGTGGGCCGGCAGGCTGTTCACCTCCGTGATGCCCGCGAGATACGCCACCAGGCTGGAGCCAACGCTGCCCCGGCTGCCCACCAGATACCCGTGGGCCATGCTGTCCGCCACCAGCTTCTGGGCGGACATATAGATCACGTCGAAGTGCCGGCCCAGGATGGTATCCATCTCCATCTCCACCCGGTCCATGATGATCTTCTCCGGGTGTTCGCCGTAAAGCTCCTTCAGCTTTCCGTACACCAGGTCCTCCAGCTGCCCGGTGGAATTCTCGATCACCGGCGGGTACAGCTGATGCTTCGGCAGCAGGTCCACCTGCCCCTCCACCATGTCCGCGATGCGGTTGGTGTTTTCCACCACCACCTCATATGCCTTGTCCTCGCCCAGGTAGGCGAACTCCTCCAGCATCTCCTCCGTGGTCCGCAGGTACAGCGGCATGGACTTGTCCGCGTCGGCAAAGCCCCGCACGTTTTGCAGGATGTGGCGGAATATCTCGTCCTCCGGGTCCAGGAAGTGGGCGTCGCAGGTGGCGCAGACGGGCTTTCCCAGCTCCTCGCCCAGCGCCACGATCCGGCGGTTGAACGCGCGCAGCTGTTCCTCGCTCTTGACCATGCCGTTTTCCAGCATGAACTGGTTGTTGGCCAGGGGCATGATCTCGAAATAGTCGTAAAACGACCCAATGCGCCGCAGCTCCGCCCGGCCCCGGTGGCGGCTCACTGCCTGGTAAAGCTCCCCCGCCTCGCAGGCGCTTCCCACGATCAGGCCCTCCCGGTGGGCCATCAGCAGGCTCTTGGGGATGATGGGGACCTTGCGGAAATGCTCCAAATGGCTCTTGGAGATCAGCTCATAGAGGTTTTTCAGCCCCGGCCGGTCCTTCACCAGCAGGGAGATGTGCCGGGTCCGGGGGTGGCGGCCGTCCCGCTCCCGCAGGGCGCGGCACACGCCGTTCACCTGACCCAGCCGCTCCGCCCCCTGCTCGGCCAGCATGGGGATGAACTTGGCCAGGATGCGCCCGCACACCAGCGCGTCGTCGCTGGCCCGGTGGTGGTTGAACTCCGGCAGGCCCAGCCGGTTGGACACGATGTCCAGCTTGAACTTCTTCAGGTCCGGCAGCAGCGCCTGGGCCAGGGGCAGCGTGTCCACATACAGCGGCGCGAAGGGCCGCCCCGCCCGCTCCGCCGCGCACCCGATGAAGCTCACGTCGAAATCCGCGTTGTGGGCGCACAGGGGCCGGTCCCCGGCGAAGTCCAGAAACGCCCCCACCGCCTCCGCCTCCGACGGCGCGTCGAACACGTCCCGGTCCGTGATGCCCGTCAGGCGCTGGATGTCCGGCGGGATGGGGATACCAGGGTTTACATAAGTCTGAAACCGCTCCCCCGGCTTCCCGTCCCGGAACCGCACCGCGCCGATCTCGGTGATCCGGTCCGTGTCGTCGGAAAGGCCGGTAGTCTCGATATCAAAGGCCACATACTCGCCGTTCAGCGGGGCGTCTCCGTCGCCGCGGACGGCGAGGTTCTCGTCCACGTCATTGACATAATACCCCTCCATGCCGTAGATGACCTTGATGCCCTTGGCGGCCTTGGAGACGGCGGGGAACGCCTGGGCGACCCCGTGGTCGGTGATGGCGACGGCGCTCATGCCCCAATCGGCCGCCCGCTTCACCGCGGCGGCTGGCTCGATGACCGCGTCCATGACGGACATCTGGGTGTGCAGATGCAGTTCCACCCGCTTTTTTTCCGCCCGGTCCCGGCGGCCTTCGGGGGCCTCGGCGGTCTGGATGTGCCGCGGCTCCAGCTCCACCTCTTTGCTGTAAGTGTTGAACTTCATGGCGCCGGACACGGTCAGGTACATCCCCGGCGCGATCTTGCCCACGACGGACTGGTCCTCCTCCTTGGGGATGTACTTGGACACCCGGACGCTGGAGGTGCCGTCGGTCATGTCGAATTGCAGCACCGTGGCGCCCAGCCGCTGGATGACCCGGCTGTCCGCGGCGAACACCCGGCCGGTGACGATCACCGTCTTCTGCTCGGCGCTGGCCTCGGCCATGGGGATGGGCTTGCCCTTGATGGCCTTCCCCAGCAGCACCTTGCCCCCGGCCTTCCTGCCATCCGCCGCCGGGCGTGGCTCCTGCTGGGGCCAGGACGCCTCGATATGCACCTGGCGCAGGCCGTACTCCCCCGCCAGCACGCTCTCCAGGGTGGACAGCTCCGCCGGGGCGGGCATGGCGGAAAACAGGGCGCGGACCGTCATGTCCATCCGCTCCCTGTTCACCGTGACCTCCTGGACAAAAACGCCGCCCAGGTTGCCGTAGCTCCTATCCACCCCCTGACAGCAGGGGAACATCTCCAAAAACGCGATAGTATCCAACGCTATGTACTCCTTATGGCGCCTAGGCCTGTCCCGTCCCGATCAGCGTCAGCAGCTCGTCCAGAAGCCGGTCCTCCGGCACCTTCGTCTTCACCACCTGGCCCTTGACGAACAGGCTGCCGAAGCCGGGCCCGCCGGCGATGCCGTAGTCCGCCTCCCGGGCCTCGCCGGGGCCGTTGACCTCGCAGCCCATCACCGCCACGGTGATGTCCCGGTCCAGGCCGGATACCGCCGCCTCCACCTTTTTCGCCAGGCCGATAAGGTCGATCCGGGTCCGGCCGCAGGTGGGGCAGGATACGAACCGCACGCCGCCCTTTTTCAGCCCGCAGGCGCGCAGGATGGCGAGGCCCGCCCGGACCTCCTCTACCGGGTCCGCCGTGAGGCTCACCCGGATGGTGTCGCCGATGCCCTCCATGAGCAGCGTACCGATGCCCACGGCGGAGTTGACGAGGCCGCCGTAGCTGGTGCCGGCCTCCGTGACCCCCACGTGCAGCGGGCAGGAAAACCGCTCCGCCGCCAGCCGGTAGGCCGCCACGGTGAGGGAAACGTCCGACGCCTTCACGGACAGGGCCGTATCCTCAAAGCCCACGGCGTACAGCGCCTCCAGCTCCCCCTCGGCGCTGTCCACCAGGGCCTCGGCGGTGGGGCCGCCGTACTTTTCCAGCAGGCGCTTTTCCAGTGAGCCGGTGTTCACCCCCACCCGGATGGGGATGCCCTTTTCCCGGCAGGCGTCCGCCACGGCCCGCACCCGGTCCTTGGAGCCGATGTTGCCGGGGTTTATCCGCACCGCGCTCACGCCGGCCTGGGCCGCCGCCACCGCCAGCCGGTAGTCGAAGTGGATGTCCGCCACCACCGGCATGGGCGCCTGGGCCATGATGGCCGGCAGCGCGCCGGCGGCGGCCATGTCCGGCACCGCCACCCGGATGATGTCGCACCCGGCGGCCCGCAGCCGCCGCATCTGCGCCAGCGTCATTTCTGCGTTCCGGGTGTCGGTGTTGCACATGGACTGGACCGTCACCGGGGCGCCTCCGCCCACGGCCACGCCGCCCACGTCTATCCTTCTCGTCTCGTCCCGTTTCATCCCGCAATGATCCTCGCCACGTCGTTGAACATCACATACACCATCAGGCCCATCAGCGCCACCAGCCCGGCGGTGTTCACATAGTTCTCGTACTTGGGGTCAATCCGCCGGCGGAAGACGCGCTCCGCCACCAGGCTGACCAGCAAAAAGAAGATGCGTCCGCCGTCCAGCGCCGGCAGGGGCAGCAGGTTCATCACCGCCAGGTTCACCGCGATGAACGCCGCCAGATACGCGATGTTCAGCAGCCCGTCGTAGACCGTGGGGGAGCTGGTGCCCACCTCCGCCATCATGTCCACGATGCCCACCACGCCGGTCATCTGCTTGACGCCCACCGCGCCGGTGATAAGGTCCGTCAGGCCCAGACGCACCAGGCGCACGAAGTCCAGCGCCGAGTACCAGGCGTACTTCATCTGGGCGCCAAAGCCCGTCTCCCGCTGGCTGAAATAGAGCCCGTAGCGCAGCACCTGCTCCCCGGTGTCCGGGTCCGTGTACTCCCGCAGGGTCATGGGGAAGTCGTCCAGATACACCTTGTGCCCGTCCCGGATGAGGACGATGTCGGCGGTGTCTCCGCCGCCGCGGGCCATATAGGTGGACACGTCGTCGGAGAAGTAGATGCGCTCGCCGTTGATGCGGTAGAACCGGTCCCCCTCCTGCAGCCCGTCCGCCCCCTCATAGGGGCAGCCGTCCATGAAGTCGGTGATCACCAGGGCGGTGACGGCGGCCACCTGGGTGAAGCATATCGCCACCAGCACGAAACCCAGCACGAAGTTCATGAAGGACCCCGCCGCCAGGATGATCAGCTTCTTCCACGCCGCGGCGTTGGAGAAGGCCGCCGGGTCGTCGGACTCGCCCTCCTCCCCCTCCATGGCGCAGAACCCGCCGATAGGCAGGCACCGCAGGCTCACCTGGGTGCCGGCCTTCGTCTCGCGCTTCCAGATAGCCGGGCCCATGCCCAGGGAGAACTCCAGCACCCGCACGCCGCACAGCCGGGCGGCCATGAAGTGCCCCAGCTCATGGATGGCGATGAGCACGCCGAAGATCAAGATCGCAAGCAGGATATACAAGAAAGTACCCATGTCGTTCCTTTCAATGGTCTTTCGCTCCGCAGAGAGTATATTCCAAAGGGGGCGGTTTTATCTTTCCGCCGCCAGACGCCGGGCCTCGGCATCGGCGGCCAGGATGTCGTCCAGGCTCGGCTCCGCCACGAAGGGCATCCGCGCCACCGCGTCCGCCACC
>CANRIF010000076.1 GCA_947630645.1 uncultured Oscillospiraceae bacterium | reverse complement strand
TGGCCCCGCCGCTGCTTGAACATATCCATGGGGCCGGTGCCGTTGTGGTAGTAATTCGTCCGGTAGGCCCAGTCCAGTTCCGCGTCGTAGATATACTCCGTCCCATCCGCGTCGTCGATCATGACCCAGGCGTGGAGGGTGTTGGCGGTACCCACGCCGCCGCAGATGGGATAGGCCTGGTAGCCCAGCCGCCGCGCCAGATACAGGAACGCCGCCGCCCAGAAGTAGCAGGGACCACGCTTTGTCTCGAACATCATCCTGGCGCACAGGGTCGTCCAGCTCGTAGTGCCGCGGTGCCAGCCCATGGGCCGGCTCAAATAGCGGTAGCCGCCGTACCGGGAGACGTAGTCGAACGCCTGGCGCAGGTTCGACTCCTTGAGCAGGTTCTCTGTCTTTCCCTGGATGATGGGGGCCATGATCTCGTCCACATAGCCGTCTATCGCCGCGTCGCCGGAGGTATACCGGCCGTTCTCGCCGAAGTGCAGGTAGCCCAGGTCATAGTTGGAGGCGAAGGGCCCGTCCTGGGCCAGCACATAGAACAGCGAACCGTCAAACTCCTGCAAGCCGGGCTGGTTGCGCTGGACGAAGAAGCCGTTTTCCGGCACATAGTACACGCCGTCGCTGGGCAGGCCGTCGGTGACGGTATGGAAGCCCTTGGCGAAATAGTCCAGCCGCAGCGTCTCCGGGTTGACGTGGCACATCTGGTCGCCCAGGAGCATGAAGCCCGGCTGCATATTCTCCGCCTCGCCGGTGATATACTGCATCAGTTCGGTGGTGAACGACACGTCCACGATGTCATAGTAGGCCCAATGCCACCGGGACACGTCCTGGTAGGGGGACTGCTGGCACACCACGTCGATGGCGGTCCGGTTGGGGGTCTGGCCGATGACGCGGTTCACCAGCACCGCCGCCTCCGCCCGTGTGATGGGGGTGTCGGGGTAGAAGTTGCCGTCGTCATAGCCGGCCACCCAGCCCTTCGCCATGGCCGCCGCCACGCTGCCCATGGACCAGTGGTCGGCGCCCACGTCCGAGAACGCCAGGGCGGTCACCTCTTCGGTGTCCGTCAGCCGGCACATGGCCGTGAGCATCTCGCTGCGGGTGATGGACGCGTCGGGCCGGAAGGTGCCGTCGGCGTAGCCGTTCATGATGCCCAGGGCGGACACCGTCCGGATGTTGGCCGCCGCCGTGCTGTCGGCGGGCATATCGGTGAACATACCGCCACCCTCCTCCACCGCTGTCTCCGGCGTGAGCAGGGCGCAGATGATCCCGGCGGCCTCCCCCCGGGTCAGATCCTCGTCCGGCCGGAAGTACCCGTCCGTGGCGGTCATATAGCGGGTGTGTTCGGAGCGCACCCGGGCGGACACACGGGTATAGAGCGACACATCCCGGGTCACCACCATGGTGGCCGGGTCCACTGTGCGGCCGCTGGCGTCCCGCCAGGCGTAGCCCTGGGGATACTGGTCCGGTGCGGAGCCGTCCTTCACCGCCACCTGCTGGAGGACCACCGAGCCGTCATAGAACGACACCGTATGGTAGTTCTCCTCCGCGCTCACCTGGGCGGTGGCGGGCATCTGCTTTTGGGCGGCCTCCCGGCTGATGCAGGACGCCAGCACGCACAGAGCCAGGCTCAGGCAGACCGTTATCACAGCGTATATGCGTTTCATACTCTTCCTCCGGATCGTATCTGGAGCGGCGGACCGTTCCGCGCCGCAGAGTCGTTATCACATAGTTATCATGTATTATAACACACTTCCTCAAAATATGCCATAGCTATGTGTAAAATAGGCGAGATATATGGCCCGCGGGGTTGGATTTTCCCTTTTCTTTATGGAAAATGCGTGATATAATATATCATTGTGCGGCGGGGCGGCCAGTCTGCCGTGTTTTCCGCCGCCGCCTGAACAGTTTATTTATTTCACCAAAGAAAGGCGATATACATGACAAGGATCGACATCTTTTCCGGCTTTTTGGGCGCCGGGAAGACCACCCTCATCAAAAAGCTGCTGGCCGACGGCTACGCGGGCCAGAAGCTGGTCCTCATCGAGAACGAGTTCGGCGAGATCGGCATCGACGGCGGCTTTTTAAAGGACGCCGGCGTGGTGGTCAACGAGATCGAGTCCGGCTGCATCTGCTGCAGCCTCACCGGCGACTTCCGCAAGGCGCTGCGCCTGGTGGCGGAGCAGTATGACCCCGACCGCATCCTGATCGAGCCGTCCGGCGTGGGGAAGCTGTCGGAGATCGTGGCCGCCGTCCAGTCCGCCGGGGAGCAGTTCGTCCTGGGCGGGCTGACCACCGTGGTGGACGCGTCCAAGGCCCGGCTCTACATGAAGAACTTTGGCGAGTTCTTCAATAACCAGGTCCAGTCCGCCAACTGCATCGTCCTGTCCCGCACCGGCGGCATGAGCGAGGAGAAGATCGCCCAGGCCGAGGCTCTGCTGCGGGAGAAGAACCCCGACGCGGTCATCGTCTCTACCCCCTGGGACGAGCTGTCCGGCGGGCAGATCCTGGACGCCATCGACCAGAAGAACTCCATCGGCGCGGAACTGGCCGCGCTGCTGGAGGAGCATTACCGGGAAGAAGCGGAAGAGGACGAAGAGGAAGAAGAGCATCATCACCACCATCACCACGATGACGACGATGACGAGGAGCATGAGTGCTGCCACCACCATCACCACCATGATGACGATGATCACGAGGAGGATGAGTGCTGCCACCACCATCATCACGACCACGACGATGATGACGATGACGACGAGGACGAACACCATCACCACGGCCACCATCATCACCACCATCACCACGGCCACGACGCGGACGAGGTGTTCCAGAGTTGGGGCGTGGAGACAAGCAAGAAGTATTCCGCCGCGGACATCGACGCCATCCTGGACAAACTCTCGGACGAGGGCGCCTATGGCCTGGTGGTCCGGGCCAAGGGCTATGTGCCCGCGCCGGACGGCACCTGGGTCCACTTTGACTACACCCCCGGCGAGAAGAACGTCCGCACCGGCCCCGCCAACGTGGCCGGCCGGCTGTGCGTCATCGGCGCCGAGTTGAAGGAAAACGCGGTGAAGGAGCTGTTCGGGCTGTGAGACAGATCCCCGTCTATCTGTTCACCGGCTTTCTGGAGGCCGGCAAGACCAAGTTCATCCAGGAGACCCTGGAGGACCCCCGCTTCAACCAGGGGGAGCGGACGCTCCTGCTGCTGTGCGAGGAGGGCGAGGAGGAATACGACCCCAGCCGCTTCTCCGGCAAGAACGTGTTCGTCCAGACGATAGAGGACGAGCAGGACCTGCAGGCCCCGGCGCTGGAGGCCATGCTCAAGGCCCACCGGGCGGAGCGGGTGCTGGTGGAGTATAACGGGATGTGGCTGCTGGACAGCCTCTACCAGCATATGCCGGAAAACTGGGCGGTGGCCCAGGAGTTCATGTTCTGCGACGCCAACACCTTCCTCACCTACAACGCCAATATGCGCCAGCTGGTGTACGACAAGCTGAAGAGCTGCGAGCTGGTGGTGTTCAACCGGTGCAAGCCGGAGGTGGACAAGATGGAGTTCCACAAGGTCGTCCGGGCCGCCAACCGCCGCTGTGACATCGCCTACGAGGCCCCCGACGGCGCGGTGACCTACGACGACATCCAGGACCCCCTCCCCTTCGACCTGGACGCCCCGGTGACGGACATCAAGGACGAGGACTACGCCCTGTTTTACGCGGACCTCTCCGAGGACTTCTCCAAGTACGACGGCAAGACCCTGCGCTACAAGGGCATGGTGGTCAAGAGCCCCCGCCTGGCGGACGACTGCTTCGTGTTCGGCCGGCAGCTGATGACCTGCTGCGTCAACGACATCCAGTTCACCGGCCTGATCTGCCGCTGGCCGGAGGCGGCCAAACTCAACAAAGGCCAGTGGGTCACCGTCACCGCCAAGGTGGAGTTGAAGTGGCACAAGGGCTACGGCAAGAAGGGCCCGGTGCTGATGGCGGAGCGGATCGAGGCCGCCCAGCCCCCCGCCCAGACCGTCGCCACGTTCTATTGATATCCGAACCACACGAAAAGAGCCTGCTGCGTTCGCAGCAGGCTCTTTTGGTTTATGTCTTGCTTTACAGGTCGACGGCCTGGACGCTCTCCTCCTTGATGCCATGCTTCTCTGCATAGCCGGTGAGGATCAGGGTCAGGGCGCCGTCGCCGGTGACGTTGCAGGCGGTGCCGAAGGAATCCTGCAGGGCGAAGATGGCCAGCATCAGGCCGGTGCCGGAGCCGTCGAAGCCCAGCACGCCGGTGATCAGGCCCAGGGACGCCATGACCGTGCCGCCGGGGACGCCGGGGGCGCCGATGGCGAACACGCCCAGCAGCAGGCAGAACAGCACCATGGTGCCGGGGCTGGGCAGCGCGCCGTAGAGGATGTTGGACACGATCATCACGAAGAAGGTCTCCGTCAGTACCGAGCCGCACAGGTGGATGTTGGCGAACAGGGGGATGCCGAAGTCCACCATATCGGAGCGCAGGTTGGTACTCTTATGGGCGCACTGCAGCGCCACGGCCAGGGTAGCGGCGGAGGACATGGTGCCCACGGCGGTCAGGTAGGCGGGGCCGTAGTGCTTGACGACCTCGATGCCGGAGCGGTGGGAGTAGGCGCTGGCGCAGCCGTACAGCACCGTCAGCCAGATGTAGTGGCCCACCATGACGATCACGATGGCGATCAGGAACACGGGCAGCTGCTTGGTAATGGAGCCGTTCCAGGCCAGCTGGAAGAAGGTGGTGCCGATGAAGAAGGGCAGCACGGGGATGATGACCTTCTTCACGATGTCCAGCACGATGTCCTGGAACTCCAGCAGCACGGCGGAGATGGTCTTGGCCTTGGTCCACACCGCGGCCAGGCCGATCAGCACGGAGAACACCAGCGCGCTCATCACGGGCATGATCTGGGGGATATCCAGCTGGAACTTCACCGGCAGGCCGGCGCCTTCCTCGGCGGCGCTGGTGGCGATGTTCAGGTGGGGGATGATGGCGTAGCCGGCGCCCATGGACATGAACGCGGCCAGGATGGAACTGGCGTAGGCGATGACGATGGCCACCATCAGCATCCGGGTGGCGCTCTTGCCCAGCTTGGTGATGGATGGGGCGATGAAGCCGATGATGATCAGGGGCACGCAGAAGTTGATCAGCTGGCCCATGATGTACTTGGCGGTGCCGACCACGTTCTCCACGGCCCCAGCAAAAGGAAGCGTGGACCCCTGGGGCACCAGCAGGCCGCAGATGATGCCGATGACGATGCCGATGAGCAGCTTCAGGGGCAGGCTCATGGACTTTTTGGACTTTTCCATAGTTAAAACCTCTCTTTCACACAGCGCGGGCGGATCGGCCCGCGAAATTTGACGTTTTGGCCCGGTCAGTCCTTGCTGGGCTGCCCGGTCATGATGCGGATGATCTCCTTGTCGGTCTCCCGCATCCCCAGCCGCCCCAGGCGGCCGATGTTGGCGATGGTCTCCTCCACGCCCTTGGTGACGATGCCGTCGCCGCCGCGGAACTGCTGGCCGCTGCGGAACATACTGTACCCCAGAAGGCCGTTCTCCACCGCCATGGCGATCTTGGCGGCACAGGAGGGCTTGGCGCCGTCGCAGACCATGCCGGAGATGGTGGCCAGGGCGTTCACCAGCGTGTGGGACACCTCCCGGACGCCGCCGCCGTTGAGGTAGGAGATGGCGGCGCCTGCCGCGCACCCGGCGCTGGCCGCGCCGCAGTAGGCGCTCAGCCGCCCGATGCCGGTCTTCAGGTGCAGCGTCAGCAGGTCGCTGAGGGTCACGGCCCGGAGCATGATGTCGTTGTCCACGCCCAGGTATTTGGCGTACTCCACCACCGGCACAGAGGCGGTGATGCCCTGGTTGCCGCTGCCGGAGCAGATGATCACCGGCATCTCGCAGCCGCTCATGCGGGCGTCGGACCCGGCGGCGGCCATGGCCCGCACCCGGACCTTGATGTCGTCGGGGTAGTTCTCCCGCAGGACCTTGCCGATGTTGGCGCCCCAGTCGCCCCGCATCCCCTCCTGGGCGATGGCGTAGTTGTAGTCGATCTGCCGCTGGACAAGCGGGCGCACGTCGTCCACGTCCATGGTGTCCGCGAAATCCACGATCCCCTCCACGGACATACAGCTGCGGTCGGTCAGGCCGCTCTCCTTCTGGGCCGACGCCCCCACCTTCCCGGCCTGCTGCAACACCTTGCCGTTGCGCTCGATAAGCACGATGTTGGTGTGGTAGTCCATGATCCGCAGGCGGACGGTGTCGGACCCGGCGGCAAGGGTCAGGAGGATGTCGAAGATCACGTCGCCCTCCGCCGGCAGCACCCGCACGGTATGGGTGTCCAGGTATGTACGGATGGCCTTTTTCTGCTCGTCGGTCACCTCGGCGATGACCTCCAGGATCTTGTCGGCCTGGCCGGCCACCACGCCCGCAGCGGCGGCGGCCTCGATCCCCTTCAGCCCGCCGGTATTGGGGACCACCACGCTCTTGACGTTCTTGATGATGTTGCCGCTGGCCTCCACGGTCATGCTCTCCGGCTCCCGGCCCAGCACCTCACGGGCCTTGGCGGCGCCGTAGGCGATGGCGATGGGTTCCGTACACCCCATGGCGGGGACCAGCTCCTCCTTGAGGATCTGCACATAGTTGTGGTATCGCGGGTCCGTGCGCTCCATAGCGATCATCCTCTCCTTCCGCCCCGGCGCGCCCCGAAAGTCCATGTATAGAGGACAGCGCCCTTTGGGACTTCATTTGTCTTTCAAACATAAAGATATCTTAACACTTTCGGCCCTGTATGTCAATCATAACAAAAACTTTTTCCCGCTTTTCTCCGTCTCTGTCCATATCTGATAGCTTATAACGAAATTGTCATTTTCACGGCAGCCCGATCTCCGCGTCAAAGACACAACTTGTCCACGCACCATAGACAAAATAGGCAAAAATTCACGCCCCGTGAACGCCGTTCACGGGGCGTGGCTTTTCAGCGCGTTTTTTACACCAGTTCGATGACCGCCATCTCCGCGGCGTCGCCGCGGCGGGTGCCGGTGCGGGTGATGCGGGTGTAACCGCCGTTGCGGTCGGCATACTTCACAGCCAGCTCGTCAAAGACCTTCTTGGCCACGTCCTCACGGGTGAGGAACTTCAGCGCCAGGCGGTAATTGGCCAGGCCCTTCTTCTTCCCCAG
>CANRIF010000075.1 GCA_947630645.1 uncultured Oscillospiraceae bacterium | reverse complement strand
TTTTTGTCTACTCCTTCCCTCGCTGGAAGCTCTTTTTTCCCACTAGCATAGCTAGTGGTTGCCTTTGCTGCTAGCAAAACCACGGACCGGGACGCTCTCGCGTCCCGGTCCGTGTATATGGTAAAAACCGGGCAGGGGTGGGGGTCCCTGCCCGGCTTTTCCGCCGGTCACGCCTGGTCGGGCGTGGCTTTTTGGTGATCGTGGATCATCCGCGCTAGGTACACCACCGGGGTGTCCAGTAGGCTCGTCACCACATAGATGGCGTAGCCGGCGAGGATGATGCTGGCCAGCAGGCCGGGGGTATAGCCCTCCACGCCCGCGAAGGCGGCCAGATTGAACAGCACCGTGTTGACCAGCTGGCTGACAAGGGTGGAGCCGTTGTTTCGCAGCCAGAGGAAACGGCGGTGATCGCCGAATTTTTTGTCCGTGAAGTCCCACCACTTGTGGTACAGCCACACGTCCAGCAGCTGGCTGACGGCGTACACCGACATACTGGCCAGCACCAGCCGGGGCGTGGTGGAGAAGATGGCCCGGATGGAGGGCATGGCCCAGTCGCTCGGGGCGGGGGCATACAGCATCCAGCTGGCCGTGAGCAGGGCGAAGAACGCCGAGGCGAATATGCCCACGAACACCGCCCGGTCGGCGGCCTTTTTGCCCGTGTTTTCGCTCAAGATATCGGTGATGAGGAACGTGGCCGCGAACAGCACGTTCCCCAGCGTCTGCTCCATGCCGAAGGCGGTCACCAGGATCAGCACCTCGATGTTGGCCAGGATGGTGACCACCACGGTCATGCCATACAGGCCCGTGTCGCCGAACAGCCGGTAGGCCGCCAGCACCGCCCCGAAGATGAACACCACGGAGCCAGCCAGGATCAACTCATTCATTCGGTTTTCCTTCCCGGGAACAAAAGACCGGGACGCACTACGTCCCGGTCACATTCCCTCGCCGTAGTTTTGGTTTTATGCCGCGGGGGCGCAAGGCCCCGGCATAGGGCAGGATGGTCACGAACTGCCCGCATCCATATCAACGTTCGTTATTTTACCGGACCGTCCCCCATTTGTCAAGAGGCATCCGCCTCTTCCTCCTCCGCGATGTACTCATAGTACTCCGTCTCGCTGGAGAAGAGCATATACCGTCCGTCCACCAGTCCGTAAAAACCCGCCGCCGTGAAATATCCGCGCATCGTGAGCGCCTCCTTTTTGTTTTTCATGGTCCCAGCATACAGGAGCCGAAGTCCTATAAAACGGACAGCAGAAGGCTCTTTACGAACGGCGGCGAAGGGAGTATACTGGATAAAAATATGGATGTTTCATAGAAAGAGAGACGCCATGACATACATACTTTTCAACCCCCTGGCCAACAACGGCAAGGGGACCGAGGGCCTGGACGAGGTGACCGCGGCGGCCCGGACACGCTCCGGCGGGGTCCAGCCGGTGCTGCTGGACATGACGGCGGGCGACCCGGCGGCGGTGCTGCTGGGCCTTTCCCCGGCGGACGAGGCCATCATCTGCGGCGGGGACGGCACGCTCCACCGCCTGATCAACGCCCTGGACGGGGCGGTGCCGGCGGCGGACGTATACGTCTGGCGGCTGGGCACGGGCAACGACTTTCTCCGGGACGTGCTGGGCTCTGCGGAGCAGAAGATGGTCCGGCTCAACGACTATATCAAGGACCTGCCCCTGGGGGAGACGGGCGGGGTCCGCCGGCGCTTTCTCAACAACGTCAGCTTCGGCCTGGACGGCCAGGTGTGCGAACTGGGGGAGCAGGAAAAGACCCGTCTGGGCCGGCCGGTGAACTACATCGCCCTGACGCTGCGCCTGGTGCTGCGGGACTTTCGCACCACCAGCGCCACCGTCACCGTGGACGGCGAGGCCCGTACCTACGAGCGGGTGTGGCTGGCCTCGGCGTTCAACGGCCGGTATGTGGGCGGCGGGCAGCTGCTGGCCCCCGGCCAGGACCGGCTGGGCGACAAGCTGTGCTGCGTGGTGCTGTACGGCCTGGGCCGGGCCGGGGCGCTGCTGAAGCTGCCCCGGGTGGTCAGCGGCCGGCACGGACGGATGGCCCATTGCGACATCCGCTTCGGCCACGACATCTCCGTCACCTTCGACCACCCCGCCGCCCTGAACATGGACGGCGAGCCATTCCCCCGCACCACCGGCTTCCGGGCGGTAAAGCCGCCCCGCAGCGTCTGACGGCGGCGACCCATTTCCTTCCCTCCGAGGTCTCTTATGCGTGAGCGTTCCCTGAAAAACCCCCTCCTGCTGTTCACCGCCGCCCTGATATGGGGCGTGGCGTTCGTGGCCCAGAAGTCCGGCATGGACCATGTTGGCCCCCTGACCTACATCAGCGCCCGGTTCCTGCTGGGCGGGGCGTGCCTGCTGGCGGCGCTGCCGGCGCTGGACCGGTTCCGCTCCCGGCGCGGAGCCTTTGAAAAGGGCGCCCGCCGGGACATCCTGGCGGGCGGCCTGGTCTGCGGGACGGTGCTGTGCGGCGCGGCGCTGTTGCAGCAGTACGGCATCGCCCTCCAGGACCCCGCCGCCAACGTGGGCAAGGCGGGGTTCCTCTCCGCCTGTTACTGCGCCTTCGTGCCGGTGCTGGGCCTTTTCTTCGGGAAAAAGTCCCCGCCGCTGGTGTGGCTGGGGGTGGCCATCGCCATGGCCGGGTCCTTCTTCCTGTGCCTGATGGACGGCCTCGCGGCGGGCCAGGGCCTGCGCCTGGGGATCAGCGACCTGCTGCTTCTCCTCTGCGCGGTGGGCTTTTCCTTCCACATCCTCGCCATCGACCACTTCTCCCCCCTGGCCGACGGGGTCCGCATCAGCTGCGTGCAGTTTTTGACGGCCGGGGCGCTGGCGCTGCCCTTCGCCCTGTGGCTGGAAAAGCCGGCCTGGGCCGACGTATGGGCCTGCGCCCTGCCCATCGGCTACGCCGGGATCATGAGCAGCGCCGTGGGCTACACCCTGCAGGTAGTGGCCCAGAAGGGGGTCCACCCGGCGGTGGCCTCCCTGATCTTGAGCCTGGAGAGCGTGGTGTCCGTGCTGGCGGGCTACGTCCTCATGCCCGGCACCGGCCTCTCCGGCTGGGAGATGCTGGGGTGCGCGCTGGTGTTCGCCGCCGTGGTGCTGGTGCAGCTGGCCCCCCGCCGGGAGTGAGAGCATAGGTGAAAAAAGCGCCTGCGGCGGCTGCCGCAGGCGCTCAGGCCGTCAAAAAAATATTTTTGACGACCTGAAAACGCCGTGTTTTTCCCGGCGGCAATCCGCCGCAAAAAACGCCGCTGCGCGGCCCACGCGCCTGCGCCGCAGGCGCATGGCGGCTATTTATCCCATTCGAGGCGGGACTCCCGTCCCCCTCGAGCTCCCCCTTGCTTGTCCTACGTTTTCGCTTTCTTTGACAAACAGAGCGCCTGCGGCGGCTGCCGCAGGCGCTCTCTGTATATTCCTGTCTTCAGTTGGTCCACACCGAGCCGGAGGCCTCGATCTCGTCGATCGCCTCGTCGTGGTATGTACCGTTGTACTTCCACACCACGGTCATGGTCCCCTCGGTGCCGGAGGGCACGTCCAAGTAGGTGGAGAACAAACTGCTGCTCACCATGGAGTCGTTGGACGACACGTTCACCTTGCTGCTGTTGACGGAGGTGGAGTAGCCGCCGAAGCTGATGGACACGGGCTTACTGCTCACGCTCAAACGGTAGGAGTTGACGGTCCCGGTGATGTACACGCGGCACTTGCCGTCGCCCTGGTCCCGGGCCTCCCAGCTGACGTTCATATTCAGGTTCGTACCCGTATTGGAGGAGAAGTCGCCGGAACCGAGGGAGGTGCCGGGCCGCTGGGTGGGCGTGGGCTTCTCGGTGGGCTTGGGGGTAGCGGGCGCCTTGGTCGCCTTGGGCTTGCTGGTGGCGCTGGTGTTATTATTGCTGCTGCTATTATTGTTATTGCTGCTGCCGGTACTGGCGCCGCTCCCGCCCGGAGGGCTGGTAAAGCCCGGCATGGTGGGTATGACGGTGGGGATGGCCGTGGGCGTGGTGGCCGTGCTGACATCGGCGGTGCTTTGGGGCGGCGTGACCGTCGGCGCGGACACAGTCTCCCCGCTGACGGTGCAGCGGGTCATGAGAATGACCTCCAGGCCGACCACCAGGGCCAGCACCAGGAACAGTATGCCCATCCTTTGCAGTCTCATCGCATTGCCTCCTTATCATCCCCCGGCGTCCGGGAAATAGCGCGGTCCTCTTCCAAAAAGCCTGGTCCTCCATACTGTTTTCCTATTATACGCCTTTTTTCCCATAAACGCAACAGCTTTTAGGCCATCCGGTCCTCCCGGCTAAGAACAGTCCGGAAATAGTTGCTCTGCATGGCCCGCTGGGCGCACACATACCGCTCGTATACCTCCCGGCACATCTGGCGGACGTACCGTTCGGTCTGCTGTTCCGTCCAGCCGGCGCCGTCCGCGGGCAGGAACCGCGCCTGGGCCGCCGAATAGCTGCCCGCCTCCGTCACCCAGTCGGAATAGGCGCTGCCCCACAGGCTCACAGGCACATCCGGCCCCCCGGCGAACAGGTCCCGTCCGGACAGGAACCGGGCGTCGTATGCCGCGCCCACCAGGTCCAGCAGCGTGGGCGTCACGTCCAGTTCCGAGCAGACCCGGTCCGTCTCCGTCCCCGCCAGGCCCTCGCCCCACAGCGCCAGCGTCCCCCGCTGGGACGCGTCGGCCCCCGCCACCAGGCACACGGCGGTTTCCTCCGCCAGGCCCGCCCGTTCCAGCTGCCGCCACAGCGCCGCCAGCGCCCCGCTCCCGTCCGTCCCGGACAGGATGAAGCAGGCCGCGAAGGGCCGGTGGGCCGCCAGATCCTCCAGCGCGGCGGTGATGGTCTCCCCGTCCGCGCCGCACAGCGGCCCCGTCTCAAAGCCCAGCGCCGCGTAGGACGCCTCCAGCCCCTCCCGGGCCGGGTACAGCCGGCAGGTGTAGCCCTCCGCCGCCAGGGCATTGCCCAGCGCGAAGGGCAGGCTCGTCCCCTGCTCCCCCGCCCAGGCCAGCGCGGTATCGCCGCCCACGGCGGTGGGGATGACGCCGGCGAGCAGGGCGAACTCCCGTCCGTCCGCCCCCTGGTACCAGTCCGGCGCATAGAAATCCGGGAACCGGGCGCTCTTGTCCCACCGCCCCTCCGCCTGGCTCTCGTCCGGCCGCCAGTCCTCCGCCAGCAGCACCACCAGGTCCCGCCCAGCCAGCGACCCGGTGCGCCCGGTCTTCGCCGTGGGCTGCCGGGTGAGATAATAGCTGTCCAGCTCCGCGGTCAGGGAACTTCCCGCCGTCCCCTCCGCCGGGGGCCTGTCCAGCTGGAGGACATTGTACGCCCCGCCGTCCCACGCCGCCGCCGGCACCGCCTGGCCGGGCCTGTCCACAGCCCGGGCGGCCAGTAGCAGCACCAGCGCCCCCGTCAGCAGCGCCAGCACCATCCGTCGCATGGTCCCCCTCCTCTCTCGTGCTGCTTATAGAATGGCCCACAGCCCGGCTCGAAGGGGGTCGAACGCCGCCGGAGGGACAAAAAAATCCCGGCGGACCTTTCACAGTCCGCCGGGAGCGTAACTATATTTTATTTTGTCAGCAGCATCCTGTCGTTGTCCAGGGCCTTGCCCACGTTCTCCTTGAACAGCCGCAGCAGGTCGTCCACGCCAAGGCCGCGCCGCTCCTCCCCCTTCAGGTCCAGGAGGATGCGCCCGGCGTCCATCATCAGCGTCCGGTTCCCCAGGGCCAGGGCGGAGGACATATTGTGGGTGATCATCAGGCAGGTGAGTTTCCCCTCCCGGACGATGCTCTCGGTGAGGGCCAGGACCTTCTCCGCCGTGCCGGGGTCCAGGGCGGCTGTGTGTTCGTCCAGCAGCAGCAGTTTGGGCGGCACCACCGTGGCCATCAGCAGGGTCAGGGCCTGGCGCTGGCCGCCGGACAGCAGCCCCACCGGCTGGCGCATCCGGTCCTCCAGCCCCATGCCCAGCATGGCCAGCAGGTCCCGGAAGTTCTCCTTTTCCGCCCGGGACACGTGGCTCAACCACCCGCCGCCTCCGGCGGCCAGGGCCAGGTTCTCCTCGATGGTCATGGCCGGGGCGGTGCCCCGCATGGGGTCCTGGAACAGCCGGCCGATGCTCTTGGCCCGCTTGTACTCCGGCTGGAAGGTCACGTCCTTCCCGTCCAGGACGATGGAGCCGGTATCCGGCAGGAAGCTTCCGGCGATGGCGTTGAAGAGGGTGGACTTGCCCGCGCCGTTGGCGCCGATGATGGTGACGAAGTCCCCCGGGTCCAGGTGCAGGCTCACGTCCCGCAGGGCGGTCTTCTCGTTGAGGGTGCCGGGGTTGAAGGTCTTGGAGATGTTCTGCATGGTGAGCATATCATCGCCCCTCCTTCCCGGACCGGGCGGCAAAGCGCCGCCGGAGCGTGGGCAGCTGGGTCTTGAAATAGGGCCCCGCGATGGCGATGATGACGATCACCGAGCTGACCAGCTTCAGCATGAACGCGGGCATCCGCAGCCGCAGGGCGATGGTGTACACCAGCCGGAAGATGATGGCGCCCACCACCACGCCAGCGGCCCGGCGCGCGATGGAGCCCTTGTTGAAGAAGGTGCGGCCGATGAGCAGGCTGGCCAGGGCGATGGTGACCATGCCGGAGCCGATGTTGATGTCCACCGACTTCTGGCCCTGGGCCAGCAGGCAGCCGGACAGGGCCGTGAAGGCGTTGGCCACGCACAGGCCCACGGTGGTGGTGAACACGGGGTTGATGGAGGAGGAGCGGACCATGTCCGGGTTGTCGCCGGTGGCGCGGATGGCCAGGCCCAGCCGGGTGCGGAGGAACAGCGCCAGAAACACGATGACCAGGATCACCGCGGCCAGGGGAATGATCAGGTCTTGCAGCCCGGCCAGAGGCGTATCGGCCAGCACGCCTTTCAGCGCGGTGAAGATGGTGGGGGTCTTGTTCATGTTCAGCAGCGACGCGCCGCCCATGACGGCGATGTTCACCGAGTAGAGGCCGGTGTTGACGATGATGCCGGCCAGCAGGCTCTCGATGCCCATGCGGGTCTGCAAAACGGCGGTGACCAGGCCGGAGAGCATCCCCGCGCCCATGGCGGCGGGGATGGACAGGTAGGGGTGGCCGGCGATGGCCACCACGGCCCCCACCGAGGCGCCCAGGGTGAAGCAGCCGTCGGTGCTAAGGTCGCACACGTTGAGCATGGAGTAGCTCAAAAACAGGGCCAGCACGGTCAGGGAGCAGGTCAGGCCCAGCTCCAGCGCCGTCTGCACCAGCCCCCATACAGCGGTCAGTGACATGGATGTTCCTCCGGGAA
>CANRIF010000074.1 GCA_947630645.1 uncultured Oscillospiraceae bacterium | reverse complement strand
GTCATAACTCTTTCTCCTTTCCCCAAAGGACAGGCGTGTCCTTTGGGGGTATCAAAGGGGTTTTCATTATTGAATTTCCCGTGCCGGGCCAAAATAGAGAGAAATGGAGGTCGGAACAATGCCCGCGATCGCAAAATTCGTCTCCTACGACGGCGGCGTCGCCTTTTCCGACAAGGTCGTGAAGTTCCAGAAGCGCGGCAGCGAGGGGCTGATCATCCCCATCGGGGAAGTGGCCTCCGTCAACGTGCGTAAGCCCCAGCCGGACGCCGACGGTTTCATCCGCGTGCTGACCACGGACGGCAAGCGTTACCGGCTCAGCTTTGAGCAGTCCCAGTATGCCGAGGCGGTCCGCTTCAAGCGGCAGTTCGTCTCCACCTGCGCCCCGGCCGAGCCGGAGGCAGCCCCGGAGGCCGCGCCCGCCGAGATGCCCCGCCACGCCTCCCGCCAGGCCGTCCAGGAGGAGCCGGTCCCGGAGGAGGAACCGGTGCGCGAGCCTGCGCGGCGCTCTTCCCGCAAGAGAGCGGAGGAACAGTGGGAGGAGCCGTCCTACGACGACTATTACGGCGAGGAGGAAGCGGCGCCCGACCACAGCACCCTCACCCGCGTGCTGCTGATCCTGGTGATCATCACGGCGGTGGCCGCCATCGCCCTGGCCGTGTACATCTTCGCCATCCGGGGCGACAGCCTCTCCCTGGACAGCGGCGCTCCCGCCCCGGGCCGCGCCGAGACCGCCGAGACCGTGTCCGCCCCTGCGCCCGATCTGACGGGCAGCTGGCGGCAGGTGGGCGGCAACAGCGCCGACACCTACCACGTCGCCACCATCAGCAGCGACACCATCGAGGTCTACTGGCACATGGGCGCGGATAACACCAACGCCCTCTACTGGGCCGGTTCCTTCCAGGCCCCCACCACGGCGGCCGAGCCATTTTCCTGGACCTCCGCCAACGACACCGCCAAGACGGGCGCGTCCCTGATGGCGTCCTCCGACGCCTCCAAGGTCTTCACCTATGAGGCGGGCGAGATCAGCTATGAGGCCTCCGCCATGGGCGTGACCCAGACGGTCCATCTGGCCAGGCAGTAAGCTTTCGGACGATGAGCGTCCCGCTGCACAGAGCGGCGGGGCGCTTTTTCCCGCAAAAAAGAGAGTCGGCCCGCCGAAGCGGGCCGCCCAACACACAGATCATGCGGCCGCGATTTTGGCCGCCGGAAAGAGAGGATTCACCCTATGCTCATCATCAAAAACGGCCACATCCACGACGCCGTCCGCCCGGAGGCGTACACGGCGGACATCCTCCTGCAGGACGGCAAGATCGCCGCCATCGGAGAGCATCTCGCCGTCCCGTCGGGGTGCGAGACCCTGGACGCCGCGGGGCTGGACGTGTGGCCCGGCTTCGTGGACGCCCACACCCACATCGGCCTGGACGGCTACGGCATCGGCTACGAGGGCCGGGACTACAACGAGATGAACGACATCTGCTGCCCCCAGCTGCGGGCCATCGACGGCATCAACCCCCTGGACCCCACGCTGAAGAGCGCCCGGGAGGCCGGCGTCACCACCGTCTGCACCGGGCCGGGCAGCGCCAACGTCCTGGGCGGCACCTTCACCGCCATCAAGACCGTTGGCTCCTGCGTGGACGACATGATCGTGAAGGCCGAGGTGGCCATGAAGTGCGCCTTTGGCGAGAACCCCAAGCGGTGCTACCAGAACAAGTGCGACTCCACCCGGATGTCCACCGCCGCCATCCTGCGCCGGGCCCTCTTTGAGGCCCGGGACTACATGGCCCGCAAAGAGGCCGCCGGCGGCGACATGACCAAGATGCCCAAGTTCGACATGAAGCTGGAGGCCCTTATCCCCGTCCTGGAGAAGAAGATCCCCCTGAAGGCCCACGCCCACCAGGCCAACGACATCCTCACCGCCCTGCGTATCGCCCGGGAGTTCGGCGTGGATATCACCCTGGAACACGTCACCGAGGGCCACCTGATCGCCGACAAGCTGGCCCAGGCCCACGTCCCCCTGGCCGTCGGCCCCACCCTGACCCACGCCACCAAGTTCGAGCTGCAAAACAAGACCTGGCAGACGCCGGGGGTGCTGGCCAAGGCCGGGTGCGACGTGTCCATCATCACGGACAACTCCGTCATCCCCCAGCAGTACCTGCCCCTGTGCGCGGGCATGGCGGTGAAGGCCGGGATGGACAGCTTCGACGCCCTGCGCGCCATCACCATCAACGCCGCCCGCCACGCGGGCGTGGCGGACCGGGTCGGCTCCCTGGAGGTCGGCAAGGACGCCGACGTGGTGGTCACCGACGGCTGCCCCTTCGAGGTGTTCCACACCGTGAAGGCCGTGTTCATCGACAGCGACCGGGTCCTGTAAAGTCATAGAAACTGCCGCGCCGCGGGTCATTCCCCGCGGCGCGTTTTTTTATGCTCATTCCACCAATATCCGGCACAGCCGGGGACCCAGGCGGCTCAAGACCTCGTTGGCGATGGTCCCCGCGGCCCGGGCCGTCTCGCACACGCCGATGCGCTCCGGTCCGTCGGCGCCGAGGAACACCGCCGTGTCCCCCACGGCCGTCTCCGGCGCGTCCGTCACGTCCAGCAGGCACTGATCCATACACACCCGCCCCGCGATGGGCACGGACCGGCCCCGGACCAGCGCCCGGCCCCGGCCCTGGCCCAGCGCCCGGGGCAGCCCGTCGGCATAGCCGATGGCGGCCGCGGCCAGCACCGTGTCCCGCCCGGCCCGGAAGGCCAGGCCGTAGCCCGCCCCCTCCCCCGGCCGGAGGCGGTGCAGCGCGGTGATACGGGCGCACAGCCGCAGCGCGGGCGTCAGCGGCACGGGGGATGCCGCCGTCTCCTCTTCCGTCTCCATCGTGCCGTACAGGGCGATGCCCGGCCGCACCGCGTCCCCCGCCGCCCAGGGACAGCGCAGGATGCCGCCGCTGCCAAGCAGATGGACCATGGGCACGGATATGCCCGCCGCCCGCAGCCGCTCCACCGCCATATAGAAACGGCGGACCTGCTCCCGGGTGAAGGCGTCCCCAGCGGCGGCCAGGTGGGTGAAGACCCCCTCCACGCGCAGATTTTCCATCCCGCACACCGCCCGCAGCGCGGCCTCGTCGTCCCAGGCCACCCCCAGGCGGTGCATCCCCGTGTCCACGGCGACGTGTACAGCCAGGGGTCGGCCCGCGGCGTCCAAGGCCCGGGCGTGTTCCAGCCCGGTCACGGTCTGGGCCAGTTCATACCGGGCCAGCAGCGGCGCGTCCGCCGGGTCCGTCCAGCCCAGCACCAGCACCCGCCCCCGCGCCCCGGCCCGGCGCAGCGCCGCGCCCTCCTGGGCCGTGGCCACACAGAAGTCCTCTATCCCCGCCTCGCCCAGCACCCCCGCCACCAGCGCGGCCCCGTGGCCGTAGGCGTCGGCCTTCAGCACCGGCATCATGCCGCAGCCCGCCGGCAGCAGGGAGCGCAGCGCGGCCGCGTTGCGGATGAGGGCCGAGCGGCTCACCTCGATCCAGGCCCGGCCCGTCGGGGAAAAATCAGCTTTCATGTCCGTCTACCTCCGTCAGCACCCGGGACGGCTGGGCCACCACCGTGGCCCCCGGCGGCACGTCCCGGCACACCACCGCGCCCGCGCCGATCTTCGCGCCCCGGCCCACCGTGATGGGCCCCAGCACCACCGCCCCCGCGCCGATAAGGCAGTCTGGGCCGATCTGTGGGGCGCGGCCGTCCACCTCCCCCACCGTGACATTTTGGTAGATGCGGCAGCCGGGGCCGATGCGGGCGTAGCGGGAGATGAACACGCCCCGCAGCCCGTGGGGCAGGCTGGGCCGGCCCTCGATCACCGCGCCGGGGCCGATGTAGCCGCCCTGCCGCCGGGCCAGGCGGTTGAGGAGGAAGGTGAGCGCGTGGAACGCCAGGCGGTTTTTTGTCCGCTCCCGCCGGCGGAAGAGCCGCCAGAAGAGCCACAGGCTGTCGCCGTAATAGAAGTCCCGTAGCCACTGGGAAAAGCTCATGGCCTGTCCTCCATGGCCAGGGCGATGGCCCGGTCCACCACCGCCGCCAGGTCCATCCCCACCGCCGCCATCATGGAGGGGAAGCGGCTGTGGGCGGTGAAGCCGGGGATGGTGTTCACCTCGTTGAACACGATGCGGCCCTCCGGCGTCAGAAACAGGTCCACCCGGGCAAAGCCCCGGCAGGCCAGGGCGCGGTACACCCTCCGGGCCGTCTCCTTCACCGCCGCCGCCGTCTCCGGCGGGATGCGGGCGGGGACGTGCAGGCGGGCGGTGAGAAGCTGGTACTTCTCCGTGTAGTCAAAAAGGTCCCCCGCCAACTCCACCTCGTCCGGCTCCCCGGTGACCAGCGCGCCGTTTCCCATGACGGCGCAGCCCACCTCGAAGCCGGGCACCGCCTGCTCCACCAGCGCCTCGTCGTCGTAGCGCAGGGCCTCGTCTATGGCCGGCAGCAGGCCGTCCCGCTCCGTCACCCGGCTGACGCCGTAGGAGGAGCCGGCCTTCACGGGCTTGACGAACACCGGCCAGGAGAGGGCCTTGGCCTGCCGCACGGCCCGGGCCGCCTCATAGCCCCGGCCCAGCACGAACCCCCGGGGCGTCTCCACCCCCGCCCGGGCCGCTAGCTCATGGGCCCGGTGCTTGTCCATGGCCAGGGCGGAGGCCAGCACGCCGCAGCCCGCCAGGGGCAGGCCAGCCAGCTCGCACAGGCCCTGGACCGTGCCGTCCTCCCCGTTTTTGCCGTGGAGGACGGGGAAGACGCAGTCCACGCCGATCCGCCCGGTCCCGGCGGCCTCCAGCAGCAGAAGGGACCGGTCCCCCCGGCTGGGGGACAGTGCGGCCGGCACGCACCGGCCCTCCCGCCAGGCGTCCCGCTCGATAGCGTCCGGCCCGGCCTCTGTGTAGAGCCAGTTGCCCTCCCGGGTGATGCCCACGGTCACGAGCCTATACCGCCCCGCCATGGCGCGGATGACCCCCGCCGCGCTGTGCAGGGACACCTCATATTCGCTGGAACAGCCCCCAAAAAGCACCAGGATATTCATCGTCTCTCCTCCTCTATCTCCGTCCCCGCCGGCAGCGGATAGCCGATGCGGCAGGTGTTGGTGTATAGCTTCCTCTCGCCCAGGCACTGGCCCGTGTCCGCCGCCAGGGTCCGGCGCACCACGTCCACCGTCTCCCACACGGTCCCGTCCGCCCGGCGCACATACCGCAGCGCCCGGTTCTCCGCCGCGTACCGCAGGCCCGTGTCCCGGTCCGCCAGAAGCCGGCCGGTGATGTACGTCTCGTCGAAGCTGACGCGGACCTCATAGACCGTGTCCGTGCCGTTTCGCACCTGCAGGTCCTGCCAGCCCTCCGCCACCGTGGCATCTACCCCCTGAGGCGCGTCGCTGGCCGGCTCCGGGAAGTCCTTCACGTCATGGCCCCGGCGCTCCACGATGTCCAGGGGCGCATTGAGAAACAGCCAGAACAGAAGGTTGGAGAGCATACACAAACCCCCGCCGTACTGGGCGGTGAGCTTCCCGTTCACCTCCGCCAGCCCGTCCTTATAGGGCGTGTCCCGGTCCGCATACCGCACGCACCGCCAGAAGGAGAACGTCTCCCCCGGGCGGATCAGCAGCCCGTCCAGGCACCGGGCCGCCAGCTTCAGGTTGAACACCTTGTTCTGCTGGTAGACCAGGGGAAAGCCGGTGTCCGCGTTCACCATGGGGCACCGGGAAGAGAACACCTCCCAGGGCAGGTCCTCCGCCGTCCGTTCCGCCGCGTAGCGCGCCCCGTCCCGCTCCATCTTCCAGTAGAAAAACGCCTTGCGCTGCCAGCGGCGCAGGGGGATGAGAAAGGGGAACAGCTCCGTCAGCCGTTTCCGCCGGGCCATAAAAATCACCTCGCTCCCATATCCACAAGGATACAGGAGCGAGGCGAAAATTGCTTTTCGGCTTTCTGCCAGGTATCTTACGATTTTATAACGGTTTATAATGATTATCTGAAGGCGAAACGCCGTAAGGCATTTCGCCAGCCGCTTTGCGGCTTAGCAAAACAGCGTAGCTGTTTTGCCAGATACTCATTGTAATGAGCATCGCGCAAATGATCCTTGGATCATTTGCTGCCAAACGTACCGTTTGGCAGCGAAAACATTCGTTTTCGCTTGCGATAATCATTATAGAGGAAGGGTCACGGTGAACACGATCTGCTCGTCGGCGCTCTGGGCGGCGATGGTGCCGCCGTGGGCCTCGGTGATCTCCTTGGCGATGGCCAGGCCCAGGCCAGCCCCGCCGGTGGCAGTGCCGCGGGAGGTGTCCAGGCGGAAGAACTGCTGGAAGATGTGGCCCAGCTTCTCCGGCGGGATGGTCCGGCCCCGGTTGACCATGCGGACCACGGCCCGGTCCGGCTCAGTCTTCAGGCTCATGCACAGGGCCGAATCGGGGTAGCTGTAACTGACGGCGTTGCGGGCCAGGTTGTCGAACACCCGGGCCAGCTTGTCCGGGTCGCACAGCAGATGCACCTCCGGCTCCAGGTCCAGCTCCCAGCGCAGACGCTTCTCCGCCAGGACCGGCTCGAACTCGCTGGCGGTCTGCTCCAGCATCCGGGTCAGGCTCACCCGCTCCTTCTCCAGCGCCAGGCTGGTGAGGCTGAAACGGGTGATGTCGAAAAACTCGTTGATAAGGCTCTCCAGCCGCTCGGCCTTGTCCAGGGCCACGCCCGTATACCTGGCCCGCTGTGCCGGCGGCAGGTCCGGCTCGTCCCGCAGCAGCGTCAGGTAGCCGATGACGGAGGTCAGCGGCGTCTTCAGATCGTGGGCCAGATACACCACCAGGTCGTTTTTCCGCTGCTCCGCCTCCCGGGCCAGCATGGCGTTACGCAGGCTCCGCTCCCGGGCCAGGTTCAGCTCGGCCTGCACCTCTTGCAGCTCGTCGCCCAGCTCGATGGGGTCCTCGTCGGGGGAGGCCAGGGACGCGGCGGCCTGGGCCAGCTGGTCCAGATACCGGGTCCCCCGCCGCAGCACCAGCCACACCACCCCCAGCATCCCCGCCAGCAGCGTCCCGGCGATCAGGACCACGGGGCCGGGCCAGAGCCGCAAACGCTCCATCATGGAGAACATCCGGTCCAGAAGGACGCTCCGGTCCCCCGCCGGGATCATAGAATAGGTGCCGGAGAAGCTGTATATCACCCGCCACAGGCTCACCAGCACCATCACCAGCAGCGCCACCCCCGCCGTCCCGGCGAGAAAGCGGAAGAACAGCCGCCGGGCCAGCTGGCGGCTGTACCGGCCCCGCTGGCGGCGCGCGCTTTTATTCCACAATGTAACCGACCCCCCAGACGGTCTTGACGTACCGCGGCCGGCGGGCAGGCTCGTGCAGCTTCTCCCGCAGGCGGGCGATATGGGTCATGACGGTGTTGTTGCAGTC
>CANRIF010000073.1 GCA_947630645.1 uncultured Oscillospiraceae bacterium | reverse complement strand
TTGATGCCGTTGTCGTAGAAGGGGTTGTGGCTGGCGGAGATCATCACGCCGCAGTCGAAGCCCTCGCTGCGGGTGATGTAGGCCACGCAGGGGGTGGTGGTCACGTGCAGCAGATAGGCGTCCGCCCCGGAGGCGACGATCCCGGCCGCCAGGGCGTTCTCATACATATAGCTGCTGCGGCGGGTGTCCTTGCCGATGACGATCTTGGCCTTGTGGTCCCGGCTGAAGTGCCAGCCCAGATACCGCCCGATCTGGAAGGCGTGGACCGGGTCCAGGACCACGTTGGCCTCGCCCCGGAAGCCGTCCGTTCCGAAATACTTTCCCATGCTCATTCTCCTCACAAAGAAGTGTGCCCATTCATAGAACGGGCAGCCTGTGGCATACTATCGCCATGCTAAGTAAGATCATATTCAATTCCGTCTTCATATATGCCGTCCTCATCCTGTTTATGCGTCTGATGGGAAAACGGCAGCTGGGCGAACTGGAGCCGGCGGAACTGGTGGTCACCATCCTCATTTCGGAGGTGGCGGCCACGCCCGTCGGCAGTCCGGAAAAGCCTCTGTATTACGGCGTCGTCCCCGCCGCCGTGCTGTTCACGCTGGACATGGTCCTGTCGCTTCTCATGGCCCGGAGCGTGCGTCTGCGGAGTTTTCTCGCCGGAAAGCCGGCGCTGCTGATCGCCCACGGCCGCATCGACCAGGCCCAGATGCGCCGCAACCGCTTCACCCCGGACGAGTTGGCCGAGGCGCTTCGCAATCAGGGCGCGCTGGACATGAACGAGGTGGAATACGCCATCCTGGAGACGGACGGGAAGCTGAACGTGATCCTCTCCCCCGGCAGCCGCCCGGTCACCGCCGCCCAGATGGGCGTCCCGGCGCCGGACGCGGGCTACCCCGTCATCGTCGTCAACGAGGGCCGGGTGCTGACGGAGAACCTCCGGCTGTTGGGCCGGGACGGGCGGTGGCTGGAAAAGACGCTGCGGGGCCAGGGCCTAAACTCCCCCAAAGATGTCTATATGATGACGGTGGACACCGCCGGAGGCATATACCTCTCGCCCCGGGAGAAGAGACGGCCTTAGCCGTTTTTCGTCTTGTCCCCCAGCAGCTTCGTCAACTCCTCCATGAAGGTGTTGATGTCCTTGAACTGGCGGTAGACGCTGGCGAACCGCACATAAGACACCTCGTCCACGTTCTTCAGCTGCTCCATCACCATATCGCCGATCTCGGCGGTGGACACCTCCCGCTCCAGGGCGCTCTGCAGCTCCGACTCGATGCCGTCGGCGATGGACTCGATCTTGTCCAGCGGCACGGTGCGCTTTTCGCAGGCGCGGACCATGGAGTTGATGAGCTTGACCTTGTCGAAGGTCTGGCGGCTGCCGTCCCGCTTGACCACCACCAGCGGCATCCGCTCCACCTTCTCATAGGTGGTGAACCGCTTGCCGCACATCAGGCACTCCCGGCGGCGGCGGATGGTGCTGCCCTCGTCGGCGGGGCGGGAATCGATGACTTTGCTCTCGGCATAGCCGCAATAGGGGCATTTCATGGCGCGTATCCTCCCAAGATATGGATGGGCATTTGCTGATTTACATAATTATAGCATACCTTGCCGGATAATGCCACAAAAACTTGTGCTTTTTTCAAAATTTCCCGCAATATGCTGTGCGCGGCGCTGGAAGAAACTGTGCCTTGCCGCCGGCGGAAAAAGTCTGTATGATGGACCCATGAAGAGGTTCCTACATAGCTTTCAAAAGATATCGCCCGCGGGGCTGCTGGGGGTGCGGATCATGCTGGCGCTGTGCTGCGCCATGGCGTTCGCGGCCTTCGCGCTGTGCCTCGCCGCGGGGGAGCCATGCCTGGCCAGCTTCCGGACCTACTGCCTGGCCCGGGCCATGGCCCAGGCGCCGGCGGGGGTGCTGCTGCTGGCGGGCGTCGCCCTCATTATTCTTGAATCGCCCCGAGGATAGCCTCCACCTCTTCCCGGCTGGACAGGGCGTTGATCACGTCCAGCAGGGCGTTGGCGGTGAGTTTTTTCGGCAGGTCCAGCGCCCGCTTCACCACCCCGCGCCGGGCGGCGCTGTCCGGCCGGCCGCCAAGGCCCAGGGCGTACATATCCGCCTTCGTCAGCGGCGCGGGCCGGTCCCGGTCCGCCGCCTCGTCCAGCACCGTGGCCCCCGCCCGGCGAAGCGCCCGTTCCAGCACGGCTGGCTCCATGCCCTCCACGCCCAGAAGTCCCTCCTTGGAGGGGCTTTTTTTGCGCCGCTCCTTGCCCGGCACGTCGGGGATATAGGCGTGCTTGACCAGCTTGGGGTCGATGGCGCCCTTCAGAAAACGGCGGATCAGGAACCCGCCGCCGTCGCTGTCCGTCAGCACCACCAGGCCCCGGGCCTGGGCCAGACGGCGCAGCAGCGCCAGCTTCTCCCGGTCGGAGAAGATGCCGAAGCCCGCCGTGTCCACGATCACCGTGTCCACCACGTTTTCCAGAGCCGCCCGGTCATACCGGCCCTCCACGGCCACCGCCTCCCGGATGCGGATCATGTCCGGTCCAGCGCCAGGCGCAAAACGAGTTCCTTCATCAGCGCCTCCGGCTCCCCGCCGGTGTCCTTCATGGCGTAGTCGCAGGCGGCGCAAAAGCCCACCGCCCGAGCCAGCCGGTCCGCGGAGAAGTTCCGGCACGCCTTTTGCAGAAGCTGCAAGGGATAGCTGCGCCCGGTCAGCTCCGGCACGCAGGCGGTGATATAGGCCGCGCCCTTGCCGCTGTCCTGGGCCAGCCGGGCCACATACAGCCGCCGGAACTGTTCGCTCACCATGGCGATCTGCCGCTGGGGCGGCTCGTCCTTGTCCGCCAGCAGGTCCGCCAGCAGCCGTGCGGCGGCGTCATAGTTGCCGGAGCCAAGCGCGTCGGTCAGATCGAAGATGGTGGTCTCCGGCGCCCGCTTGGCCACCGCGTCGACGTCCGCCTCGGTGATGGCCTTGCCCGCTGCGTAGCCCGCGATCTTGGTGATCTCCGGGATAAGGCTGTTCATCCGCTCACCGCAGACCCAGATAAGATGTCCCGCCGTGCGGGGGTCGATGGTCTTTCCCATATCCTCCGCCCGGCGGATGACCCAGCGGATCAGCGCCCCCTCGCCGGGGCTGGTGAACACCAGGTCCTCCCCCGCCTTCTTCATGGCCTTCACCGCCGCCAGGCGCATATCCGGCGCGGCCCCCGGCGAGAAGACGAACGCCACCGTGGCCCACGCCGGCACGTCGGCCAGCAGCGCCTTCAGGGCCTCGCCGTCGTACCCGGCGGTCCGGTTCACGTCAAAGTCCCGCACCTCCGTGAGGGTGCGCTCGGCCATGAAGGGCATGGCCTCCACGCTCTCCGTCAGCGCCTGCATATCCAGGCCCGGGCCTTGAAGGCGGTGGTGATTGAACGCCTCGGTCCCCTCGGCGACACACAGCTTTTTCAGTTCGGCCAGGTAGCTGTCCCGCAGATAGTCCTCCTCCCCCCGGAGGATGTAGACCCTTTTCGGTCCCTCCTGGCGGAGCCGCTTCAGCTCCGCGCCGTAGTCCATGCTCTGCCTATCCTGTCTGGCCATGTTCCCCTCCGTCCGCCTGCAAGCGCAGCGTCACGCTGCCCTCCAGGTCCGTTCGGCGCACCGCGCCGGCGTATGCCTCCAGCCGCGCGAGGGCCTCCTCCGCAGGCTGGCCGTATGTATTGTACCCCACGCTCACCACCGCCGTGTCCGGCCGGACCGCCAGCAGCATCAGCTCCCCCGAGGCTCCCTTGGAGCCGTGGTGTCCCGCCACCAGCACGTCCGCGTGGCCCAGCGCGCCCTGGCGCAGCAGCGCCAGCTCCGCCTCCTTGCCCGCGTCGCCCATGATGAGCGCCTCATGGCCGGCCAGCGCGGCCCGGACCACGATCCCCCGCTCGTTGGCGTCCCCGCCCCCGGGCAGGTACAGCTCCAGCGCCACGTCTCCCACGGAAAACCGGGCCTCTTCCTCCAAAAACAGCACCGGCACGTCCCACCGCGCCGCCGCGTCCAGGATCTCCGCCAGCAGCCCGTCGGCGTCGTCCGCCGAGGCGGGCAGGATGATCTCGCCCACCGGCAAGCGGGCCAGCAGCGTAGTCACGCCGTCCGCGTGGTCGGCGTGCAGATGGGTCAGCACCAGGGCGTCCAGGCTGGTCCGGCCGATGCTCTGCAAATAGTTGGCCGCCGTGTCCCCGGCGTTCTCCAGCCCGCTCCCACCGCAGTCCACCGCCACGGTCCCCTCATGGCCGGCCAGCACCACGCACTCACCCTGGCCCACGTCCAGCACGGCAACGAGGCCCCCGTCCGCCGGGACGGAGAGTTTGGCGGCGGTCAGCACCCCGCACAGCCCCAGCACCGCGAGGCACACCGGCACGTCCGCGCCGATACGCCGCTCCCGGCCACGCCGCGGCCGCCGGGTCCTATCCCGGCCCGCCCGTATCCGGCGGACGGCCCACAGGGCGAACAGGGCGTATAGCCCCGCCAGCCACAGCGCCGAACCAGGCGCGTCCATGGAGAGGTACGCCACCGGGAACCCGGCCAGCGTCCGATACACCAGCCGGCACCACCGCACCGGCCAGGCCAGCAGCCGGCCCAGCGCCAGCCCCGCCGCCGGCCACAGAGCGCCCAGGGCGCAGCACACATAGCTGCCCGCGAACACCGCCTCCACCACCGGCAGCGTCAGCAGATTCGCCGCCGGGGACCAGAGGGGCACCAGCCCGAAGTAATAGGCCGCCAGGGGCGTGGAGAAGGCCGTGGCGCTGACGGTGCAGACCAGGTTCGTCCCCGCCGCCCGCACCAGGCGCCTATCCATGGGCGCGTGGCCGTGGAGCCACTGCATCAGCGCCGGCTGCAAAAACACCACCCCGGCCATGCAGGCGAAGCTCAATTGCAGCCCCACGCCGCCGATGGCCATGGGGTTCACGGCCAGCAGCAGCACCGCCGCCGCGCCCAAGCCAGAGGCCCCGTCCGTCTCCCGGTGGGCCAGCGGCGCGGCCAGGTACAGCGCCTGCATCACCGCCGCCCGGACCACCGACGGCCGGCACCCGGTCATCAGGGTGAACAGCGCCACCGCCGGCAGGCAGATAAGGCTGGTCCGGCGGCTCCGGCCCAGGAGCAGCTGCAAAAAGCCCGTCAGCACGAACAGGTGCATCCCGCTCACCGCCACGATGTGCATCACCCCCGCCACCCGCATGGCGGCGTAGGCGTCCAGGTCCTCCTCCAGCGCCTGGGTGTCGCCGGTGAGAAGTCCCGTGACGAGGGGCGCGGCGTCGGCCGGGAACAGCCGCTGGCACAGTTCCTTCACCGCCCGGCACAGCCGCTTGGGGAAGTACAGCGCCCCGGCCCCGGGCGTCCGGCCCGTCACCGCCAGGGTGTCCGGCTGGATGTAGCCCAGGATAAAGCGCCCCTGGGAGGTGTAGAGCCGCGAGCGGGTCCCCTGCCGCACCATCGGGTCCGTCAGGCGCACCTCCGCCCGGATCACGTCCCCCGGCTCCAACTCGGGCAGGCTCCCATCGTAATAATAGAGCAGCCCCTTGCCCGCCGGCGCGCCGGACAGCACCCGGACCTCCACCCGCTCGTAATCGTCGTGCCGCTCCACATAGTCCGTCACACGCGCCTCGACCGTGACTTTTTGCCCCACCATCTCCATGACAGGGGCCACTTTCACGGTCCACTCTCCCCACCACAGGAACAGCCCCGCCGCCGCGGAGAGCAGGCACAGCGCCGTCCGGCCCCGGTCCTTCAGCCGGCGGGCAGGCAGGCACAAAAGCGCGAGAGCTGCCGCGATATACGGCAGCCCTCCCACCGGCAGGACATACTCCGCCAGCCCCACCCCCAGGGTGAGACCCAGCGCCGTCCACGCCAGTTTACGCATCGTTCTCTTGCACCGGGCAGCGCGCCGCCGGCGCGGTCAGACCATCTGATCCGGCATCCGCCGTCCGCCCAGGATGTGGAAGTGCAGGTGCGGCACCGTCTGGCCCGCGTCCGCCCCCACGTTGGAGATGACCCGGTAGCCGTTCGTCAGGCCCTCCGCCGCCGCGATCTTGGGGATCACGGTGAAGATATGGCCCACCAGGGCGTCGTTGCCGTCGTCCACCCCGTCGCAGGAGGGGATGTGTTCCTTCGGCACCACCAGCACATGAACGGGCGCCTGGGGCGCGATGTCCCGGAAGGCGTAGCACAGCTCGTCCTCGTACACCTTGGCGGAGGGGATGTCCCCCGCGATGATCTTGCAGAAAAGGCAGTCGCTCATGGTCTTCCTCCTTTTTATAGTCCCAGCTTCGCCGCCACGAAATCGTCCACGACGGCCAGGGCGTTGTCGGTCTTCAGCACGTCGGAGCCGCCGCCCATGGCGGATTCCGGCTTGCCGCCGCCCTTGCCGCCGGTGACGGCGGACACCTCGCGGACCAGGTCCCCGGCCTTCACGCCGGCCTTCACCGCGTCCGCGCCGCACACGGCCAGGAAGGTGACCTTCTCGCCGTTGTCCGCGGCCAGCACCGCCACGATGTTGGCGGCCTTGTCCCGCAGGATGTCGCCCATCTGCCGCAGCCGGGCCGCATCCGCGTCCGGCACGGTGGCGGTAAGCACGCGCAGCGGCCCCACCTGGCGGGTGCCGAACAGCAGCCGCTCGGTCTCGCCGGAGGTCTCCCGGGCCTTCAGCTTTTCCACGGTCTGATGCAGCCCCTTCAGCTCGCCCATGACGGCCTCCGCCCGGCCCTCCAGTTCGCCCGGCCGCACCTTCAGCACCGCGGCCACCTGGACCAGCCGCTCCTGGAGCCGGTGCAGCACCTCCAGAGACGCCCGGCCGGTGACGGCCTCGATGCGCCGCACGCCGCTGGCCACGGAGAACTCGCTGACGATGTGGAACACGCCCACCTTGGCGGTGTTGTCCAGGTGGGTGCCGCCGCAGAACTCCACGGAATAGCCCTCGCCCATGTCCACCACCCGGACGGTGTCGCCGTACTTCTCGCTGAACAGGGCGATGGCGCCCCGCTTCTTGGCCTCCTCGATGGGCAGCACGTCGGTGTGTACGTCGTACCCCGCCAGCACCGCCTCGTTGACCATCTGCTCCACCTGGGCCAGTTCCTCGGCGGTCATGGCGGAGAAGTGGGTGAAGTCGAAGCGCAGCCGGTCCGGCTCCACCAGGGAGCCGGCCTGATGGACGTGATCGCCCAGCACCGTGCGGAGGGCCTTGTCCAGCAGGTGGGTGGCGGAGTGGGCGCGCATGACGGCCTTGCGGCGGTCCGTGTCGATGGACGCGGTCACCGTGTCCCCCAGCTTCAGCACACCGCCGGACACCTTGCCGTAGTGCATATACTTGCCGCCCTTGTTCTTCTGCACGTCGGTGACGGTGAACACCGCGTCCCCGGCGGTGATGGCGCCGTGGTCGGCCACCTGGCCGCCCATCTCGGCGTAGAAGGGGGTCTT
>CANRIF010000072.1 GCA_947630645.1 uncultured Oscillospiraceae bacterium | reverse complement strand
GCCTCCTGCCGCTCCAGCATCCGCTCCCCGTAGGGCGGATTGCACACGATCACACCCGTCTCCCAGGGGGCGGGAGCTGTGCGGGCGTCGGCCGCAGAAAAAGTTATGTCAATCTCCACCCCGGCCCGCTGGGCGTTCTCCCGGGCCAGGACCACGGCCTTGGGGTCGATGTCCGAGGCGAAGATGTGGTAGTCCCCGTGATACTCCAGGCTCCGGGCCTCCGCCGCCGCATCGGTCCAGACCCGGCGGGGGATGAAGCCCCACTTCTGGGCGGCAAAGGGCCGGTTTAGGCCGGGGGCGCGGTTCCGGGCGATCAGGGCCGCCTCGATGGGGATGGTGCCGCTGCCGCAGAAGGGGTCCCAGAACCCGTCCCGGCCCCGGTAGCGGGCAAAGCCCACCAGCGCCGCCGCCAGGGTCTCCCGCAGTGGCGCGGCCACATGGCCCGGCCGGTAGCCCCGCTTATAGAGGGGCGCGCCGGTGGTGTCCAGGTATATCTCCGCCCGGTCCTTTATAAGGGAGAACTGCATCTGGTACATCTCCCCCGTCTCCGGCAGCCAATCCGCGCGGTAGGCCCGGCCCAGGGCGGTGGCAGCGGCCTTCTTGATGATGCGCTGACAGTCCGGCACCGAGTGGAGCGCCGAGTCCAGGCAGTAGCCCTTCACGGGGAACTGCCCTTCCCGGGGGATGAAGTCCGCCAGCGGCAGGGCGCGCACTCCCTCGAAGAGGGCGTCGAAAGTCTTTGCCTCAAACGTGCCCAGCCGCAGCAGCACCCGCTCCCCGGTACGCAGGCGCAGGTTGGCCTTGGCGCAGGCGGCCCCGTCGCCGGAAAAGCGGACCCGGCCGTTCTCGGCCCGGACGTTTTCCAGGCCCATCCGCCGCAGCTCGTCGGCGCAGGGTCCCTCCAGCCCGAACAGGCACGGGACGGTGAATTCAAACATAGTGATACTCCTTATATGGCCCCCTTGTGCAAAGGGGGCTGTCAGCGCGAAGTGCTGACTGAGGGATTGTCTTGCCCAAACGTGACAACCCCTCCGTCGCGGCTGAAGCCGCGCCACCTCCCCTTGCACAGGGGAGGCTTCCCATGCAGTACGCCGCAGGCACACCGCTCATGGCCCTCTTGCACAGGGGAGGCTTTCAAAACGGGTCTCCCCCGGCCGCGCTCACAGCCTCTGCACGTTCACGCCGGCCGTTCCGGCAAAGTATTCGCTCTCCCGCTCGTGGCAGGAGAACAGCAGGATCTGCCGCTTCTCCGCCTCTTCCTTCAAGAGGTCCAGCGCCCGGCCCAGCCGCTCGTTATCAAACACCGCCAGCGCGTCGTCCAGCACGATGGGGCAGGCCTGCTCCTCCGGCAGCACCAGCTCGCACAGCGCCAGCCGCAGCGCCAGGTACAGCTGGTCCTGGGTGCCGTGGGACAGGTAATCCGTCTCCCAGCCCACCGCGTCACCGGCCCGCCGCGCCTTGGCCGACAGGTCCCGCGCCAGGGTGATCTCGTCGTACCGCCCGCCCGTCAGCCGGCCGAACAGGGCCGCCGCCTTCCGGGCCAGTTCCGGGGAGAACCGCTCCCGCAGCGCCAGGTCCGCCTGGCCCATGGCCTCCAGCGCCAGCGCCAGCGCCCGATCCTGGCCCGCCAGCGCGTCCCGGCGCTGCCAGCCCTGTTCCAGGGCGGAGCGCAGCACCATGGCGTCGCCCAGGGCCTTTGTCTGTCCCTCCGCCTGGGCACGCCGCTCCCGCAGCTGCTCGATGCGGGCCTGTCCATCCGCCACAGCGCGGGTGGCCCGGGCGGCCTCGTTGTCGCCGTTTACGAAATCCAGCCCGTTCAGCACCGGCTCCTCGGCGGCCTTTTGTGCCTGCCGGGCCCCATCCAGGGCCTCCTCCGCCCGCTTGCGCCGGGCCGAGGCGGTCTGGGCCTGCCGCCAGAGTTGCTTATACTCCTCCAAAAGGTCCTCGATGTCCTCCGGCTCCTGGGCGCCGTAGCCCTCCAGGATATGCCGCGCCGACGCCTCCAGCGCCTGCCGCCGGTCCCGGATGCGCCGCCGCCACAGCCACGCGCCCACGGCCGCCCCCAGGAACACGGCCCCGCCGGCGATGACGGCGATGTAGCCGGGCAAAAACACCGATGCTGCCCAAAGCACACCGGCGATGACCAGGGGGATGAGGGGCATCCAATCCCGGGGCAGGGCGGCCAGCGCCCCGGCCGTATCCTCCAGCCGGTCCACATCCTCCCGGACCTGCCGCTGCGCCTGCTCCGGCCCCATAGCGCCGAAGGGGGTGCCCCCCAGGGCCTCCACGGCCCGGTCCCGCTCCTGCTGGGCCTGGGTCAGGGCGGCGGCGCGCTCCTCCGTGTCCCGCTTGGCGGCCTGATAGGCGGCGAGGGCGTTTTTCCGCGCCTCCGCCCGGGCCTGTTCCATGCGCCGGATAAGCTCCGTCTGCCGGGTCTGGGCCTCCCCCAACTCCCGCTCCAGCTGCTCCACCGTCCGGGCCGCGGCGTCGATCCGATCCAGCTCACCCTGGGCGCGGGCCAGGTCCGCCTCCACCTCCGGGATGGCGCCTTTCCGGCCGGAACGCCGCCGCTGCCAGGCACGCAGCCGTCCCTCCGCCTCGGAGAAGGACTGGCCCTCGTCCCCGGAGGACACCAGCGCCGCGAACCGCTTTTCCAGCTCCGGGTCGTTGGTGACGCCCATGCCGGACTGGCTGATGAAGGCGCTGCGCTCGAATACCTCCCGGGGCGCGCCGGTGAGCGTCCGGCCCGCGTCCTGGCCCGTCAGGCCCGGCACAGGCTCGTCCGTTCCGGTGACGGTGGCGGCGAACGCCTGCATGGGCTGGGCGGCCCGCTCCGTCCAGCGGCGGAGCGTCACCGGCCCGGCGTCCGTCTCGATGTCCATGCTGCCGGACATGGGCGCGCCGCTCCAGGGGCGGTACTTCACCTTGTCCGGCTGCTGGCCCTGACGCGCCCGCTGGGCGGTGTCCAGGCCGTAGAGCATGGTCCGCAGGAAGGCACACCAGGTGGATTTGCCGCTCTCGTTGGGCGCGTACAGCACGTTCAGCCCCCGGCCCAGCTCCAGGCTCTTCCCCTCCAGCGCCCCAAAATGGGCGGTCATCTTTTTGATGATCATGCGAAAATCCTCACAAGAAGCAAACTTACGAAAATACCCCTTCCCGCTGCATCTGCGCCCAGCAGCCGTTCTCCACGTCCCGCACGTCCTCCGTCACGGTCACCGTGGCGGTCTCGTCGGTGTGGAACACCCGGGTCAGCTTCCCGTTCTCATACAGGAAGAACCAGCGGAAATAGCGTTTTTCGTACAGGAGATCGGCGCTGTCGAAGCAGGGGAACCGCTCCCGCAGGCACAGCACCTGGCGGCCGTAGATGTCCCGGCCCCAGACGCCGTCCTGCCGCGCCGCCAGCATACCGAGGCCGGCGTAGAGACGCCCCGCCGCCACGAAGCCCGGCGCCAGCGGGAACACATGGGTCTTTGGCTCCGGCGTGCGGGTGGCCACGGGCTCGCCGTCCCCATCCAAGGCGCGGCTGACCCACTCGATCCGCTCCGTGCCGCATCGGTAACGGGGATAGTCCGCCGCCTCGCCCGGGCCCACAGGCCGGGGGACCATGTCCCCCGCCCAGGAAAAGCGCAGTTCCCCTTCGGTCTTTTTCTCCGTCTTTTTCATCCCGCGCCTCCTTCCGCTCACGGCAGCGGCGGCTCCTCGCCGCCCTCCAGCGCCGCCAGGCCGTACCGGGCGGCCAGCTCCACGCCGGCCCGCTCCTCGTCGGACTGGGCCTGCTGATATCTCTCCCACAGGCCGGCCAGGAAGATGCCCCGCAGGCTAAGCGCCTCCCGCCCGTCCCACACGTCCCGGCGCAGGCGAGTCTCGTCCCGCAGCTCCAGGGCGAAAAACTGCCCCTCCAGCGCGCCGCGCACCGCCGCCAGGTCCGGCGGGAAGGCCGGCTCCCCGGTCAGGGTGACGCGGTACACGTCCCGGGATCCGTCCCGGCCCACCGCGTCCAGCACCGTCTGCACATGATCGCCGCTGTCCGTCAAGTCCACCGCCAGCGCCTCGTACCGCCGCCCGCCCAGGGGGATGAACTCGGCCCGGCAGGCGCCCCGGGCCACCTCGGCCAGGATCACGCCCTTCTCGCCGGTCTCGTCGAAGCCCCGGCCCTCCGGGCAGCCGGGCCAGGCGTAAAAGGTCTCCCCCGCCCGGCGCAGGCCGCTGTACGTGTGCTGGTGGCCCAGGGCGATGTAATCCATGGCGCTCGCGGCGATGTCCGCCTCCGATATGGCCCCGTAGGGCGAGGCGGCCTCGCCCACCTCTCCGTGCAGGACCATCACGTCCAGCATATCCCCGGCCCGCTCGGCGTGAAAGCCAGCCAGGGGCGGCTGGCGGTGCTTGGCGGTGAAGGCCGCGCCCCATACCCGCACGCCCTTGTCCGGCAGTTCGACGTACTGCGGTTCGCTCTCGGTGAACACATATACGCTCTTGCCCAGCTCCAGCCTGGCCCAGGGGGAGCGGGGGCCGTACCAGTCGTGGTTGCCCGGCGCGATGAACACCGGCACGCCCATGGCGGGCAGCGTCTGCTCCAGCATCCGGGCCGTCTCGGAATAGGGCTCGTCCGCGTCGAACAGGTCCCCCGCCAGCAGCACCAGGTCCGCCTCCCGCTCCCGGGCCAGCGCCCCGATACGCCCCACCAGCTGCCGCTGCTCGGCCCGGCGGAGGGCCGCCTTCTCCCGGCCCAGGGCCTGGAACGGGGAGTCCAGATGCAGGTCGGCGGCGTGTAATATCCGTATCATAGTATCCGCAGCGCCTCCACGCCCACGCACCGGCCCGTCTCCGTGTCGATGTCGAACACGCAGCACTCCATCTTCCCGTCCCCGTCCCCGGGCTTGTAGCGCATGGGTGGGTCGCCCAGCATCTTGTTGACGGACTGGGTCACGTCGATGCCCAGCACGCTGTGGCTGGCCCCGGTCATACCCAGGTCACTGATGTACCCCGTCCCCCCGGGCAGCACGCAGGCGTCCGAGGTCTGCACATGGGTGTGGGTCCCCCACACGGCGCTGACCCGCCCGTCCAGGAAGTACCCCATGGCCAGGCGCTCGCTGGTGGCCTCGGCGTGCATATCCACCAGGATGATCTTCGGCAGCGGGTCCAGCTCCCGCAGGAGCATATCCACCTCCACGAAGGGGTTGTCGGTGTTGGTGTCCAGGGTGAACCGGCCCAGGGCGTTGATGACACAGATCTCCCCGAAGGGCGTGCGGTACACGCCGAAGCCCCGGCCGGGACACTGGGGCGCGTAGTTGATGGGCCGCAGCATCCGCACGTTGTCGGCTAGGTACGGCTTCAGCTCCCAGCGCACCCAGGTGTGGTTGCCCAGGGTGATCACGTCCGCCCCGGCGTTGAAGATGCGGTCGCACTGTTCGGGCGTGACGCCCACCACGTTGGCGTTCTCCCCGTTGACCACCGTGAAGGCAATGCCGCGCTCCCGGCGGATGGTCTTCAGGCGCTTCTCCAAAAAGGCCAGCCCGGGCGCGCCGCACACGTCGCCCACGGCCAAAATACTGATGATCATAGTCCGCTCCTTAAAATTTGGTCCTGTCTTAAATATATCATGATTTGGCGGGAAATACTAGCCAGGAAAGAGGGGTAAAGCATGAATAATATGTCGTTTGTCAAAGGCATGGGGGTCGGCCTGATGGTCGGCTCCGTGGTGGGCATGGTGGCCGCGCCGAAGAAGAAAAAGATGAACATCGGCAAGGCCATCAAGTCCATGGGCGATGTGATGGACAACATCGCCGGCACGCTGGGGCTGTAAAAAGTTTCAAAATACCCCTTGCATTCTGGCCGGGCTTATGCTATCATACTTGGGCATGAGCGGCATTAGCTCAGCTGGATAGAGCGTCTGGCTACGGACCAGAAGGCCGGGGGTTCGAATCCCTCATGCCGTGCCAACAGCGGAAAGCCCGTGATCCCTAGGGATCGCGGGCTTTTTCCGTCTCTCGCCGGTCCGCGCCGGGAGCAAAGGAACGACGGCGAGAACGTCGTCGTTCCTTTTTTCGCATCACGCCCTTGACAGCGCCCGCCGGCGATGCGGTGCAGGCCTTGTCCCGCCGGCCAGTTCCTTGTAGGTGCGTCCGATCAGTGCCCCGGCGATGAGGAAGGTCAGCGCGTCGGACACGGGCATGGACCAAAGCACCCCGTCCAGGCCGAAAAACCGGGGCAGGAGCAGCGCGAAGCCCACGCCGAACACCACCTCCCGCACCATGCTCAACGCCGTAGAGGCCAGGGCCTTGCCCATGGCCTGCAGGAAGATGAAGCAGGCCTTGTTCACGCAGGCGAACATCACCATGCCCAGGTATATCCGGAAAGAACGCAGGGCGAAATCGGTATAATAGGCGCTCTCGTTGGCCGCGCCGAACACGGCGATCAGCCGCCCGGGGAAGCACTCCACGACCACCAGCGCCGCCGCGCCCACGGCCGCCTCCGACACCAGCAGCCGGGTAAACAGGCTCCGCACCCGGTCCTTGTGTCCCGCGCCCATATTGTAGCCCGCAATGGGGATGCACCCCGCCGCCATGCCCACCACCACGGAGATGACGATCTGGAAGAACTTCATCACGATGCCCACCACCGCCATGGGGATCTGGGCATACTGCTCCTGGCCGAACACCGGGTCCAGGGCGCCGTAGCGGCGCAGCATATTGTTGACGGCGGCCATGGCCATGACCAGGGATATCTGGGACAAAAAGCTGGTGACGCCCAGGGTCAGGGTCCGCCCCGCCACCCGGCGGTCCATGCGCCAGTCGCCCCGCGCCGGCCGGACCAGCCGCATCCGGGCCAGATACCACACCGCCAGCGCCGCCGTGACCACCTGGCCCAGCACCGTGGCCACCGCCGCGCCCATCATGCCCCAACGGAAGGCGAAGATGAACACCGGGTCAAGAATTATGTTAACTATCGCCCCCAGCAGCATGGACACCATGGCGAATTTGGGGGAGCCGTCCGCCCGGATGATGGGGTTCATGGCCTGGCCGAACATATAAAACGGCACGCCCAGGGTTATCCAGAAGAAGTACTCCTGGGAATACCGGAAGGTCTCGCCGTTCACCGTGCCGCCGAACAGGGCCAGGATGGGGTCGGCAAAGAGAAGGTATAGCGCGCACAGCGCGACGCCGCTTACCACGGTCATGACCACGGCGTTCCCCACGCTCTTTCGGGCCTCGGACATCTCATTTCTCCCCAGGCTCAAGCTCACGAAGGCGCAGCAGCCGTCCCCGATCATCACGGCGACGGCCAAGGCGATGACCGTCAGGGGGAAGACCACCGTGTTGGCGGCGTTGCCGTAGGAGCCAAGATAGGCGGCGTTGGCGATGAATATCTGATCCACGATGTTGTAAAGCGCCCCCACCAGCAGCGAGATGACGCAGGGCACGGCGTACTTTCCCATGAGTTTTCCCACGCTCTGGCCGCCCAGGAACGCATTGGCTTCTTTTTCCATTTTGACTTCCTTTCCGATAAAAACACATAAAAACAACGCGCGGCGCCCAACCGGATTT
>CANRIF010000071.1 GCA_947630645.1 uncultured Oscillospiraceae bacterium | reverse complement strand
CCTCGGCATCGGCGGCCAGGATGTCGTCCAGGCTCGGCTCCGCCACGAAGGGCATCCGCGCCACCGCGTCCGCCACCTGGTCATAGATGTCATTATACCCTATTTTCCCCGCTAAAAACTGCGCCACCGCCGCCTCGTTTGCCGCGCTCATCACCGCCGGCGCCGTCCCGCCCCGGCGGGCGCAGTCCATGGCGAGGCCCAGGCAGGGGGTCTTGGCCAGGTCCGGCGCTTCAAAGGTCATGTCCCCCATCCGCCAGAAATCCAGCCGCTCGTAGGGGGACTCGGCCCGGTCCGGCCAGGTCATAGCGTACTGGATGGGCAGGCCCATGTCCGGCACCGCCAGCTGGGCCAGCACTGTGCCGTCTATGAGTTCCACCATGGAGTGAATGACGCTCTGGGGGTGGACCACCACCTGGATATCGTCGGGCTTGACGCCGAACAGGTGCATGGCCTCGATGAACTCCAGGCCTTTGTTCATCATGGTGGCGCTGTCCACGGAGATCTTGGCCCCCATGTGCCAGTTGGGGTGGCGCACCGCCTGCTCCGGGGTGACGGAGGCCGTCTCGGCCCGGGTCCGGCCCCGGAAAGGCCCGCCGGAACCGGTGAGCAATATCTTATGCAGCTGCTCCCGCCGGCCCTCCAGACACTGGAAGATGGCCGAGTGTTCCGAGTCCACAGGCACGATCTCGGCCCCCTGCTCCCGCGCCGCCGCCATCACGATGGACCCGGCGCACACCAGCGTCTCCTTGTTGGCGAGGCAGATGCGTTTTCTCTGGGCGATGGCGTCCAGGGTGGGCCGCAGGCCCACGGAGCCGGATACCGCCGTCACCACGCCGTCGCAGTCCACCGTGGCGGCCCGGCGCAGGCCGTCCATGCCCTCGCCGATCTCGATGTCCATATCCGCCACGGCCACCCGCAGGTCCGCCGCGGCTTTTTTGTCGTACACCGCTGCGAAGGAGGGCCGGAACTTACGTATCTGCTCTTCCAGCAGGCCGATGCTCTTTTGGGCGGTGAGGGCCTCCACCCGGACGCCCAGCCGCTCCGCCGCCGCCAGGCTCTGCCGCCCGATGGACCCGGTAGACCCCAGCACAGAAACAGATCTTATCATGTCAGTCCACTCCCCACGTCTCCGAAACGGCGCTCCCGGTGCTGATACGCCTCGATGGCCTTGTCGAACTGCTTTTCGTCGAAGTCCGGCCACAGCACGTCGGAGAAATACATCTCCGCGTAGGCGCACTCCCACAGCAGGAAGTTGGAGATGCGCTTCTCCCCGCCGGGGCGGATGAGCAGGTCGGGGTCGGGGATGTCCCCGCCCCACATATAGGAGCCGAACCGCTCCTCCGTCAGCGCCGGGCAGCCATCCGCCGCCCATTTTTGCGCCGCCCGAACGATCTCGTCCCGGCCGCCGTAGTTGAGGCAGATGTTCACGTTGGCGCCCGAATAGACCTTCGACCGCTCCACGCACTCCTGGCACATGGTCCGCAGCTTGTCGCTGAACGGGGCCAGGTCGCCGAAAATGCGGATGCGGATCTTCTCCTTCTCCATGTCCCGCAGGGCCTGGCGCAGATACCGCTCCAGCAGGCCCATGATGCCCGCCACCTCGTCCTCGGGCCGCTTCCAGTTCTCCGTGGAGAAGGCGTACACCGTCAGGTACTCCACCCCCAGCTTCCGGCAGTACCGGGCGGCGCGGCGGAAGCTGTCCGCCCCGGCGGTGTGGCCGGCGGTGCGGGGCAGGCCCCGCTTTTTGGCCCAGCGGCCGTTGCCGTCCATGATGACGGCGATATGGCGGGGAATATTTAATGACGCCGATACTTTTGCTCCGCAAAAGTCCTCGCTCTGCTCGCCGCGCAGGCGCGGGGCGTCAGATCCCATTCGAGGCGGGGCTCCCGCCCCCCTCGAACTCCCCCCTGCCTGTTTATCATCCATTTCTTTGACATACTCATGGCGGGGGAGCCAATTAGGCCCTCCCGCCAATCCGCTCTTTGTCTCGGCACTCATATGGCGAACAGCTCTTTTTCCTTCGCCTCGGTGAGCTTGTCGATGTCCTTGGTATTGTCGTCGGTCAGCTTCTGCAGGTCCTTCTCCAGGTCCTTCTGGTCGTCCTCGGTGATATCCCCGGCCTTCTGCTGCTTCTTGATCTTGTCCATGGCGTCCCGGCGGATGTTCCGCACCGCCACCTTGGCCTCCTCGCCGTACTTACGCACCTGCTTGGCCAGCTCCTTGCGCCGCTCCTCGGTCAGCTGGGGGAACGCCAGGCGGATGACCCGGCCGTCGTTCTGGGGGTTGATGCCCAGCTCGGAGGCCTGGATGGCCTTCTCGATGGCCTTGAGGACGCTGCCGTCCCAGGGGGTGATCACCAGGGTGCGGGGGTCCGGCACGGAGATGGCCGCCACCTGATTGATGGGGGTGGCGGTGCCATAGTAATCCACGGTGATGCCGTTGAGTACCGCGGCGTTGGCCCGCCCGGCCCGCACGGAGTCGAACTGCCCGGACAGAAACTCCTTGGCCTTCTTCATCTTCTCTTCAAATTCTTTCAGCTCCGACATAGTCAGGTCCTCCTTTGATCGTTATTGATAAAAAACTCTTCTTAGGCCCCCTTGTGCAAAGGGGGCTGGCTCCGGCGGCAGCCGGAGACTGGGGGATTGTTTGGGGGCCCCCGCGAGAAACCAGCGAAGCGTTTCTCGTGGGGAGAGGAGGAACAGCGGAACGGACGAACTCTGGCGCTTGCGCCGGAGTGAGGGATGTGCAGCTCGTTCCGACGACAACCCCTCCGTCGCGGCTTTGCCGCGCCACCTCCCCTTGCACAGGGGAGGCTCTGGGCCGGCGATCACTTCTCCCCTTGCACAGGGGAGGCATCCCGTCAGTCCACGACGGTGCCTATCTTTTCCCCGCGGACCACCCGGACGATGTTCTCCGGCGGGTCCAGGGCGAAGATCATGGTGGGGATGGCATTGTCCCGCAAAAGGCTGGTGGCGGCGGCGTCGATGACCTTCAGGTCCTTGGCCAGTATCTCGCCGTAGCCGATGCGGTCCAGACGCACGGCGCCGGGGTCCGTCTTGGGGTCGGCGGTGTACACGCCGTCGATGTTCTTTGCCATGAGCAGCGCGTCCGCGCCGATCTCGGCGGCCTTCAGCGCCGCGGCGGAGTCGGTGGAGAAATAGGGGTTGCCGCTGCCGGCGGCGAACAGCACCACCCGGCCCTTTTCCAAATGGCGCATGGCCCGGCCGTAGGAGTAGCTCTCCGCCACCCGGGGCATATCCAGCATGGACATCACCCGGGCCGACACACCCTGCTGCTCCAAAACCTCGCCGAGGGCCAAGCTGTTCATCACCGTGGCCAGCATCCCCATCTGGTCGGCCCGGGAGCGTTCCATCTTCCCGCCGCCGTCCTTGGCGCCCCGCCAGTAATTGCCGCCGCCGGTGACGATGCCCACCTGCACGCCCATCTCCACGCAGGTCTTCACAGCGTCCGCCACGGCGCGCATCACGCCGAAATCCAGGCCGCGCCCGGCCTCGCCGCCCAGGGCCTCGCCGCTGATCTTCAGCAGCACCCGGCGGTATACAGGTCTATCCATCCGGACATCCTCCGTTTTTCTTCCATTGTACGGGTGAAAGGTTACATTTTCAACCACATCCGCGGCCCTTTTTCACCGCCATCAAATTTTACCACATCCGCCTGCCGATTTCAACCAGCTTCGCACGGCGCGGAGCATAAGATGGGACCATGAGGACCATCTACCTGGACGAACTGTTCGCGCTGGAGCTGGCGGTGGACTATTTCCTGCTGCTTGGCACGGCCAAGGTCTGCGCCCTGCCCTACCGCCGGGGCCGTTTCCTGCTGGGGGCGGCGCTGGGGGCGGCGTGGAGCGCGGCCGGGCTGCTGCCGGGGCTGGGGTGGCTGCGGCTGCCGGCCATGTACCCGGTGCTGGCCGGGGCCATGACCCTGGCGGCCTTCGGCGGCCAGCGGCGGCTGTGGCGGTGCTTCGCCGGGTTCTTGGGGGTGTCGGCCCTGTTCGGCGGGGCCGTGTACGCCGCCAGCCTCATCCGGGGCGGGGGGCGCGGCCCGCTCCGGCTGGATATGCGGGTGCTGCTGATGGCCTTCGCGGTGTGCTGGGCGGCGGTGAGCCTGCTGTACCGGGGCGGGGCCAAAAACACCCGCCGGCGGGTGCTAGACATGACGGTGGAGCGGGCCGGGAAGACGGTGTCCCTGCGGGCGCTGGAGGACACGGGCAACGGCCTTTACGACCCGGTCACCGGCTGCGCGGCCTTCGTGGCGGAGGCGGGGGCGCTGGTGCCCCTGTTCCCGGCCCGGGACGCGGCGCTGCTCCGCGGCCCACCCGACGAGGCGGTGCTGCGTATCCCCGGCACCCGGCTGCTCCCCTATTCCGGCGTGGACGGCGGCCACCGGCTGCTGCTCTGCTTCCGGCCCGACCGGGTGACGGTGGACGGCCAGGTGCGCCGGGACCTGGTCGCCGCCGTGGCCCCCGCCCCCCTCGGCACCGACGGCGCTTACGACGCTGTCCTCTGATCCCCACAATGAAAGGAGATTTCCCGTGAACAGGCTGAAACGGCTGCTCGTGCAGCTGCATCTCCGCTTACAGCCCGCCTGCCGCATCTTTTACATCGGCGGCAGCGACGTGCTGCCCCCGCCGCTGGAGAAGGACGAGGAGGAGGCCGCCATCGCCGCCCTGGTCCAGGGCGACCACGAGGCCCGCCAGAGCCTCATTGAACACAACCTGCGCCTGGTGGTCTACATAGCCCGGCGGTTCGAGAACACCGGGGTGAACATCGAGGACCTGATCTCCATCGGCACCATCGGCCTGATCAAGGCCATCGGCACCTTCAACCCCGACAAGAAGATCAAACTGGCCACCTACGCCTCCCGCTGCATCGAAAACGAGATCCTCATGTTCCTGCGTAAGCGCAGCGCCCGGCGGGTGGAGGTATCCATCGACGAGCCGCTGAACACCGACTGGGACGGCAATGAGCTGCTGCTCTCGGACGTGCTGGGCACCGACGGCGAGGAGGTCATCAAGCCTCTGGAGGAGGACGTGGAGCGGCAGCTGCTGATGGAGGCGGTGGACCGGCTGGACGAGCGGGAGCGGTCCATCATCCTCATGCGCTTCGGCCTGGAGGGCTACGAGGAGCTGACCCAAAAGGAGGTGGCGGACCTGCTGGGCATCTCCCAGAGCTACATCAGCCGCCTGGAAAAGCGCATCATCCTCCGGCTGCGGCGGGAGCTGATACGCCAGCTTTGAAAACTACGGACAGGGCCCGCCGCGGGCGATATGCGGCAGGTCCTTTTCGCGGCCGAATTTGCACTTGTAAAATCGACGGGGGGAGAATATAATGAACTAGATCGACATAACGGCACATAAATACACACGGGGTTTGCAAGATGACTTTGACATTTGACGAATACTTAAAGCCCGGCAAGCGGGGGTATCTGATCGGCATCGGCGGCGTGTCCATGTCCCCCCTGGCGGAGGTGCTGCAAGGCGAGGGGCTCGTCATCTCCGGCAGCGATATGCAGCACAGCGCCAACGTCGTCCACCTGGAGGGCCTCGGCATCCGGGTGAACATCGGCCACCACGCCGAGAACATCAACACCGGCTACGATTTCGTGGTCCGCACCGCGGCCGCCCGGGACGACAACCCCGAGGTCCAGGCGGCCCGCGCCCTGGGCGTGCCTGTGTTCGAGCGGACCCAGGCCTGGGGCGCGCTGATGAAGCGTTACAGAAACGCCCTGTGCATCTCCGGCACCCACGGCAAGACCACCACCACCTCCATGTGTACCCACATCCTCATGGCGGCAGAGAAGGACCCCACCGTGATGATCGGCGGCACCCTCCCCCTGCTCCACGCCGGACACCGGGTGGGCGCCGGGGACACCATCGTGATGGAGAGCTGCGAGTACTACGACAGCTTCCTGGCCTTCTTCCCCACCATCGCCGTGGTGCTGGACATCGACGCGGATCATCTGGACTACTTTGCCGACCTGGAGGCGGTCAAGGCCTCCTTCCGGAAATTTGCCCGGCTGGTGCCCCCCGGCGGGACGGTGATCGCCAACCGGGACGACGCCAACACCATGGACGCTCTGAAGGACCTGGACCGGCGCGTGGTCACCTTCGGCCTGACGGACGAGGCGGACGTGCAGGCGGTGAACATCGTCAGTCGGGGCGCCCAGACGGACTTCGATGTGCTGGATCATGGCAAGTTCTTCGCCCACCTGCACTTGCAGGTCCCCGGCATCCACAACGTGAAAAACGCCCTGGCCGCGGCGGCCGCCGCCATGACCCTGGGCGTCTCCCCCACCGCCGTGACCTACGGCCTGGCCGGGTTCCGGGGCGCCAACCGCCGCTTTGAGTTCAAGGGCAAGTATAACGGCGCGGACGTGTACGACGACTACGCCCACCACCCCGGCGAGCTGAAGGCCCTGCTGGACGCGGTGGAGCCGCTGGGCTACAAGCGCACCATCGTCATCTTCCAGCCCCACACCTATTCCCGCACCAACGCCCTGTTCAACGACTTCGTGGAGCAACTCAAGCGCCCGGACTGGGCCATTCTCGCGGAGATATACGCCGCCCGGGAGACCAACACCCTGGGCATCTCCTCCGCCTCCCTTGCCAAGGAGATACCGGGCAGCATCTTCCGGCCCACCTTCGACGAGATCGAGTCCATCCTGCGGGCCAGCGTGCAGCCCGGCGACCTGGTGCTGACCGTGGGCGCCGGCGACGTGTACCAGGTGGGCGAACACCTGGTCGGCAAGGGGAAATAAAGCACAGTATTCCAAAAAGAAGGACACGTCCTACGACGTGTCCTTTCCTTTTGCAGCCCACAAGGTGGATTCATTCCAAAGATAAAAACATGGTATAGGCTTTCAACCTGCTCCCATCACTCCAATGAACACAGTTCGGCCGGACCGCCACAACTTCAAATCCAAACTTTTCATACAATCTCATCGCGCGCTCGTTGCCCTCAAATACATTCAGTTCCAATTGTGTTATTCCCTGCTCTTTCGCGTTCTGGATCAGTTCCCGAAGCATAGCGGATGCGATGCCAAGTCCCCAATGATCTTTCAAGACACCGAGAGAGAGAGTTCGGCTCTGTGATGGATCTTCCGCAGGAGCTTGCGAGACATATCGCAGCTTCCCACGATCTTCCCTTCCACTTCGCACAGGAGAAACACTTCGGCGGCAGAACCATTGGCCTGTCGGATCTGATCGGATATTTCCTCCGGCCGATCACATTCATCCGGGTCCCGTAACATATTGTCTGTTTCCTCGGCCCGCTGGATCAAAAATCCTATATATTTTTCTACGTCAGAGATCTCCGGCGAACGCAATACAGCCTTTCGCCCATCTTTCAAGATAAATTCTTTCTCTGGTTGCCACATTTGTATCCCTCCATACTCTTGCCGGATTTTGAGCCGCTGCTCTGCCAGCCGCTGTTGTATCACCTGCCAGGTATCTTCTGCTGTCCTCTGCCGCAGCAGGCCAATGCACACATATGGCTGGCCGAGGGAAAGCCATGAAACAGCACGAGCGCAGGGGCGTCTGCCGCGCCGGCTTCTCTGTAAAACACCTCTGTACTTTCAACGTTGATCTTTCCGTATCGCATTGTTCATATCCTCCTTGTATTATGAAGTAGTAGTTATTAGTGACCCTCTCCAAGGTCATGTGCTACACTGGAAGGGATGCTGTGG